>NZ_QFRW01000015.1:0-24935 GCF_003265355.1 Glycomyces dulcitolivorans | reverse complement strand
GTCGCCCGCGTCGCTGGTGGCCGTGGCGGCCCCGCAGGCCGCGGTCGCGGCGAGCGCGACCGCGGTGAGCAGGCCCGCGGCGGCGCGCAGGAGTCTGGAGTTCATCGGGTTCCTTTCGGCTGCGGGGTGTCCTTGGGCGGCTTCAGGAAGCCGCGCGGTGGCGGGCGCTCGCGCGCGGGACCACCAGGGGCGTGCCGGTCTCGGGGTCGGGGACGACCCGGCAGGCGACGCCGAAGACCGCCTCGACGAGCTCGGCGGTGAGCACTTCGGCGGGCGGACCGGCGGCGGCCGGGGCGCCCTCGTGCATGACCACGAGGTGGTCGGCGTACCGGGCGGCCTGGCCGAGGTCGTGCAGGACCATGACGACCGTGCGGCCGCCGTCGTTGAGGTCGGCGACCAGGTCGAGGACGTCGATCTGGTGGCGCAGGTCCAGGAACGTGGTCGGCTCGTCGAGCAGCAGCAGCGGCGTGTCCTGCGCGAGCGCGAGCGCGATCCAGGCGCGCTGGCGCTGGCCGCCGGAGAGCGTGTCGACGGCGCGATCGCGCAGCGCGGCGGTCCCGGTCCGCTCCAGCGCCGACTCGACGGCGTCCTGGTCGGCTTTCGACCAGGGCCGCAACGCCTTCTGGTGCGGGTAGCGGCCGAGGCGCACGAGCGCTTCGACGCTGATCCCGTCGGGTGCGGTGGGCTGCTGGGGGAGCAGGCCGAGGCGGCGGGCGAGGGCGCGGGCGCTCATGCGGTGGACGTCCTCGCCGTCGACGGCCACGGTCCCGGCCTCGGGGGCGATGAGGCGTGCGAGGCCGCGCAGGAGGGTGGACTTGCCGCAGGCGTTGGGCCCGACGATCGCGGTGACGGCGCCGCCGGGCAGGTCGAGGTCGAGGCCGTCGACGATCGCGGTGCGGCCGTAGGCGAGGCGCAGGCCCGCGGCGGTGATGGCGTTGGTCATCGGCTGCTCCGGTGCTGTCGGGCCAGGAGCGCCAGCAGAAGCGGAGCTCCGAGCGTGGAGGTGACGACGCCGACCGGGAGGCCGTCGATCGGCAGGACGTGCTGCGCCACCAGGTCGGCCGCGAGCAGGAGCACCGCCCCGGCCAGGGCGCTCAGGCCGAGCGTCCCGGCGGTCGGGGGACCGGCGACGCGCCGGACCAGGTGCGGCACCGCGAGGGCCACGAACCCGACCGGGCCGGTGAGCGCGACCGCGAGCGAGGCGAGGACGACAGCGGCGGCGAGGAGCTGGAGGCGGGCGGGCCCGGGGCGGACGCCGAGCGCGCCCGCGGCGTCGTCGCCGAGGTCGAGCACGGCGAGGCGCCGGTGGAGCGCGAAGGCCGCGCCGGTCGCTACCGCGATGGCTCCGGCCCCGATGATCACCTCGGTCCAGTTGCGGCCGTAGAGGGAACCGGTGGTCCAGCGCAGCGCCGAGGACGCGAGTTCGGCGGGGAAGCGCACGATGAAGAGGTTGACGGCGGCGGTGAGCCCGGCCTGGACGGCGAGGCCGACCAGGACCAGCCGCAGCGGGTCGATGTTCCGCTTCCACGCCAAGAGACTGAGTACGAGCGCGGCGATGAGCCCGCCCGCGAGCGCCGCGAGCGGCGTCAGGGTCGCATTGAGCCCGAAGGCCATCGCGGCGGTCGCGCCGAGGGAGGCGCCGCCGGTGATGCCGACGACGTCGGGGCTCGCGAGCGGGTTGCGCGCCACGCGTTGCAGCAGCGTCCCGGCGACGGCGAGCCCGGCCCCGGCGATGACGGCGGCGAGCACGCGCGGGGTGCGGAACCGCCCGATGAGCAGGACGTCCCCGCTGTCGCCGGTGCCGAGGAACAGCGCGGCCAGGGCCTTGTCGGGCGCGACCGGGTTGCGGCCCATGCTGATCCCGGTGAGCATCAGCGCGGCGAGCAGAACCAGGCCCGCCAAAGCGAGGATCGCGGTGCGGCGCCGCTGCCGAGCGATGGCGTTCACCGCGTCGCCTTCCGGGCCAGGACCGCCAGTAGCGGCGCGCCGAGGAACGCGGTGACGATCCCGACCTCGATCTCCGTGGGGCGCAGCAGCATCCGCCCGAGGATGTCGGCGGCGAGCAGCAGGACCGGACCGCCGATGAGGCAGCCGGGCAGCAGCAGCCGGTGGTCGCGGCCGAGGACGAAGCGCACCAGGTGCGGGGCGGCCAGGCCGATGAAGGCGATCGGACCGGCCACGGACACGGCCGAGGCCGCCAGCAGCACCGCCGCTAGGCCGCCGACGAGCCGCGTGCGGCCCACCGGAACGCCGAGGGCCGCGGCCGACTCGTCGCCGAGCGCGAGCGCGTTGAGCGCGGGGGCGACGGTGAAGGCCAGGACCGCGCCGACCGCGAGCGGGGCGGCGACGGCCGCGAGCATGCCGAGGTCGCGGGAGGCGAGGGACCCGACGAGCCAGAAGCGGGCCTCGTCCAGTGTCTGGTCGCTCGCCAGGAGCACCGCGGAAGTCCAGGCCGCGAACACCGTGGCGAGCACGGTTCCGCTGAGCGCCAAGCGGACCGGGTCGAGGTCCCCGGCGCGCCCGGCCAGCGCGAACACGGCCACCGCCGCCAGTGCCGCCCCGACGAACGCGAACGGCGCGAACTCGGCGGGCCGGGTGAGCCCGAGCAGGTGCACCGCGGTCACCACGGCGAGCGCGGCCCCGGCGTTGACGCCCAGAGTCGTCGGCGACGCGAGCGGGTTGCGGGTGAGGCCCTGGCTGAGCGCCCCGGCCAAGCCGAGGGCGGCGCCGACCGCGATGGCGATGAGCGTGCGGGGGACCCGGATGCCGGTGACGGCGAGGGCGTCGGGGCCCTGGCCGCGGCCCAGGAGCGCGTCGACCACGGTGTGCAGCGGGACGGGCCTAGTCCCGAGCGCGAGGCTCAAGGCGATGCACAGGCCAAGGGCCGCAAGGCCGACGGCGAACACGACGACGGTCCGCGCCGCACGGGGGCGGTCGCGGACCTCGGTCGTCGGTCGGGTGTCGAGCACGCCGGAAGCCTAGGTAAGGCAAACCTAATTGCTCGGATGTGCCCTGGATTTCGTGTCCCTCCGCACAGAAACTTGAAAGTTCAACAGAATTGTGGAAGAGACGGACGGGGGACCGGTGCTCAGGTGAGGGTCCACTGCTGGTTGGTGCGGCCGTGGCAGGTCCACAGCACGATCTTGGCGCCGTTCGCGGTGGAGGCCCCTTCGACGTCGATGCACAGGCCGGACTGCCGGCTGGAGATGCTCCCGTTGCCGTTGAAGTTCCACTGCTGGTTGGTCGCGCCGGTGCACGGCCAGATGATGACCGGCGTCCCCGAAGTGGTCTGGTTGTTGTAGGCGTCCAGGCACATCCGCGACGAGCCGGTGTACACGCTGATCTCGCCCGAGGCGCTGCGGGTCCACTGCTGGTTGGTCCCGCCGTGGCAGGTCCACAGCGCGGTCTGGGTCCCCTGCGCGGTCGAGGAGTTCGGCACGTCCAGGCACTTCCCGGCACTGGTCGAGCGCAGCGCGCCGGTGTCGCCGCCGGACTGCGCCGGGGTGAGGACCAGGCGGTACGCGCCGAGGTAGTCCTGGTTGGCCACGGGCACGCTGACCGTGCCGTTCGTGACGGTGTAGTTCTGCGTCGAGACGTGGGTCGCCCCGCCGACCGGCGTGGTGCGGCCCGATCCCGGCACGTACTCCAAAGTCCCCCTCACCGAGGAGCCGAAGGACCCGAGCCCGTTGACCTGGATCGTGTTGTTCCCGGACTCGCCCGCGAAGACGACGCTCACCTCCCCGGCGGTGGAGTTGTAGGAGGCGACGGCGTCGTTGTAGGCGGTGGGGACGACGTTGACGATGTCGCCGCTCTGCTGCGCGTACCACTGGTACATCCAGTACGAGGCGGTCGGCTGGTTGTTGTGGAGCAGGCCGTTGAGCGTGCCGGCCTCGTACCAGAACGCCCGCTCGGCATCGCGCACGCCCGAGCGCTCGAACTGGGCCACATAGTGGTTGACGGTGCTGGGCACGTCGATCTCGCCGGTCCCGGCGTACTCGTTGATCGAGATCGGCAGCGGGCCGATGCCGAGCGAGCGTTCGAGGGCCCGGTAGGCGGCGACGTGGTCGTCCACGTTCTGCCAGCCCGACAGCTCGTGCCAGGAGATGACCTGCGGGACGGTGTTCGAGGCCTTGGCCGCGGTCAGGAAGCCCCGGATCGAGGACTCGTTCCACGACGAGATGCTCGGCCCCATGATCGGGGTCGTCGGGTCGCTCAAGCGGATCCGCTGGTAGGTGCGGGCCCAGCCGTCGTTGAAGCTGCCCGCCGAACTCGGCCAGGTCCAGTCCGGCTCGTTCCACGGCTCCCACGAGGCGATGTTGGTGATGTCGGGGCGGGCCTCGGCGTCGGCGATCATCCGGTCGACCCGGCCCAGCCAGTCGGTCCACCCGAACCACTGGTAGGGGAAGCCCGGCAGCGAGTCGGCCATGTCGACGGTGATGGTCGCCCCGGCGGCCTTCGCGTTCGCGGCGACGTCGAGCGTGTCGCCGATCGGCTCGGTCTCGCCGTTGGGGATGTGGTCGTGGTTCGGCGGCGGCTGCCGCAACGTGTTGAGGTTCAAGGGCATCAGCAGCGAGAGCGGCGGCTTGCCCGCGTCGGACAGGCCGTAGAGCATGCCGTTGCCGACCTGGGTCACGGGACGGATGGGCGCCCCGGCGTCCACCACGAGGACGCTCTGCGTGGAGACCTGGGCCTCCGAGGGGGCGGTGGCGGCGAACAGGGAGCCGGTCAGGGCCAGCGCGGCGGCCAGCACGCCGAGCGTGCGGCGCCGGCGCCGGATGGGTCGAGGGACAGCGGTCATCGCGGACTGCCTTTCGAAGGGGGTGGACGAAGACTGTTAGCGCTAACGGATTATCAGCCTAGATCGGTCCCATGTGTGCGGTCAAGTGTGGCGATGGAAGAACATCAATCTTGTTCATGGCTCTGAACAGTAAAAACACCTTTCTAATATTGATACACAAGAATATTCATGTTGCTCCTTGACACGAAAGGGCCGTTAGCGCTAACGTTCGAGCGGATCAATGCTGATTGAAATGACAGGTCAGGTGCCATGCGAACCCTTCCCGAGGCGCGTCCAGCGCCGGCGCCCGCGAACATCCGTCGAACGCCGCCCGGAACGGCGCGGCGGTGGAGCCCCCGGACGGCCGTCGAGGCCTACGCGATGCTCGCGCCGAGCCTCGCCGGCTTCGCGCTCTTCCTGCTCACCCCGATCGTGGTCGTCGTCGCCCTGAGCTTCTTCGACTGGAACTTCCTGTCCGACCCCGAGTTCGTCGGCCTGGACAACTACCGGGAGCTGGCCGGGGACGAGCGGGCGCTCCAGTCGATCGGCAACACGTTCTACTACGTGCTGCTGAACATCCCCGCCCAGACCGTGCTGGCGCTGCTGCTCGCGCTCGCGCTCAACGCGAAGATCAAGGCCCGCAACACCTTCCGCGTCCTGTACGTGCTGCCGTGGATGGCCATGCCGGTGGCGCTCGGCGTGATCTGGCGGTGGCTGTTCGACCCGGTCAACGGAGGCCTGAACAAGTTCCTGGCGCTCTTCGGGATCGACGGGCCCTCATGGCTGACGGACTCGGCCTGGGCGATGCCGGTGATCGCCTCGGTCAACGTCTGGCAGTACACCGGCTACACGATGCTGTTCTTCCTGGCCGGGCTCCAGTCGATTCCGACCGAGCTCTACGAGGCGGCCGATGTCGACGGCGCCGCCCCGGCCTACCGGTTCTTCAAGATCACGCTGCCGCTGCTGCGCCCGGCCATGCTGTTCGTGCTCATCACCAGCGTCATCGGCTCGTTCCAGGTCTTCGACACCATCCACGTCATGACCGCCGGCGGCCCCGACGGCGCCACCTCGACCCTGAACTACCAGATCTTCCTGGAGTCGTTCACCCAGCGCAGCGCCGGGTACGGGTCGATGCTCGCGGTCGTCCTCTTCGCGATCATCGCCGCGATCACGCTGGCCCAGGTCGTGTTCTTCCGCAAGCGCACCGTCTACGACTTCAGCTAGGAGCCCGCCGTGGTGAAGAAGATCCTCCTCTACCTCGCCCTCCTCGCCGGGGCGCTGCTCTCGGTGGGACCGTTCCTGATGACGCTGAACGCGGCGTTCAAGTCCAAGCAGGAGATCCTGACCTCCGAACCGTGGTCCCCGCCGGCGAACCCGATCCTGACGAACTTCGCCGAAGTCTGGAGCGGCTACGACTTCGCGACGTTCGCAGTCAACTCCCTGATCGTCGCCGTCGCGGTCACGATCGGCCAGCTGGTGTTCTCCACCCTCGCCGCCTACGCCTTCGCCCGCCTCGACTTCCCCGGCAGGGACGCCCTCTTCTGGGCCTACATCGCGACGCTCATGGTCCCGCAGATCGTGACGCTGGTGCCGACGTTCATCATCGTGCGCGAGCTGGGCCTGGTCGACACGCACCTGGGACTGATCCTGCCGTTCGTGTTCGGATTCCTCATGCCCTACGGGGTGTTCCTGGTCCGCCAGTACTTCAAGACCATCCCCGTCTCGATCGAGCACGCCGCCCGCATCGACGGCGCCGGCACGTTCACGATCCTGTGGCGGGTCATGGTCCCCATGGCCAGGCCGATCCTCGGCACGCTCGCGATCATCAGCTTCGTCAACACCTGGAACAACCTCCTGTGGCCGCTGATCATCAGCCACTCGGAGTCGACCCGCGTCATCACGCGCGGGATCGCCCAGATGCAGTCCCAGTTCAACCAGGAGTACCACCTGGTGCTGGCCGCATCCGCGATGGCGCTGCTGCCGCTCATCGTGGTGTTCCTCGCCTTCCAACGCCACATCGTCCGCTCGATCGCCCTGAGCGGCATGAAATGACGCCCGCCCGACCCGAACCTCTCACCGAAAGGCCAAGAACATGAACAAGACGCGTGCGGCCGCTCTCGCGGCGCTGGCCGTCGCCGCCCCGCTCGGCCTCGCCGCCTGCGGCGGCGACGATGACGGAGCGGTCGTGCTCCGGTACGCCTTCTGGGACGACAACCAGCGACCGGCGGTCGAGGCGATGATCGCCGCCTTCAACGAGACCCACCCCGACATCGAAGTGGAACTCGAACAGAACCCCTGGGACGACTACTGGCCCGGTCTGGACACGCAGTTCGCCGCCGAGGACGCGCCCGACGTCTTCTGGGACCACGTCTCGCGCTTCCCCACCTTCGCCGCCAACGGGGTGCTGCTGCCGCTCACCGACCAGATCGAGGAGTCCGGCCTCGACACCTCGATCTACCCCGCGGCGCTCTACGACACCTGGACGTTCGAAGGCGAGCAGTACGGCCTGCCGAAGGACTGGGACTCGATCGCCCTGGTCTACCGGCTCGACGCCCTCGAAGCCGCCGGGGTCGACCCGGCCGAGGTCCAAGGCCTCACCTGGAACCCCGTCGACGGCGGCACCTACGTCGAGCTGCTCCAGAAGCTGACGCTCGACGCGAACGGCGACAACGCGCTCTCGCCGGACTTCGACTCCGAGAACATCGTCCAGTACGGGACCGCGATGGGGTCCTCGACCGGCCAGACCGACTGGTGGAACTACGGCGTCCAGAACGGCTGCGCGCTCCAGACCGAGCCGTGGGGCGAGTACGCGATCGACGCGCCCGAATGCGTCGAAGCCCTCCAGTTCACCGCCGACCTCTACAACAAGTGGAACGTGGCCGTGCCCGCCGAGGTCACCAACCAGCCCAACGGCGGACCGCCCGCCGACTACGTGATCTCCGGCCAGGCCGCTACCGCCCTCGACGGGTCCTGGACCCTCTCCGCGTACCGCGACGGCATCGACGCCGGGGACTGGGCGGTCGCCAACCTGCCGACGGGCCCGGTCGGCTCCGGCACCGTCATCAACGGCCTCTCCCACGCCGTCTACGCCGGGACCGAGCACCCCGACGAGGCCTGGGAGTTCGTGGAGTTCCTCGGATCGGAAGAGGCCCAGCGGATCGCCGCCGAGTCCGGCTCGGTCTGGCCCGGCGTCGCCTCGCTCAACGGCGCGTTCGCCGACTACTGGGCCGGCGAGGGCATCGACGTGACCGGGTTCCAGGAGGCCGCCGAGGGCACCGCCATCGGGTATCCGCTGTCGATGAACGACGCCGCCTTCGGCACCGCCGCGCTCGACGAGTTCAATCAGGTGTGGCTGGGCCAGAAGGACGCCCAGGCCGCGGCCGAAGCGGTCGTCGAACTCGCGAACGCCGAATAACGCAACGGAAGGTGACCGACCACATGAGCGCTGCCGGAGCCAGGCCCGTCTCGATCTTCGACGTGGCCAAGCGGGCGGGGGTGTCGCATCAGACCGTCTCGCGTGTCATCAACGACGCGCCGCAGGTCGCCGACGCCACCCGCGCCAAGGTCAAGGCCGCCATCAGCGAGCTGGGCTACCGGCCCAACCGGTCGGCGCGGACCCTCGCGGGCGGCGCCGTGCGGTCGGTCACCGTCTTCACGTTCGACACCGCCCTGTACGGCACCGCCGAGACGCTCCGCGGCATCGAGGACGGTGCCGCCGCCGCCGGCTTCACCGTCCTCATCTCGGTGCTCGACCCGGACCAGACCTACACCGACGACGACATCCTCAGCCGCCTCTCTCACGACGGCGCACCCGCGATCGTCATCGCCCACGACGACACCACCACCCGCGCCCGCCGGATCCTGAGGGAGGCCCGCCCGGGCGCGGTCGTGGCCACCGGCGACGACAAGCTCAGCCGCGAACCGGACGCCGCGGACTGGCTCGTCTCGCTCGACGACCGGGCGGTCGCCGAGCGGGCCACGAGGTACCTGCTGTCCATGGGCCACCGCACGGTCCACTACCTCGCGATGCCCGGCAGGGCCAGACGCCAGGACGGCTGGGCCGACGCGCTCGCCGAGGTCGGCGTCGAGGCGCCCGAACCGGTCCAGTCGGGATGGACGATCGGATCCGCCGCCGAGGCCGCGGCCGCGCTCGTCGCCGACCCCGACGTCACCGCGATCATGTGCGGCAACGACGACCTCGCCTTCGGCGTCCTCCACGCCGCCCACCGCGCCGGACGCTCAATCCCGGGCGACCTCAGCGTCGTCGGCTGCGACGACAGCCCCCTCGCCGCCTTCAACGTGCCGCCGCTGACCACCATCGACCTCGACTTCCGGGGCGTCGGGCGCGGCGCGTTCGAACTGCTGCACGCGAAACTCGAAGGCCGCGAACGGCCCCGACCCGTCTGGCGCTCCCCGGAGCTCCTCGTCCGGGAGACCTCCGGGCCGCCCCGGCACTGACCGGAGGCACCCGGGCCGGCGCCCGCTCCACCTCCCCGGGGCGGGCCCTTCCCACGGGCGCCGCACCACCGCACACCCGCGAAAGGACACCGCATGCCAGCGCGCGAACCCCGCCTCTGGGCCGTCGACACCCCGCACACGAGCTACGTCGTGGCCCTGGACGACCACGACCGGCTCCACGGACTCCACTGGGGACCGCGGCTGACCGCCGAGCAGGCGCTGGCCCTCCTCGACCTGCCCGCGTCGCCCTTCCGGCCCGTCATCGGGCGCGAGGCGCCCTTGGACCTCAGCGCCGCCTCGGCGTTCCAGTACGGCCACACCGGCGTCCAGGTCCGCTTCGGTGACGGCACCCGCGACCTCGAACTGGAGTTCCGCGAGGCGTCCGAGGCCGACGACGCGCTCACGCTCGTCTTCGCCGACCGGCACTATCCGCTCGAAGTGCGCACCCGGTACCGCTCGCACCCCGACTCCGACGTCATCGAACGCTCGATCACGTTGCAGAACAACGGCACTGAGCCAATCGAGGTCCTGCGCGCCGACTCGGCGACCTGGGCCGTCCCCGATCTCGATGCGCCCCGGCTCAGCCGCCTCCACGGTGAATGGGGCGCCGAGACCCAGCTGACCCGCACCCCCGTTCCCTACGGCGAGACCGTGATCGGCTCCCGCCGCGGCGTCACCAGCCATCAGGCCAACCCGTGGATCACGATCGACGACGGCCAGGCCACCGAGACCCGCGGCGAGACCTGGTCGACCACCCTCGCCTGGAGCGGCACCTGGCGCATCACCGTCGAGAAGGACCCCGCCGGGCGCGTCGCCGTCTCCGCCGGGTTCGGCCACGACCCCGTCTCGATCAGCCTCGTCGCGGGGGAGGTCCTGGAGACCCCGGTCGCGGCCGGGCTGTACGCGGACGGCGGGTTCGCCGGGGCCGCGAGCGCCTGGCACGAGTACGCGCTCGCCCACGTCCTGCCGCACCCCGAGGAGGACCGCCCGGTCCTCTACAACTCCTGGGAGGCAACGGAATTCGACTTCACCGCCGAGGACCAGATGCGGCTGGCCGAGCGGGCCGCGGCAATGGGCTGCGAGCTGTTCGTCATGGACGACGGCTGGTTCGGCGCGCGCGTCAGCGACCGGGCCGGGCTCGGCGACTGGACCCCGAACCCCGACCGGTTCCCCGACGGCCTGGGCCCGTTGATCAAACGCGTCCACGAGACCGGCATGCGGTTCGGGCTGTGGGTCGAGCCCGAGATGGTCAACCCCGACTCGGACCTGTACCGCGCTCACCCCGACTGGGTCTACCACCAGCCGCACCGCCGCCGCAGCGAGGTGCGCCAGCAGCTGGTGCTCAACCTCGCCAAGCCCGAGGTCGCCGAGTGGATGCACCACTGGCTCGACGACCTGTTGAGCGCCAACGAGATCGACTTCCTCAAGTGGGACATGAACCGGCCCTTCACCGAGGCCGGGTGGCCCGGCTCGGCCGACCCCGACCGCCTCTGGTTCGACCACACCCGCAACCTGTACCGCATCCTCGACCGCCTCCGCGCCGACCACCCGGCGCTGCGGATCGAGTCCTGCTCCTCGGGCGGCGGTCGCGTGGACTTCGGCATCCTGCGCCGCACCGACCAGGTGTGGACCTCGGACAACACGGACGCTTTGGACCGCATCGAGATCCAGGAGGGCTTCGCGCAGGTCTACCCCGCGCGCATCATGGGCGCGTGGGTCACTGACTCGCCGAACCCCTTCACCCGCAGGGTGATCCCGCTCGACTTCCGCTTCCGCGTCGCCATGGCCGGTGTGCTCGCCGTCGGCGGCGACCTGCGGATCTGGAGCGACGAGGAGCTGGCGAGGGGCGCCGAGCTGGTGGCCGACTACAAGCGCATCCGCCCCGTCGTCCAACATGGACGGCGCCACCCGCTCAAGGCCGGGCAGGCCGCGGGCGTGCAGTACGACCGCGACGACACCACTGTGGTCCTCGCCTGGCGGCACTCCCGCCGCCTCGGCTACCGCGACCCGCTGGTCAAGCTCCACGGCCTCGACCTCGACGGCCGCTACGAGGACGCGCGCACCGGCCGCGTCCACCACGGCGCGGTCCTCGCCACCCACGGCCTCGACCTGGACCTGGGCCCGGCCGACTACGCCTCCACGATGATCGAGCTGACCAGGGTCCGCTGAACGAGCGGCCCCGGGGCTATGTGCCCCGGGGCCGCACACCTTCACGCCGCGGCGGGCTCCGGTTCGCGGACCCGCGCGCGCAGCGCCACGGCCGCCAGCACCAGCCCCAGCACCGCGAACCCGGCGCCGAACCAGCCCTCCCATCGCAGCAGCCCGGCGGCGACGACCGCGCCGCCGAGGGCCGCCCCGATGGCGTTGGCCAGGTTGAACGCGCCGACGTTCACCGCCAGCGACAGCGTCGGCGCCGCGCCCGCGTGGCGCAGCACCAGCGATTGCAGCGGCGCGATGATCGCCGAGGACAGCAGCCCCAGCACCAGCACGAGGACCACTGCGGCCCAAGCCTGTCCGGCCGCGAGCGGGAACGCGGCGAGCACCGCGACCAGGGCGACGAGCACGCCCGCGAGCGTGCGGCCCAGCGCGAGGTCGGCCAGGCGCCCGGCCACCAGGTTCCCCGCGAAACCGCCGACCCCGTACGCCAGCAGCAGCGCGGGCACCGCGCCCGCGGCCAGGCCCGTCACGTCGGTCAGCAGCGGCACGAGGTAGGTGAACACGATCCCGACCCCGGCGAACCCGACCACCGTGGTCGCCACCGCGAGCAGGACCGGCGCGCGCAGCAGCGTCCGGATCTCATCGGCCACACCGGTCTCCGGCCGCGGCGTGCGCGGCATCGCCCACGCCAGCAGGCCCAGCCCGACGACCGCGGCCGCGGCGATGACGCCGAACGGCTGCCGCCAGCCCGACCCGCTGCCCAGGAGCGCGCCGAGCGGCACACCCAGCACCGTGGCGGCGGTGAGCCCGGAGGCGACGATCGCGATCGCCCTCCCGGCCTTCTCCGCTCCCAGCGCCGTCGCCGAGGCGGTCAGCGCGATCGCGAACAGCGTCGCCTGGCTGCACGCCGAGACGACGCGGCCGACGATGATCCACCCGAACCCCGGCGCCATCACCGTCAGAACCGTCCCGGCGATGAACACGCCGGCCAGGCCCAGCGCCAGACCCTTGCGCGGCAGCCGCGCCGTGAGCACGGTGACGATCGGGCCGCCGACCGCGACCCCCAGCGCGTAGGCGGTCACCGTCTGGCCGGCGGTGGCGATGTCGACCCGGGCGTCGGCCGCGAGCTGCGGCAGGACGCCGGAGACGAGGTACTCGGCTGAGCCGGTGCAGAACACGAGCAGGACGAAACCGGCGAGCATGACCAGCGGCCGGGCGGGACGAGGCGGAGCGGGACTTCGAGTTCCATTGGCATTCACCCTGCTAGGCTCAACCTTGACATCGATGAGAAGGCAAGCCCGAGCCCGAGAGGCGCTGGTCACATGCAGATCTCCACCGCCGCCGAGCGCACCGGCGTCCCCGCCCGCCTGCTGCGCTACTACGAGGAGCAGGGCCTGCTCACCCCCGGCCGCGACGCCTCCGGCTACCGCGACTACACCGACCTCGACATCGAGGTCGCCCGCCGCATCCGCCAGCTCCTCGACGCCGGCCTCAGTACGGCCACCATCCGCACCGTGCTGCCGTGCCTCACCGAGCAGGCCGGGAACCTCGTCCCCATCTGCGCCGACCTCGTCGCCGACCTCAAGCGCGAGCAGGCCCGCATCGAAGCGTCCATCGACGCGCTCTCCCAGTCGCGCGACGCCATCCGCGCCGTCATCGCCGCCGGGGAACCGCTCCTCCGCTGAGCCTCAGGCGTAGTAGCGGTACACGGCCTGGGCCGCGCACGCCGGCTTCGGGCCGTCCTCGATCTCCACGGTGAAGTCCAGCGTGAGCTGCGCGCCGCCCTTGACCTCCTCCGCCTCTGCCACGACGGCGTGGAGGCGGATGCGTTCGCCCACCTTCACCGGAGCCGGGAAGCGGACGCGGTTGAGCCCGTAGTTGACGCTCGCGGTGACGCCGTCGATCGCCAAGAGCTCGTTGAACATCGGGATGACCAGCGACAGCGTGAGATACCCGTGCGCGATGGCCGCCCCGAACGGCCCGTCGGCGGCGCGGACGGGGTCGGTGTGGATCCACTGGTGGTCGTCGGTGGCGTCGGCGAAGCGGTCCACCCGGTCCTGGGCGACCTCCCGCCAGGCGGTGCGCCCGAGGTCGGCGCCGCCGAGGGCGCAGATCTCCTCGATGCCGGTGACTCGTCGGCTCATCGGTATTCCTCTCGCAGGATTCGACGGATGATCTTCCCGGTGGGGGAGCGGGGGAGTGCGGCGGCGAACACCACCGACTTGGGGATCTTGTACCCGGCGAGCCTGCCGCGCAGGAACGCCAGCAGCTCGGTGCCGTCCACTGTGTCGTCTGCGAGGACGACGATCGCGCGGCCGACCTCGCCCCACGTCGCGTCCGGGACGCCGATGACCGCGCAGTCGGCGACGGCCGGATGCCTGCCCAGCGCGGTCTCGACCTCGGCGGGGGAGACGTTCTCCCCGCCGGAGATGAACATGTCCTTCGCCCGGTCCACGATCGACACGAACCCGTCGGCGTCGGCCGTCGCGATGTCGCCGGTGCGCAGCCACCCGTCGGCGAACGCGGCGGCGGTGTCGCCGGGCCGCCCCCAGTACTCGCGCATCACGTTGGGGCCGTTGACCATCACCTCGCCGCGCTGGCCCGTGTTGACGGGTCGCGAGTCGGGGCCGACGATGGCGACGTCGGTGAAGAAATGGGGCACACCGGCCGTCCCGGCCTTGCGGGCGCTGTCCTCGGCGGCCAGGAACAGCACCCCCGGTGACGCCTCGGTCATGCCGTACCCCTGGCTGAACACGACGCCCCGCTCCAGGTAGGCGCGGATGGTCGCGGGCGGCACGGGCGCACCGCCGCAGCTCACCCGCCGCAGGCTCGACAGGTCCGCCCCGGCCCAGGCCGCGGAGCGCGCGATGGCGTCGAACATGACCGGGACGCCGAACATGTAGGTGACGCGCAGCGACTCGACGAGCTTCAGGGTCCGGCCGGGGTCGAAGGACGGCTCCAGGACCACCCTGCCGCCCTTGAGGAGCGTCGGCAGGCAGGTCATGTTCAGGCCCGCGGTGTGGAACAGCGGCGCGGTGCACAGCGTGGTCTCGTCGGAGGCCAGGTCGACGTCGACCAGGACGTTGAACGCGTTCCAGGTGAGGTTCCCGTGCGTGAGCAGCGCGCCCTTCGGCAGGCCGGTGGTGCCGGAGGTGTACATGATGATGAACGGGTCGTCGAGCGCCACGGCCTCCTCGACCGCCTCCGCCGAGGCCCCCGCCAGCAGGTCCTCGTAGTCCGGCCCGACCGCGATCGTCCGCGGCCCAGCGGGAACGGGCAGCGCGGGGTCGTGGATCAGCACCACGGCCCCCGAGTCGTCGAGGCAGTGCCGCAGCTCCGGTGCGGCCAGGCGGGTGTTGAGCGGCACGAAGACCGCCCCGAGCGCGCCGCTCGCGAAGAGCGCCTCCAGGAACGTGTGGTGGTTCGGCCCCAGGTAGGCCACCCGGTCGCCGCGCCCGACGCCGAGGCCCCGCAGCGCGTTCGCGAGCCGGTTCACGCGCTCGTGCAGCTCGGCGTAGGTGAAGCGGCCGCCGGGGTCCAGGACGGCCGTCCGGTGCGGGGTCTTGCGGGCCCGGCGCGCCGGCCAGGACCCGATGCCGAAGTCGCGCAAGGCTCATCCCCCCTTCAGGCCGAGGAGCCTGGCGGCGTTCTCCTTGAGGACGAGCGGCCGCACCTCGTCCTTGAAGTCGAGCGCGGCGAAGTCCGCGAGCCACCGGTCGGGGGCCAGCAGCGGATAGTCGGACCCGAACAGCACCTTGTGCTTGAGGAGCGAGCCGGCGTACTTGACGAGGATCGGCGGGAAGTACTTCGGCGACCAGCCCGACAGGTCGATGTGGACGGACGGCTTGTGCACGGCGACGGCGAGGGCCTCCTCCTGCCACGGGAAGGACGGGTGCGCGAGGACGATCGGCAGGCCGGGGAAGTCGGCGGCGACGTCGTCGACGAGCATCGGGTTCGAGTGACGCAGCCGGATCCCCGCGCCGCCGGGGACGCCCGCGCCGATCCCGGTCTGTCCGGTGTGGAACACCGCGGGCAGGCCCAGCTCCTCGATCGCGGCGTACAGCGGGTAGGCCATGCGGTCGTTCGGATCGAACGCCTGGAGACTCGGGTGGAACTTGAACCCGCGAACCCCGTGCTCGGCCGCGAGCCGCCGCGCCTGCCGCACCGCGGCGGCGCCGCGCCACGGGTCGACGCTGCCGAAGGGGATCAACGTATCCGGATGGCGGTGGCAGGCCTCCGCGACCTCTTCGCTTGCAATAGGTCGGCGCCCGGTGGCGTGCTCGGCATCGACGGTGAAGACGACCGCGGCCATGCGCCGCTCGCGGTAGTGCGCGGCGATCTCGTCGATCGTCGGGTGCCGACCGCCCTGCGCGGCGAAGTGCGCGGAGGACGCGTCCATGAGGTCCTCGGCCAGGGACGTGTGCCCGTCGGCGCCGATCTCGGCGTGGACGTGCATGTCGATTGCGACGAGGTCGTCGACGTTCACGGCTCCTCCACCGGCGGGATGCCGACGGTCTCGGCCCGGGGCGCGAAGACCGCGGGCCACGCGTCGGCGATGCCGTCCGCCGTCCAGCCGCCGCCGACCGCCGTGACGGTCTCCTGCGGGTGCGACCACAGCGAGAGCCGGTCGCCGCCGAGCCCGATCGCCTGGCCGGAGATCCCGGACGCCTTGTCGGACATGAGGAACACCGGCAGCTGCGCCACGTCCTCGGGGACGCCGAACCCGGCTCCGGCCCGCAGCCACGCCGGCAGCGGCCGCCCCTCCTCCTCCCAGGCCCGCACGTGCGGCTCGAACACCGGGATCGTGCGGGTCATCGCCGTGGCGGCCACCGGGATCACGGCGTTGACCGCGATCCGGTCGCGCGCGCACTCCATGGCCCAGGTGCGGACCATGCCGACGACGGCGGCCTTCGCGGCCGAGTAGTTGGTCTGGCCGACGTTGCCGCGCTGCCCGGCGGGGGAGCCGACCACGACGATCCGCCCGCCCTCGCCCTGCGCGCGCATCCGCTGCACCGCGGCCCGGACGCACGTGAACGTCCCCCGCAAGTGGACTCCGATCACGGTGTCGAAGTCCTCATCGGACATCTTCCACAGGATCCGGTCGCGGAGCACGCCCGCGTTCGTGATCAGCCCGTCCAGGCGCCCGAACGCCTCGACGGCCCGGTCGGCGAGCATCCCGGCCGTCTCGGTCGGCCCGACCGCCCCGGGCGCGGCGACCGCCTTGCCTCCCAATGCTTCCGCTTCGGCCGCGACCGCCTCGGCCGCCGCCGCGTCGGCGTCATTGACCACGACCGCGGCCCCCGCCGCCGCGAGAGCCAGCGCGTAGGCCCGACCCAGTCCGCGTCCGGCGCCGGTGACGACGACGCTCCTGCCGTTCAGGTCCATCAGTGGCCTCCTTCGTCGGGGACGGTGTCGAGCTTCTCGAAGGCGATGGCCCGCGCCCGCGGCTCCAGTTCGGCGTGGAGCCGGCGGAAGAGGCGCTGGGCCCCTTCGGCGGGCCAGTCTGCGGGCAGATGCGGCACGGGCAGGCGCGGGTCCTGGCGCAGCAGCTGGAGCCATTCGCTCGTGAGCAGGAGCTGGCGTCCGAGCGCGTCCACGGACCCGAGGTCGGGCGGGGCCGTCCACCGCTCGGTGAACCGCCGGTAGGACTTGGCGAGCGCCTCGACGTCCCATGCGCTCTCGACCAGTTCGCGAACGTCGGTCGGCGCGAGGGCCCGGGCCTGGAAGACCTTGACGTGCTCGGCGGCCTCGATGCCCTCCAACAGCGCCTCGACGTCCACAGGAGACGGTGCGATCCACAGCCCGCCCTGGAGGAGTCCGAACCCGGCCCACGACAGGCGCGAGCGCAGGAGGTGGCGCTGCGCGCGCTGCGATTCGGGGACGGTGAAGCCCAGGAGGGTCCAGGTGCCGTCCCAGCGGTCGTCGGCGACGCCGATGCGCCAGATGCGGACCTCGCCGTCGTTGAGGATCTCGCGGGAGCGCGCGGTCAGGCCCAGGTAGACCTTGCGGCCGTGCCGGTGCCGTGCGAGGAGGCCGTGCTCGGCCATGCGGCCGAGGGTCGACCGGGCGGCGTGCTCGGCGACGCCGACGCCGGCGAGCACGTCGAGGACGCTCCCGGTGGCGACGCGAACGCCGCGGCCGAGGACGTGGCCGCCGAAGAGGGTGAGCAGCAGGCCCTGGGGTCGGACCTCTTGGTCATTCGCCATGGATTCACTATATGCAAATCCTTGACTGTCGTCACGTATTTACATAGATTAATTTCCAGGGACCGGCCGTCCGACCGGCCCCGGCCCTACCCCTTTCGGAGGCACGCCATGTCTCGGACCGAACCCGCGACCGGATCGCAGCTCCGCCGCGCCGTCCTCTCCTCCTACCTCGGCAGCCTGATCGAGTTCTACGACTTCCTGCTCTACGCCACCGCCTCGGCCCTGGTGTTCAACCAGGTCTTCTTCTCCGACATGGACCCGCTGGTCGGCACCGTCGCCAGCTTCGGCACCCTCGCCGCCGGGTACCTCGCCCGCCCGCTCGGCGGGATCATCTTCGGCCACTTCGGCGACCGCATGGGCCGCAAGAAGATGCTGGTGATCACCATGGCCACCATGGGGATCGCCAGCACCCTCATCGGCCTGCTGCCCACCCACGACCAGGTCGGCGCGCTCGCCCCGCTCCTGCTGGTCACCCTCCGCATCGTCCAGGGCATCGCCCTCGGCGGCGAATGGGGCGGGGCCGTCCTGCTCTCGGCCGAGCACGCCACCTCGCGGCGCGGCCTGTGGGCCTCCTTCACGAACGCGGGCGCTCCCAGCGGCATGGTCGTCTCCACAGTGGTCCTCGCCCTGGTCGCCGCCGGCACCAGCGAGGCCCAGTTCCTCGCCTGGGGCTGGCGCATCCCGTTCCTGCTCAGCGTCACCCTGCTCGCCCTCGGGCTCTTCGTGCGCTCGCGCGTGACCGAGACCCCCGTCTTCTCCGGCGCCGAAGCCGGCTCCGGCGAGTCCTGGCCGCTGCGCGAGGTGATCCGGCGCCACCCCAAGAACCTGCTGCTGGCCATCGGCATCGGCTTCGGCGTGTTCGTCGCCCAGTCCACGCTCACCGCGTTCGGCGTCGCCTACGCCGTCGGCGCCGGGTACGAGCGCGGCACCGTCCTCAACGCCCTCGCCCTCTCCTCGGCGCTCGCGGTGATCGCCATCCCCGCCTACTCGGCCTGGTCGGACCGCATCGGCCGCCGCCCGGTCGTCCTCACCGGGGCGATAGCCATGGCCGCCTTGGCCTTCGCACTGTTCCCGCTCATCGACTCCGGCTCGGTGCCGCTGCTCGTCCTCGCGCTCGTGCTCGGCCAGGCCGTGGTCCACCCGATGATGTACGGGCCCCTCGCCGCGCTCTACAGCGAGATGTTCGCGACCCGCACCCGCTACACCGGCGCCTCCCTCGGCTACCAGATCTCCTCGACCGGCGCGGGCGCAAGCCCGCTCGTGTTCGCCGCCCTCCTGGCGGGCGGCGCGAGCCCCCTGGTCCTGTCGATCGTGATCGCCGCGTGCTGCCTGCTCACCGCCCTGTGCATCCGCCTGGCCGACGAGACGAACCGGGCCGACCTGACCCGGACGACCCGCTAGCAACTTCACTCACGCAAGTGTTGACCGTCATGAAAACGACGAGCGAATGCCGGGTTCGGGAGCGGGCCCGGCGTGAAGGAAGGAAGACCGGCAATATGAAACGAACGAGAACCATTTTCGCGGCCGTCCTCAGCGGACTGCTGCTCATCGCCGCCGGGGTCGCTTTCGCGCCCTCGGCGGCCGCCGCCTCCCTGAGGGAGGTGACCGGTTTCGGCGACAACCCCGGCGGCCTGCGCATGCACATCTATGTACCCGACGTCCGTCCCGCCGAGCCGGCGATCCTCGTGGCCATGCACGGCTGCGGCGGGTCCGGGACCGGGTTCTACTCCGGCTCCCAGTTCGCCTCCCTGGCCGACCAGTACGGCTTCATCGTCATCTACCCGACCGCCACAAAACAGACGTCGATGGGCAACTGCTTCGACGTGTGGTCGGCAGCGTCCAAGACCCGAGGCGGCGGCAGTGACCCGGCATCCGTCGTCTCGATGGTCGAGTACGCGGAGCAGGAGTACAACGGCGACCCGCAGCGGGTCTACGTCACCGGCAGCTCCTCCGGCGGCCAGGAGACCAACGCCCTCCTCGCGCTCTACCCGGACGTCTTCGCCGCGGGATCGGTGTACATGGGCGTGCCCTTCACCTGCTTCGCCAACGAAGCCGACTTCCCGCCCCAGACCAGCCAGTGCGTCAACGGCAGCATGAACAAGACGCCGCAGGCCTGGGGCGACGCGGTTCGGCAGGCCTACCCCGGCTATAGCGGACCGCGCCCGCGCGTGCAGCTGTGGCACGGCGACCAGGACAACCTGGTGCCGTACCAGCTCCTCCAAGAAGAAGTCGACCAGTGGACGAACGTCTTCGGGCTCAGCCAGAACCCGACGACCACCGATCGGCCGCAGTCCAACTGGGAGCGTGAACGATACGCCAATGCCAGTGGCACCGTTCAGGTCGAATCCATCACCGCCATCGGCTCCGGGCACAACCTGCCCCAGTCCGGCATGGCGCGATCGGCGATCGAGTTCTTCGGCCTCCATCAGGGCAGCCCGGGCGGTGGCACGACCCCGCCGGGAGGAACGACTTCCCCGGGCTCGACCACACCGCCTCCTGCCACCGGCTGCTCGGCGTCGATCCGCGTCGTCAGCAGCTGGGCCTCCGGCTGGCAGGGCAACGTCGACGTCACCGCCGGATCCAGCGCCCTCACCGGCTGGAGGCTGACATGGACCTGGCCGAGTGGTCAGGCCATCACCAGTAGTTGGAACGCCCAGGTCACCACCTCGGGCTCCACCGTGACCGCCCGCGACGTCGGCTGGAACGGCACCGTCGCGGCCGGCCAGACCCGCACCGCTGCCTGGGGCTTCGTCGGATCAGGCACCGCCGCCTCCCCTGCGGTGACCTGCACCCCGCTCTAGTCGGCTGGAGTGCCGCCCGCCAGTCCGACCGGGAGCGGCGGCGGGCGGCACTCCACCCTGCCGTCCGCGGGCCGCGAAACCAGCAGGGCGGTCCGGACCTGAGCCGAGTTGGCAACGGCCCGCTGAACCGATCAGAATGCCGTCGCTCACACGGTCGCGATCAGGGAGGCGCGCAGCCGCCTCATGGTCTTCCCGGAACTCTCGCTCACCTCGTATGTGCTCACCGGGCCGGTAGTGGCACGCATCGATCCAGTGTGGACTCCGAGCATCGAGACCTGCCCTGAGGCCGGGTCGACTGCGCTCGTCGGAGCCCCGGTTGACGTCGGGAGTTCGTTCCCGTGCCCGGAAGCGTCGGTGTTGAAGCATCCCGGTGCTGGCCCGCGATCGTCGACTGCCAGGAGTCGGTTCGGATTCTAGAAGTGGCTCCATGGAGCTAGAACTGGAGCCAGTTCAGGTTTGGTGATCGCTGGTACTGTGGCTCCATGAAAGGCAGTGGCGGACCGCGGCGCTCTCGCGGCGAAATCGAGAGGCTCCCCAGCGGTTCGCTGCGGGTGCGCGTCTATGCCGGGCTTGATCCGGTGTCGAAGAAGCGCCGTTATCTCACGGAGACCGTGCCCGGGGGACCGGAAGCGGAGGCCGATGCTGAACGGGCGCGGATCCGCCTGCTCGGTGAAGTGGCAGAGCGCAGGGCCTTGCGGGTCCGAGAGGTCTCTGACCCGAGGCATGGGCCTGGTGGTGCGGGGTTGCGAGCAGGTTCGAGCGGCATCGACCTGCCGGCCCCGAACGTTTCAGACGCCGCCGTGGGCAGGGAAGGTCGGCGTGGGCAGTCGACAGTCGCGGCGATTGCGCGGCTGGCCGGCGTTTCGGCGCCGACCGTGTCCAAAGTGCTGAACGGACGAGCGGGGGTCGCCCCGGAGACCCGGCGGCTGGTGGAGCGGCTGTTGCGTGAGCAGGGGTACCGCCGTCCCGAGAAGGTCGTGAGGACCGCGGTCGTCGAGGTGGTCTTCTACGGCATGCACGGTCACCTGGCGGTGGAGATCCTGCGAGGCGTGAAGCAGGTCGTCGCCGGCCGTGGACTGACGGTCGCCTTCACCGATGCGCGGCAGGAGGAGTCGACCGGCCGCAACTGGGCGCGGGCCCTGCTGGCCCGCCGGCCGGCCGGGGTGATCGTCGCTCATATGGGCTTCTCGCCGGAGCAGCACGGTCTGCTGGCCGCCAGCGGGATCCCGCTCGTGGCAATCGATCCCACGAGCGAGCCGCTGCAAACGGTTCCGTCGGTGGCCGCGGCCAACCGGCACGGCGGTCTGTCCGCCGCCCAGCACCTGCTCGACCTCGGCCACAGGCGGATCGCGGTGATTACAGGACCATTGGAACGACGTTGCGCACGTGACCGCCTCGAAGGCGTGGACGCGGCGATGGAGGCGGCCGGCGTGCCGTTGGACGAACGCCTCGTGCGGACCGGGATGTGGTTCTCCTTCGAGGAGGGTCTCAGTCACGCCAGAGAGATCCTGAGCCTCGCCGCGCCTCCCACGGCCGTGCTGTGCGGCAACGACCTCCAGGCGTTCGGCGTGTACGAGGCCGCTCGCCAGGCGGGCGCGCGCATCCCCGAGGACCTCAGTGTGGTCGGGTTCGACGACATCTCGTACTCGCGCTGGTGCGGTCCGCCCTTGACGACGGTGCACCAGCCGTTCAGCGAACTGGGCGCGGCGGCCGCCGCGCTGGTCCTCGACCTGGCCGGAGGCGAATCGGCAGCCCAGACGCGCATCGAATTGGCGACCACGCTGGTGGTCCGCGCCAGCACCGCGCGGCCGAACGGGCGCTGAACCAGCCTTGGAAACAGTCCTTGCGATCGACGATCGTTTCTGCCAGACTCATGCATTGAAGAATATCTATTCTTACGTATGAGGGAGTGTCCATGGGACGATCGTTGCGGCTCTCTGCCATCGCTGCGGTCATGGCCGCGGCGCTGATCGCCGCCCTAGCCGTGTTCGCGCCGAGCGCCCATGCGCAATCGACCCGGTACGAGGCGGAAAGCGCCGCCTGCGCGGGTGCGATCGAGTCGAACTACGCCGGGTTCACCGGCACCGGGTTCTGCAACGCGCCCAACCGGGCCGGCACCGGCATCACCTTCACCGTCCAGGCCGGGTCGGCGGGGACGTTCACCCTCGGCGTCAAGTACGCGAACGGGTCGGCGGCGAACCGCACCGCCGATGTGGCCGTGAACGGTGCGACGATCCGCACCGGCGTCGCCTTCGCTCCCACCGGCGCCTGGGCCAACTGGGCGATAGAGACCGTCTCGGTCCCGGTGCAGGCCGGCGCCAACACCGTCCGGCTCGACGCGACCACCGCTGCGGGCCTGGCGAACATCGACCACCTCGAAGTGGTGCGAGCCGGTGGCAGCGTGCTGCCGTCGAACTTCCAGTGGAGCTCCACCGGCCAGTTGGTCGGGCCGAAGTCCGATGCGACGCACAACATCGTGTCGGTGAAGGATCCGTCCGTCGTCTTCCACAACGGCCGCTACCACGTGTTCGTCAGCGTCGTGAACACCAACCAGTCCTACAGCCTGGCGTACCTGAGCTTCACCGACTGGTCGCAGGCCGACTCAGCGCAGCTGCACTACCTCGACACCACCGCGGTCGGCACCGGCTACAAGGCCGCGCCGCAGGTCTTCTACTTCGCATCCCAGCAGAAGTGGTACCTGACGTACCAGGTCGGCAACAACGTCGCCTATTCGACGACCACCGACATCGCGAACCCGAGCTCCTGGAGTGCGCCGACGCGGATGTACTCCAGCACCCCGCAGATCGTCCTGGACAACAGGGGCGAAGGGCAGTGGCTGGACTTCTGGACCATCTGCGACAGCGCCAACTGCTACATGTACTCCTCGGACGACAACGGGAACCTGTACCGGGCGCAGACCTCGGTGTCGAACTTCCCGAACGGCTTCTCCCAACCGGTCATCGCCATGCACGACGACAACCACCACTGGCTCTTCGAGGGCGCCAACGTATACAAGCTCGCTGGCACCGACGAATACCTGCTGATGGTCGAGGCCATCACCGCAGGGGGCCGGATGTTCCGGTCTTGGACCTCCACGTCCGCGGCCGGGCCCTGGACGCCGCTGGCGGACACCCAGGCCAATCCGTTCGCCAGCCGCAACAACGTCGCCTTCACCGGCACCCCCTGGACGAACGACATCAGCCACGGCGAGCTGGTCCGCAGCGGCTACGACCAGACGTTGACCGTCAACCGGTGCGAACTGCAATTCCTGTACCAAGGCATGGCCCCCGGCTCGAGCGGGCCGTACAACCTCCTGCCCTGGCGCCTCGGCCTCCTCACCCAGACCAACTCGCCCTGCTGAACTTCCTGCACGAGTCCCGAAAGCACCGACCTGTGAGGTCCTGCCATGCCTCTCTCCACCGACCGCCGCCGCTTCCTGGCCCTTGCCGCCGCGTCGGCCGCCGCGGGTGCGGCGAGCCCCGCCGCCGCCAACGAGACCGAATCCGACTTCCAAGCGGCCCAGACCCACCAGCTGCGCCTGTGGTACTCCCAACCCGCCTCCGAATGGCTCCGCGCGCTCCCCATCGGCAACGGCCGACTCGGCGCGATGGTCTTCGGGGGCACTGAAAGCGAACGCCTCCAACTGAACGAGGACACCGTCTGGGGCGGCGGGCCCTACGCTCCGGCGAACGTCGGCGGCGTCGACCACCTCGCCGAGATCCGGCGGCGGGTCTTCGCCGAGGACTGGAGCGGGGCCCAGGCGCTCATCAACGACGAGTTCATGGGGACCCCCCTCGGCGAACTGCCCTACCAGGTCGTCGGGAACCTCGGTATCGACTTCTCGGGCGCGGCCGGTGCCACGGACTACTACCGCGAACTCGACCTCACCACCGCCGTGGCGCTCACGCGGTACACCGCCGGCGGCGTCACTCATACCCGTGAGGTCTTCGCCAGCGCCCCCGACCAGGTGATCGTCGTCCGGCTCACCGCCAGCCAGTCCGGCCGGATCACGTTCACCGCCGACTTCGACAGCCTCCACACCGGATACGCCATCCACTCGCCGAACCAGCAGACCATCGGGCTCGACGCCACCGGCCAGACCGTCAACGGCGTCACCGGCCGCGTCAGGTTCCGCACCCTGGCCCGCGCGATCGCCACCGGCGGCACCGTTGCGAGCTCGGCCGGGAAACTCACGGTCACCGGCGCCACCGCGGTGACCCTCCTGCTGTCGACGGGCACCAACTACACCGACTACCAGAACCTCACCGCCGACCAGAACAACCGGGCGCTGCAGCCGATCCAGGCCGCCGCGGGGCGCACGTACGCCGACTTGCGCGCCCGGCACGTCGCCGACTACCAGGCGCTGTTCAACCGGACCGGCCTCGACCTCGGCACCAGCGCGGCGGCGGCCAACGCGACCGACACCCGGATCGCGAACTTCGCGAACGCCACCGACCCGCAGTTGATCACCCTGCTCTTCCAGTTCGGACGCTACCTGCTCATCTCCTCCTCCCGACCCGGCACGCAGCCGGCGAA
>NZ_QFRW01000014.1 GCF_003265355.1 Glycomyces dulcitolivorans | reverse complement strand
CTGGGCGACGGGGACGGCGGCGTTGACGGTGGCGCGGGCGGCGCGGTGGGCGGCGCGGGTGAGGAGCCCGGAGGGGTCGTAGCCGTCGAGGGCGGCGAACTCGGGGTGCTCGGCGAGGAGGCGGGGCCCGGCGACGCCGATGTGCCCGCAGGCGCGCGAGAGGTACGCCACGCGGCCTCCGGCGGCGTGGCCGAGGGCCTCGGAGGTCGGCGGCGTCGCGTCGTCCCATTCGGTCTCGTCCCAGCCGTGGGCGAGGACGATCGCGTCGGCGGGCAGGGAGGCGGCGAAGGAGGCGACGCGTTCGAGGACGACCGCGGCCGAGGGGAACCCGGCCAGGTGCAGGCCGATGAGGGAGGCCCCGGTGCCGGTGAGGTGGACGTGGGAGTCCACGAACGCCGGGGTCACCAGGGCCCCTTCGAGATCGACGACGGTGTCGGCGCCGGGGGCGTCGGTGTCGTCGCCGATCCAGGTGATCGTGTCGCCGTCGGTGAGCAGGGCGGTCGCGGCGCGGTGGGTCGGGCTCATGACCCGCCCGCCGCGCCACAGGGTCCGTTCGCGCAGGGCGGTCCGCTCGGTGTTGTCGAGGAGGCTCATGCCCCCAATGATGTCAGTCGACCGGGTGGAGGACGCGGTGGAGGAAGCTGCGCGCCCGCTCGGTCTTGGGCGCGGTGAGGACCTCGGCGGGCGGCCCCTGCTCGACGATGACGCCGCCGTCGAGGAACAGGACCCGGTCGGCCACTTCGCGGGCGAAGCCCATCTCGTGGGTGACCACGAGCATCGTCATCCCCTCGGCCGCGAGGCCCTTCATGACGGTCAGGACCTCGCCGACGATCTCGGGGTCGAGGGCGCTGGTGGGCTCGTCGAAGAGCATGAGGCGGGGCTTGACGGCCAGCGCGCGGGCGATGGCGACGCGCTGCTGCTGCCCGCCCGACAGCTGCGAGGGCTTCGCCCGCTCCTTGCCTTCGATGCCGACCTCGGCGAGGAGGCGCCGCGCCTCGGCGACGGCCTCGTCCTTGGGGATCTTGCACACGCGCCGCTGCGGGACGACGAGGTTGTCGAGGATCGTCATGTGGCTGAACAGGTTGAAGTGCTGGAACACCATGCCGATGTCGCGGCGGGCGAGGTCCAGGTCGGCGTCGGGGCCGGTCATGTCGTGCCCGGCGGCGGTGATGGAGCCTTCGGTGGGGGTCTCCAGGAGGTTGACGCAGCGCAGGAGGGTGGACTTGCCGGACCCGGAGGGCCCGATGAGGCACACGACCTCGCCTTCGGCGATCTCCAGGTCGATACCGCACAGGACCTCGTTGTCGCCGAAACGCTTGTGGAGTCCTTCGATCTTGACGATGGGGTCGGTCATCGCTTGTCCTCCCGGTTCTCCAGGCGCCGGGCCAGGAGCCCGAGCGGGATCGTCAGCAGCAGGTAGAGCAGGCCGCCGACCAGCAGCGGGGTGGCGTTGGCGGTGTCGGTCAGCTCGTTGCGGGCGAACTTGGACAGCTCCATCGTGGCGGTGGTGACGCCGAGGACGAACACGAGCGAGGAGTCCTTGGTGAGCATGACGAGCTCGTTCGTCAACGGCGGCACGACGATCCGCAGCGCCTGCGGCAGGACCACGGTGACCATGGTGCGGGTGTGGCCCATGCCGAGGGAGCGGGCGGCCTCGACCTGTCCCTTGGGGACGGCCTGGATGCCGGCGCGGACGCTCTCGGCGATGTACGCCGAGGAGGTGAGGCCCAGGCCGATGGCGACCTGCCCGTAGACGCCGCCGGGGTACTGGATGCCGGGGAAGGCCTGGGGGACGCCGAAGCCGACGAGGAACAGCACGAGCAGCGCGGGCAGGCCGCGGAAGACCTCGACGTACGCGGTCGCGAACCAGCGGTAGGGGCCGAACGCGGAGACGCGCATGAGCGCGATCGGCACGCCGACGACCATGCCGAAGGCGAACGCGAGGACGGTGTAGACGATCGTGTTCCAGAACGAGGTCCACACGGCCGGGAACATGTCGGCCGCGATGTCGAGCTGGAAGAACGAGGCGGCGATCCGGTCCCAGTCGGCCGCGGCGGCCAGCGCCGCCACGACGGCGACGATGACGGCGTACTGGACGCCGCGCGCGAGGCGCCGCCGCTGCCGCGCCGTCATCCGGGCGCGGGCGGGCGCGGTTTCGGTGGCGGCGTCCACTACTGGTCGAGGTTCCCGGTGTAGGGCTCGCCGATCCACTTCTCGTACAGCTCCGCGTAGGTGCCGTCCGCGAAGACCTCGTCGAGCATGGTGTTGACCTCGTCGAGGAGCTCGGTGTCGTCCTTCTGAACGGCGAAGCCGTAGTGCTCGGCGGTCTCGATGGTCTGCACCAGCGCCAGATCGGTCGCGGTCTCGATCATCTCGTTCCAGGTAGCGAGGTCGGCGATGGAGGCCTGGACGGACCCGGCGGTGAGCGCGGAGGCGATGTCGCCCATGGACTCGAAGGCGACGACCTCGTAGCCGTACTGCTCGGCGTTGTCGTTGGCGTAGGCCTCGCCGGTGGAGCCGGACTGGACGGCGACCTGGAGCCCGTCGAGGTCCTCCAGGGACGCGACGGCGGAACCGGAGGGCACGACCAGGGCCTGGTCGGCGCGGTAGTACGCCTGGGACATGCCCATGGCGGCCTGGCGCTCCTCGGTGATGGACAGCCCGGCGGCGGCGATGTCGCAGGTGCCGGCGTTCAGGGCCTCGCCCGAGGAGATCGAGTCGAAGCTGATCTCGACGATCTCGACGGTCTGGTCGAGGCGCTCGGCGAGGGTGTTCATGAGGTCGATGTCGAACCCGGCGTACTCGCCGTCCTCGGAGAACTCGAAGGGCTCGAAGGGCACGTTGGTGCAGACGGTGAGGGTGCTGTCGTCGTCGGCTCCGGACGAGCATGCGGCGGCGGCGAGTCCGGTCCCGATCAGGGCCAGGGCTGCCGCGGCGCGGCGGGTGGAGATGTTCACCTGAAGGCTCCTCGTAGTTCGCTGATGGGCCGATCTTTCCGGTCGGACCCTCCCATACTTGTGCCACCTGGGTGTTGATGTGGCAGGTTTCGCAGTACGGACGGGGCGGATCGCCGTTCGCCCGCGGTGTCGGCTTCGCGTGAGAGAGTGGTGCGCATGCTGATGCTCATCGACGCCGCGTCCTTGTGGTACCGCGCCTACTACGGGCTCCCCTCCTCGATCAAGGCCCCGGACGGCCGGCGCTCGGGGGCGGTGCGGGGCTTCTTCGACGGCCTGGCGGTGCTGGCGAGGCGCTTCTCCCCCACCGGGATGGTCTGCTGCCTCGAAGGGAACTGGCGGCCCGAGTGGCGCCTGGAGCTGCTCCCGGCGTACAAGGCCGAGCGGGCGACCGCCGACGGCGCCGAGGACACCCCCGACGGCCTGGACGACCAGGTCGCGGCGATCGAGGCGCTGCTGCCGGCGCTGGGCATCGCCACCGCGACCCATCCGCGGTACGAGGCCGACGACGTCATCGCGACCCTCGCCGCGCGCACGGCCGAGCCGGTCCTGGTCGTCACCGGCGACCGCGACCTGTTCCAGCTCGTCGACGACGACCGGGCCCGCCACGTCGTGTACCTGGCGAAGGGCATCTCGAAGGCGGAGCTGTTCGACGGCGAGGCGGTGGCGACGAAGTTCGGGGTCAGCCCGGGCCACTACGTGGACTTCGCGGTCCTGCGCGGCGACCCCTCGGACGGCCTGCCCGGCGTCAAGGGCATCGGTGCGAAGACGGCTGTGGCCCTGGTGAACACGTACGGCGGGATCTCCGGCATCAAGGCGGCCGCGGCCGATGAGGCCTCGGAGCTGCCCGCCCGCCAACGGGCGGCGATCACCGACGCCGCCGACTACCTCGACCGGGCCGTCAAGGTCTCCTCGGTCGTCACCGACGTCGACGTGCCGGTGGTGGACGCGGCGATCCCCGAGACCTGGAAGGACCCGAAGGCGGTCGAGGCGCTGGCCGAGGAGTGGAACGTCGGCTCGGCGCTCAAGCGCCTCCGCGAGGCCGTCGCGGCGGCCGAGTGAGGCCGCCCGCGCCGTTCCTGCGGTCGGTGCGCGCCGAAGGGCTCCCGGGGCGGGGCTGGCCGTGGGAGGTGCCCGCGGTGCGCGCCTTGGAGGACGGGCTCGACCTGGACGCGGCCGTGGTGATGCTGTGCGGCGACAACGGGACCGGGAAGTCCACGATCGTCGAGGCGCTCGCGGTCGAACTGGGCGTCAACGCCGAGGGCGGGTCGCGGAACTTCCGGTTCGCCACCCGCGAGACCGCGACGCCGCTCGCCGAGCACCTGGTGGTCACGCGCCGGGCCGGGCCGCGCCCGGTGGACTCGTTCTTCCTGCGCGCCGAGACCTATTTCAATGTGGCGACCGAAATCGAACGCCTCGGCGGGCCGCTGGACTCCTACGGCGGGACCTCGGCGCACGAGCGCTCGCACGGCGAGGGGTTCCTGGACCTGGCGACCAACCGGTTCGGTCCCGGGGGCCTCTACCTGCTCGACGAGCCCGAGTCGGCCCTGTCGGTCCACGGCTGCCTGGCGCTCCTCGCGGTCATCGCCGACCTGGCGAAGGCGGGCGCCCAGTTCATCGTCGCCACCCACTCCCCGATCCTGCTCGCCTGCCCGGACGCGCTGCGCTACGAGACGGGCCCGGACGGCATCGCGCCGATCGAGTACGACGACGCGGGCCCGGTCCGCCTGACCCGGGACTTCCTGGCCGACCCGCAGCGCTTCGTCCACCACCTGCTCGCGAGCGACTGACGGCCGCGGCCGAGGGGCCGCGGCCGGTGCACGCGCCTAGACGTCGGCGACCACGCCGCGGCGGATCGCGTCCACCGCTTCGAAGGCCGCGTCGGCGAGCTTGTTCGAGGACTCGGTGCCGATGAAGCGGGCGGCCGTGCCCATCTGGTGCAGCAGGTCGGCGGTGCGGCGGGCCCAGCGGACGAAGTCGCCGCCGGGCATCGGCCACGGGCCGTCGGCCGCCGCGAGGGCCTTCGACAGCTCCTCGCCGCTGGTCCACCGGTAGATCGGCCAGGCCAGGCCCAGCTGCGGGCGCGAGATCAGCGACAGGCCCCGCTGGTTCTCCGAGCGCCGGATGCCCTCCCAGCGGCGCACGGTCTTGGCGACGTGCTCGGTGATCTGGCCGGGGACGGCCACGAAGAACTCGTCCTCCTCGAAGCGGGACTCGTAGATGACCGTCGAGGCGATGGCCGCCAGCGGGGCCGGGCCCAGGCCCTCCCAGATGCCGTCGCGCAGGCACTGGGCGACGAGCAGGTCGGTCTCCACGAACAGGTTGCGCAGCAGCCGCCCCGACTCGGTGACGGTCTCGCCTTCGAGGTACCCGAACTCGGTGAGGACCTCGCGCACGGCCGTGAACTGGCGGGCCAGGGAGTGCTCGCGCCGCTCGGAGCGGCGCCGCAGCGTCTCCTCCTCGCGCTTGAGGCGCGACCAGCGGGACGCGTGCACGGTGTGCTGCCCGGCGTCGGGGCAGGTGCGGCACGGGTGGCCCTTGACCTCCTCGCGCAGGCGCGCGATCTCGGGGGTCTCGGCCGCGCCGCCGCGGCGCGTCGGGCGTGCCCGGTCCCGGGTGGCCTCGCGCAGGCTCGACGCGAGGTCGGTGCGGGACTTGGGGTCGCGGCGGTCGAAGCGCTTGGGCACGTTGATCTTGGCGACGACCTCCAGGCCGCCGTCGAACGCGGCGGTCTCCACGGTCCCCGTCCAGCCGTCGGCGGTGAGCACCGCCCAGCGCGGGTCGTGGTGGCGCGAGCCGCCGGTGGGCCGCAGGAACACGGCCCAGCCGACGCGCTTGCCGCGGGAGATCCAGATGACGTCCCCGCCGCGCAGCTCTTCGAGGTTGGTGCGGGCCTCGTCGCGCAGGGCGCCCTTGCGGCGCTTCTGGTTCGCGCGCTCGGCCTGCGAGAGCTCGTGCGTGAGTTCGAAGTAGGCGAGGAAGTCGCCCTTGTGGCACTCGGCGCCCTTGGCAGCCTCGGCGGCGCGCCGGCCCAGCGAGCGGGCCTGCTCGGCGATGTGGACGGCCTCGGAGTCCGATTGGAACTGCGCGAACGAGGACGCCAGGACCTCTTGGGCGCGTTCGACTCCGGCGGCGCCGATGAGGTTCACGGCCATGTTGTAGGACGGCGCGAACGAGGAGTTCAGCGGGTACGTGCGCTTGGAGGCGAGGCCCGCGAGCTCCTTGGGGCGCACGTCCTCGGCCCACACGGTGACCGCGTGGCCCTCGACGTCGATGCCGCGCCGCCCGGCGCGCCCGGTCAGCTGCGTGTACTGGCCGGGGGTGAGCATGACGTGGTCGGAGCCGTCGTACTTGATGAGGCGCTCCAGGACCACCGACCGCGCGGGCATGTTGATGCCCAGCGCGAGCGTCTCGGTGGCGAACACGGCCTTGAGCAGACCGCGCTCGAAGAGCTTCTCGACGACCTCTTTGAACACCGGCAGCAGCCCGGCGTGGTGGGCGGCGATGCCCGCGGCGAGCCCGGCGAGCCACCGGTCGAAGCCGACGGCGTCGAGGTCGGCGGGGTCGATGTGGGCGACCGACGCGGTCGCGTAGTCGACAATCTCGTCGCGCTCGCGCCCGTCGGTGAGCCGCAGGCCGGCGCGCACGCACTCGTCGACGGCGGCGTCGCAGCCGGCGCGGGAGAAGATGAAGTAGATCGCCGGGAGCAGCGCGGCCTGGTCGAGGCGGGAGACGACGCGGCCGCGGTCCACATGGGGCCGTCCGCGGCGGCGCCCGCCGCCGGTGCGCTCGCTGCGCTCGCGCATGCGGGCGTCCTTCTTGAGCAGCTCCTTGGAGACGTAGTCGACGTCGGGCTCGAACAGGTCGAGCAGGGCGCCGCCGATCATCATGTGCTGCCACAGCGGGACCGGGCGGGTCTCGGAGACCACGACCTCGGTGGAGCCGCGGACGCTCTTGAGCCAGTCGCCGAACTCCTCTGCGTTGGAGACCGTCGCCGACAGCGAGACGACCCGGACCTCCTGCGGGAGTTCGATGATGATCTCCTCCCACACGGCGCCGCGGAAGCGGTCGGCGAGGTAGTGGACCTCGTCCATGACCACGTACCGCAGCCCCTGGAGGGTCGGCGAGCCCGCGTAGATCATGTTCCGCAGGACCTCGGTCGTCATGATGACGATCGGGGCCTCGCCGTTGATGACGGTGTCGCCGGTCAGCAGTCCGACGTTCTCGGCGCCGTGGGCGTCGACGAGGTCGTTGTACTTCTGGTTCGACAGGGCCTTGATCGGCGTGGTGTAGAAGCACTTCCGGCCTTCGGCCAGCGCCAGGTGCACGGCGAACTCGCCGACGACGGTCTTGCCGGCGCCGGTGGGGGCGCAGACGAGGACGCCATGGCCGCTTTCGAGGACGCGGCATGCCTCGATCTGGAAGTCGTCAAGGAGGAACGGGTAGTCTCCCGAGAACGCCGCCAGCTGGGGCCACTGCCGGCGCACCCTGTCGGCGGCGTGGCGCTCGGCCGGGGAGCGGTCGTCGGCGTGCACGTCGGCGTTAACCATGGCCCCAACACTAGTCTGCCACCCCGACAAGAGCATCCCGGTAACGCGCCCGGCGCACCCGGCTGTGACGACGCCTACACGGCGGGGTATCGTCCGGTGGTGCACCGTGATTCCTCACCAGGAGACGACGATGCGGGACGCGGAGGGGTCGACGCGGTCCTGTTCGACTTCCACGGCACCTTGGCGCAGCTCGAACCTCTGACGCGGTCGGTGGCACTGGCCGCCGAGGTCTGCGGGAGGCAGCTCTCGCCGCTCGCGGTGACCGCCCTGGCGGACGCCATCGGCGCGCAGGGATGGCTCGGTTCGGGCATGGAGCCCCGGGTGCGGCCCCACTTCGCGGAGGCGTGGGCCGACCGGGACCTCGACGAGGACGCCCACCGCGAGGCGTTCACCGAGCTCGCGGCCCAGGCGCACGGCGTGTTCGACGGCCTGGCCGACGCCCTCTACGACCGGCTGGCCTCCCCCGAGGGGTGGGTGGCGTTCGCCGACACGTTCTCGACCCTGGTGTCGCTCAAGGCCCAGGGGTACCCGATCGCCTTGGTGTCGAACATCGGCTTCGACGCGCGCCCGATCCTGCGGCGCCTGGGCATCGACCGGTTCATCGACGCGTGGGTGCTGTCCTACGAGGTCGGCTACTGCAAGCCCGACGAGAAGATCTTCTACTCCGCGTGCCATGCGCTGGACGTGGAGCCGGGCCGGGTGCTCATGGTCGGCGACACGATGGCCGACGCGGGCGCGGCCCGGATCGGGGCCCGCTGCTACCTGGTGCCGCACGCCGAGGCGGGCCGGGCGGTCGGCCTCGACGCGGTCCTGCGGCTGGTCCGCGCGGGCTGCTAGACCCACTGAACGCAGGAAGGGCCCGGAGCTTTCGCTCCGGGCCCTTCCTATTCGCTCTGCCTTCGTCCCAACCGGACTCAGGTGATGTCGTCGTAGCCGTCGACGCGTCGGCCGAGGCGGTTGCGCCGCTCGTCCGGGTAGTCCTCGTCGTCGAGCCCGCCGGCCGCGATGGTGGAGGCGGCCGCGACGTCATCGGACGCGCCTATGTCGCTGGCCTCCTCGTCGTCCCACTCGTCCTCTTCGGTGATGCCCTTGCGCTTGTCGTTGAGATGGGCGACGATCAGCGCGAGGCCGTAGAGGATGAGCATGCAGAACGCGAGCGCGGTCATGCCGAACGGGTCGGGCGTGGGCGTGAAGATCGCGGTGAAGATGAAGCTCACCACGACCACGATCCGCCACCAGCCGCGCATCCGCTTCGCGGAGACCAGTCCCATCACGTTGAGCATCAACATGATCAGCGGGAACTCGAATCCGATCCCGAAGACCACCATCACCGTGAGGTAGAAGTTGATGTACTCCTCTAGGTTCAGCGCGATCGTGAACCCGGTGCCCTCTTGGAGCACCATGATGAACTGGATGCCGTGGCTGACCACGAAGTACGCGAGGGCCGCGCCGCCGAGGAACAGCGGGGCGGCGATCCCGATGAACGTGTAGGCGTACTTGCGCTCGTTCCGGTGCAGGCCGGGGGCGATGAACGCCCACAGCTGGTACAGCCAGATCGGCGAGGTCGCCACCAGGCCCATGTACAGGGAGACCTTGAGGTACAGCGCGATGTGCGAGGCCGGGGAGTTCAGCGTGAAGTTGCACAGCACCTCTTCGCCGGACTCCACGTTCGCGCCCGACGTGTTGCAGTAGGGCTGGGCGAGGAACTCGATGGCCTGCTTCGAGAAGATCAGGCCCAGCGCGGTGCCGACCAGGATGACCAGGACCGCGATCATCAGTCGCGACCGCAGGTCCATGAGGTGCTCCATGAGCGTCATGGAGCCGTCGGCGGCGCGCTGGAACTTGGTCTGGCGTTTGCCCTTGCGCCGCGGTGGTTCGTCCGCCATGTCGGTAACGGCCGTATCCCGGCTATCGCGTCTGCTTGCGGTCGACCGCTTCGCCGTCGATCACGCTCTCGCTGACCGGCGCCGGCGGTTCGAGCGGCTCGCGGGTGTGCTTGGGCTCGGCGCGCACGTCGCCGTCCTCGTCCGGGTTGCTCCCGTCCTTCTTCATGGCCTCGGTCTCGGACTTCAGGATGCGCATGGAGCGACCCAGTCCGCGGGCCATGTCCGGGAGCTTCCGGGAGCCGAACACCAGCAGGATGACAACGACGAGAATGATGATGTGCCAGGGCTTCAGTGCACCCATTGTTCGGTCCCTCCGGATATATGTCGGTGACGTTAACCATCGTATGCCTCGATGGAGGCTGCCGCCACGGAGCCTGGAACCGGGTTCGCCCCGTGGTCACCGTTGGTAGGCGCGGCTACGACATCGTCGAGCCGGACAAGCATGACCGACGTTTGACACTTCCGTCAACACTGGAGCCTTCGGGATCCCTGATCTTTATCAGAATGTGGCGAGTGCGACGGGGATGCGTCACTTCTCGGGGAGTGCGGCGGTCGTGCGCTGCACTTCCGCCAACGTCAGGTTCAAGCGTTCTTGCAGGTCCTGTACCTCGCCGGCGCGCTCATGAACGCGGTCGAGGCCCGAGTTGAGTTGTTTCAGCCCGCCGAGGAGGCGCCACGCCGCGACGGCGAGGAGCACCAGTCCGGCGAGTGCCAGCACGACCGATATCGCCCAGATCATCGGGACAGTCTAAGCCGAGGCGGGCCCGGCTCAGGCCGCCGGGGCGTAGCGGGCCAGCGCCGAGCGGGCGGTCTGGCGGACGGCGTCGCGCAGTTCGGCCGGGGCGACGACCTCGGCCTCCCCGCCGAGCCCGAGGACGAAGCGGCGGGCCCAGTCGAGGTCGCGCACGCGCATGACGACGCGGCGGCGCCCGTCGGGCTCCCCGGCGACCTCCTCGCACGGGTAGGAGTCGGAGACGCCCTTCGCGCCGGCGCCGAGCAGCAGCTCGATGCGCGGCAGCTCGGAGGCGAGGAACGCGGTCGGCGCGGGCGGGTTGGTCAGGCGCAGCGGCTCGGAGGGCTCTTCGAGCTCGGTGCAGGCGTCGATCCGGTCGATGCGGAACTGGCGGATCTCCCCCGCGGTGCGGCACCAGGCGCGCAGGTAGGCGTGGCCTTCGGCGACGACGATCTCGATCGGGTCGACGACGCGCTCGGAGGTGGTGTCGCGGCTGGCCGAGTAGTAGGTGATGCGCGCGGCGTGCCCGGAGGCGACGAGCGCGGCGTACTTCTCGGCCTGCGGGTCGGTGACGGTGTCGCGGACGGTGACGTCGGCGGGGGCCTCGCCCGCGGCGGCGGCGAGCTTGTCGAGCGCGGAGGCGATGGCAGCGCGGTCGCCGACGCCGGGCGTGTCGGCGAGGACGCGCAGGGCCACCGACAGCGCGAGGGCCTCGTGGGCGGCCAGGCGCACGGGCCGGTCCATGCCGGCGGCGAACAGGATGCGCACGGTGTCGGCGTCGAAGGCGATGTCGATGAGGTCGCCGGGCCCGTATCCGGGCAGGCCGCACATCCACAGCATCGTCAGGTCGGCCTGGACCTGCTCGGCGTCCACGCCGAAGTCGGCGGCGATCTCGGTGATCGGCACCCCGCCGGGGCGCGCGACCAGGTACGGGACGAGGTTGAGCAGTCGGGCGAGACGGTTGGTGGTCATGTCAGTCGTCCTCCTCGTCGGCGAGGGCTTGCAGGCACGCGACGGTCTCCTTGACCAGTTCGGGCGGGTCGAGCACGAGCACGTCGGCGCCGAAGGACGCGAGCCAGGCGGCGGTCGGGGCGGTCTCGGTGTAGGAGAAGCAGACCTGGTCGCCCTCGGCGGTGCGCGGCCCGATCTGGTCGGCGCGGCGGCGCACGCCCCAGGCGCGCTTGGGCCGGACCAGGAGGGTCGCGCGGATCGGCTGCTGGCGGGCCTCGGACTCGGAGGCGAACGCGAGCACGTCGACGTCCTCGGGGATCGTGTACGCGCCTTCGGGCCCGGTGAGGCGGACCTTCCCGGAGATGCGCGAGAGCCGGAAGCACCGCTGGGCGCCCCGGTCGAGGTCGAGCCCGGCGACGTACCAGCGCCCGCGCCAGGCCGCGCAGCCCCAGGGCTGGATGCGGCGCTGCTGCGCGGACTCGTCGCGCGAGCCGAGGTAGTCGAAGACGACGGCGCGGCGCGCGGCGATCGCCTCGAAGAACGGCGACAGCGCGGCCTCGGCGCCGGGCAGGGACTTCACGGTCGCGGTCGCGGCGTGCGACTCGACGTCGATCCCGGCGGCGCGCAGCTTGAGCAGGGCCTCGGCGCTCCCGGACTGGAGCTCGGGCTGCTGCCACAGGCGCGCGGCGGCCGCGACGGCGGCGGCCTCGGCGTCGGTGAACTCGATCTGCGGCAGCTCGAAGTCCGAGCGCGCGATCCGGTAGCCCGGCTCGCCCTCGGCGAGGTAGTCGACGCCGGACTGGAGCGGGATGCCGATGCGGCGCAGCTCGGCCTTGTCGCGCTCGAACTTGCGCTGGAAGGCCTCGTGCGCCTTCCTGTCCTCAAGGTCGTGCTCGTAGCCGGGCACGGTCCGGGCGATCCTGCCGGCGGTCTGGAAGCGCCGCGAGGACAGCAGGCAGAGCACCAGGTTCACCAGTCGTTCAGTGCGATCGTTGGACACCCGCCCAGCCTATGCCAGCGCCCGAGCAGCCCGCCATCACGCCCGGGCGTGGTGCGCGCCGGCGCGGGCCCGGCCACCGATAAATCGGCGGTCGCCTTGCCTTTGATACTGTCCGGGCGTGATCAGATGGCGATACGGGACCGTCACCGGCGTGCGCGGGGGCTGGCGCGGCTGCACCGAGCTGGAGGTCGACGTCGAGGCCCGCGAGGGTGAGGACGCGTTCTCGTGCCGGGGCCTCGCGTACGACGAGCTCGTCGGGGTCCCCGAGGTCGGCGACCGGGTCCTGCTCAACTGCAACGCCATCGCCAAGGGCCTGGGCACCGGCGGGTACGCGCTGGTCATCGCCGTCCCCGACCGGCTCCCGGCCGACGTCGAGGGCCCCGGGCACATCGTCAAGGCCCGCTACACGCCGATGCAGGCCATGCGCCTGGCCGTCGACGAGGACGACTCGCCCTACCGCGCCGCGGTCGAGGAGTGCGAGGACCTCGGCGGGATGCCGGTGGTCGTCGCGGACCTGCACTCGGCCCTCGCTCCGGTGCTCGCCGGGATCCACGCGACCGCCCCTGACGCGAAGGTCGCCTACGTGATGACCGACGGCGGGGCGCTCCCAGCGTGGTTCTCGCGCCAGCTCGACCAGCTCTCGGACCGGATCTGCACGGTCGTGACCGCCGGTCAGTGCTTCGGCGGCGACCTGGAGGCGACGAACATCCACAACGCGCTCATCGCGGCGCGGGTGGTCGGCGGCGCCGACATCGCGATCGTGGCCCAGGGCCCGGGCAACCTCGGCACCGGCACGGTGTGGGGGTTCTCCGGCACTGCGGCGGGCGAGGCGGTCAACGCGGCCTCGGTCCTCGGCGGCCGGCCGGTCGCGTCCCTGCGGATCTCCGAGGGCGACGCCCGCGAGCGCCACCGCGGCGTCTCGCACCACTCGATGACCGCTTACGGCAAGGTCGCCCTGGCCGCGGCCGACATCCCGGTCCCCGACGAGCTCCCCGCGGACTTGGAACCGAAGATCCGCGCCCAGCTCGCCGAGCTCCCCGAACGCCACCGCCAGATCGAGATCGACTGCTCGGGCCTGGTCGAGGCCATGGAGGCCCTCCCGGTCAAGCTCTCCACGATGGGCCGCGGCCTCGACAGGGACCGCGTCTACTTCATCGCCGAAGCCGCAGCAGGCCGCCACGCGGCCCAGATAGCCAAGCGCCGCGACTAGCTTCAGCTCCGCTTCAGCAACCCCGCGCTAGCTTCGAAACCGGGGGGCGCTCGCGCACGCCCGCCATGCGGCGTGCCCGCCGCGTTAGAGCACGAACAGCAGCAGGACCCAGACCCCGATGACCCCCGCCAGTGCGAGGGCCAGGGCCCAGGTCGGGACCGTGTACTCGCCGCGGCGGTTGCGGGCGATCTCGTCGCGGATGCGGGCCTTGCGCTTCTCGGCGGCGGCCACGGGGTCGAACGAACCGAGCAGGCCGGACCTGCCGGCCTGCTCGCGTTCATCGGGCCGCTGCGCGGCGGCCGTCTCGGTCTCAGGGGTTTCGGACACGTCTCATGCTCACATGCTGGCGATGAGCTTGTCCACTCGCTCGTCCCGCGAGCGGAACGGGTCCTTGCACAGCACCGTGCGCTGCGCCTGGTCGTTGAGCTTCAGGTGGACCCAGTCCACCGTGAAGTCGCGCCGCTTCTCCTGCGCCTTGCGGATGAACTCCCCGCGCAGGCGCGCGCGCGTGGTCTGCGGCGGCACTTCCTTCGCCTCGAAGACCTCGACGTCCTTCGTGATCCGCTCGGCCTCGCCGCGCTTCTCCATCAGGTGGTGCAGGCCCCGGCCGCGCCGGATGTCGTGGTACGCCAGGTCGAGCTGCGCGACGCGCGGGCTCGACAGCGGCAGGCCGCGCTTCTCGCGGTACCGCTCGATGAGCTTGTACTTGGCGACCCAGTCGATCTCGCGCGAGATCGTGTCGAGGTTGCCGTCGTCGACGGCCTGGAGGACCCGGCCCCACAGTTCGATGACGCGCTTGGTGGTCGCGTCGGCGCCGCGCTGGTCGACGAAGTCCATGGCCTTCTCGAGGTACTCGCGCTGGATGTCCAGAGCGGACGCCTCGCGGCCGCTCGCCAAGCGCACCAGGCGCTTTCCGGTCGTGTCGTGGCTGATCTCGCGGATGGCCCGGATCGGGTTCTCCAGGGTGAGGTCGCGCATGGTCACGCCGGTCTCGATCATCCGCAGCACCAGGTCGGCCGAGCCGATCTTCAGCAGCGTGGTGATCTCGTTGATGTTGGAGTCGCCGACGATGACGTGGAGGCGGCGGTACCGCTCGGCGTCGGCGTGGGGCTCGTCGCGGGTGTTGATGATCGGGCGGGAGCGGGTGGTCGCGGAGGAGACGCCCTCCCAGATGTGCTCGGCGCGCTGGGAGAGGCAGAACCGGGCCCCGCGCGGGGTCTGGAGGACCTTGCCGGCGCCGCAGATGAGCTGGCGGGTGACCAGGAACGGGATGAGGACCTCGGCGAGGCGCCCGAACTCGCCGTGGCGGCTGACGAGGTAGTTCTCGTGGCAGCCGTAGGAGTTCCCGGCGGAGTCGGTGTTGTTCTTGAACAGGTAGATGTCCCCGGCGATGCCCTCGTCGTGGAGGCGCTTCTCCGCGTCGATCATCAGGCCTTCGAGGATGCGCTCGCCGGCCCGGTCGTGCTTGACCAGGTCCTCGACGGAGTCGCATTCGGGGGTGGCGTACTCGGGGTGGGAGCCCACGTCGAGGTAGAGGCGGGCGCCGTTGCGGAGGAACACGTTGGAGGAGCGGCCCCAGGAGACCACGCGCCTGAAGAGGTATCGGGCCACTTCGTCCGGAGACAGGCGGCGCTGTCCCCTGAAGGTGCAAGTGACCCCGTATTCGGTCTCCAGTCCGAAAATGCGCCTGTCCATGTCGAAACCCTACCCCGATTCTTATGAGGAGAACACCCCTCGCGGTCGAACGGTTTCGCTCCGCGACGGGCTTGGTGGCGGTTGTTCGCGGGGTCGCGGGGGCGCTGCCGCCCCCGCGACCGTCCACTTGCGTGCGGGAGTTTCGTATCTGTGAATGCGGTTCGGGCCGTTGCCTATTCGCTCGGCTGGGGCTTCTCGCCCTTGTCCGGCGTGTCGGCGTCGTCGCCGGGCTCGTCGCCGAGGACCTCGTCCGGGTCGAGGTCGGGCTCGGCCTCGTCGCGGGGCATGAGCGCGTCGAGGGCGAGGCCCTCGATGCGCCGGAACGCGCGGCCGGGGCGGGCCCGTTCGAGGACCGCGACTTCGAGGACGTCGGTGGTCAGCTCGCGCGGAGTGCCGTTCGAGCCGCCGTGGGACAGGGCCCGCAGCGCCAGCGCGAACGCGTCGGCGAGCGGGGCCTCGGAGTCGTGGCCTTCGGAGAGGACCTCGACGAGGTGCTCGGCGTCGCCGCCCATGGCGAGGTAGCCGGGTTCGTCGTTGATCGAGCCGTCGAAGGTCAGCCGGTAGAGCTCGTCGCCGTCGGGGGAGGCCCCGACGCCGGCGACGCAGATCTCGACCTCGAAGGGCTTGGTCTGCTCCGAGAAGATCGCGCCGAGCGTCTGCGCGTAGGCCTTGGCGAGGCTGGCGGCGTTGACGTCGCGGCGGTCGTAGGAGTAGCCGCGCAGGTCGGCCATCCGGACGCCGGCGGTGCGGAGGTTCTCGAACTCGTTGTACTTGCCGACGGCGGCGAAGCCGATGCGGTCGTACAGCTCGTAGACCTTGTGGAGCGCCGAGGAGACGTTCTCGGCGACCAGGAGGACCCCGTCGGCGCACGAGAGCACCACGACGTTGCGGCCGCGGGAGATGTTCTTGCGGGCGAATTCGGCCCGGTCCCGCATGATCTGCTCGGGACTGGTGTAGAACTGCATGGCCATGTCAGGCTCCTCTCGTTATCCGTAGGGGTTCTCGGTGCGGGCCGCGATGACCGAGCGGGCGAGTTCGGCCACGACGGCCTCGTCGATCCGCTTGGAGCCGTCGACGGTGGCGCTCATGACGATGGGATAGAGGTCGCGGATCGGGTCGGGTCCGCCGGTGGCCGAGTCGTCGTCGGCGGCGTCGTAGAGCGCCTCGACGGCGACCTTGACGGCGTCCTCGGTGCTCAGGCCGCGCCGGTACCGCTTCTTGATCGAGCCCTTGGCGAAGATCGAGCCGGAGCCGATGGAGTCGTAGTCGCGTTCGGCGTAGACGCCGCCGACGACGTCGAAGCTGTAGATCTTGCCGGCTTCGGCGACGGTGGGGGCGTCGTTGTCGAACCCTGCGAACAGGGGGACGACGGCGAGGCCCTGCATGGCCATGCCGAGGTTGCCGCGCAGCATGGTGGCGAGGCGGTTCGCCTTGCCGTTCAAGGTGAGCGGGGCGCCCTCGATCTTCTCGTAGTGTTCGAGTTCGACCTGGTAGAGCTTGATGAGTTCGATGCCGAGTCCGGCGGTGCCGGCCATGCCGACGAGCGAGTAGCCGTCCGCGGGGAAGACCTTCTCGATGTCGCGGCTCGCGATGTAGTTGCCGGACGTCGCCCGCCGGTCGCCCGCCATGACGACGCCTTCAGCGGTCCTGAGGGCGACGATCGTGGTGGCGTGGGCGCTCATCTCGGTGAAGTCACCGGGGGGCAGGGGCCTGCGCCCCGGCAGCAGTTCCGGTGCCGCCTGCATGAGGAACTCCGAGAAGGAGGAGGTTCCGGCCGTCATATACGCGTGCGGCAGTTTGCCTGGGAATCCTTGACCTGTCACGACATGACCTCCCTAATTCTCTATTCTTTTCGACGCTCGGCCGAGATTGCGACTGAACGGCGCCAGGGTCCCGGTGCGCCTGCTCGTCACACCAGGTGCCCTGTCGACCGCAGGTGCGGCTACTGGCCGCCCTTCTGCACGAACGAGCGGACGAACTCCTCGGAGTTGGTCTCCAGGACCTCGTCGATCTCGTCGAGCAGGTCGTCGACTTCTTCGGTGATCGCTTCGTGGCGTTCGGCGATCTCGGGGTCTACAGCGGCCTCGGTGGTCTCGGCATCTGCTTCCTGCCGGGACCGCTGCGACTGCGACTGCCCGCCGGAGTCCTTCGCTGCCATAGCTGTTCCCTTCTACCTTGACGGTGCATAAACCGTACCGCGAGAGTACGACAGCACGCCAGATACGACGCTGTACCACTCTGTAATATTCCCGCGGCGGTCCGGTGTCGGCTAGTCGGCGGTGATGACGTCCAGGAGGTCCTTGGCCGCCGCGCAGCGCTCGAACAGCTCCCCCACATGGGCTTTGGTGCCCTTCTCGGGCTCCATCATGGGCACTCGCACGAGCGAGTCGGCGCCGACGTCGAAGATGACGGAGTCCCACGAGGCCGCGACGACCTCGGAGGGGTAGCGCGAGAGGCAGCGGCCGCGGAAGAACGCGCGGGTGTCGCTGGGCGGCTCGGTCATGGCGTTGATGATCTCGGTGTCGGTCAGGAGCCGCTTCATCTTGCCGCGGGCGACCAGCCGGTGGTAGAGGCCCTTCTCGGGGCGCACGTCGTGGTACTGGAGGTCGATGGCCTGGAGCTTGGCGGCGCCCCAGTCGAGGCCCTCGCGCTCGCGGTAGCGCTCCAGCAGGGAGAGCTTCGCGGGCCAGTCGAGCATGTCGGCCAGCTCCATGGGGTCGCGGGCCAGCGCGTCGAGGACGTACGCCCACTGGTCGAGGACCTCGCGGGTGGCGGGGTCGGCGTCGGGGCCGCAGTAGGCCTCAGCCTGCTCCAGGATGGACATCTGGAGTTCGACCGCGGTGAGCCGCTTGCCGTTGCGCAGTTCGATCTTGTGGGTGAGGGTCGGGTCGTGGGAGACGGCCCGCAGTTCGGCGACGGGCTCGGCGATGCCGAGGGTGCCGTCGAAGACGCCGGACTCGATCATGGCCAGGACGATCGAGGCGGTGCCGACCTTGAGGTAGGTGGCGTGCTCGGCGAGGTTGGCGTCGCCGATGATGACGTGCAGGCGCCGGTAGCGCTCGGCGTCGGCGTGCGGTTCGTCGCGGGTGTTGATGATGGGGCGCTTCAGGGTGGTCTCCAGCCCGACCTCGACCTCGAAGAAGTCGGCGCGCTGGGAGATCTGGAAGCGGTGCTCGGAGGCGTCCTGGCCGATGCCGATGCGCCCGGCGCCGGCGAAGACCTGGCGGGTGACCAGGAACGGCGTGAAGTGGGCGACGATGTCGGCGAAGGGCGTCTGGCGCGACATAAGGTAGTTCTCGTGGGCGCCGTAGGAGGCGCCCTTGTTGTCGGTGTTGTTCTTGTACAGGTTGATGGGGCCGATGCCGGGCGTGTGGGCGGCCCGGAGGGCGGCCTCGGCCATGGTCATCTCGCCGGCCTTGTCGAAGAGGACGACCTCGCGGGGGTTGGTGACCTCGGGCGTGGAGTACTCGGGGTGGGCGTGGTCGACGTAGAGGCGGGCGCCGTTGGTGAGGATGACGTTGGCGAGCCCGGAGTCCTCGTCGGCGAGGTTCTCGGCGGGGTCGTAGAGGGCCCCGGTGTAGGTGAAGCCGCGGGCGTCGCGCAGGGGGGTCTCCTCCTCGTAGTCCCACCTGGCACGGCCGCCCTTGGAGAGTTCGGGGCGGGCGGCGTAGGCGTTGACGATCTGCGAGGAGGTCACCATCGGGTTGGCCCCCGGCTGGCCCGGCACGGAGATCCCGTATTCGATCTCGGTGCCCATGATGCGGCGAACGGTCATGCCTTCGAGCCTAGTCCGTCCAGGCCCCTTTGCGCCCCCTCGGAGGGCGTCCGACTGGATTTCCGCCAGCTCGATGTGCAATTGCCTCATGGATATCGGTTACCCGGGGAATGGGGTGCCGACACGTTCGGGACAGGGGGAATCGGCCGGCGGGGCGATCCCGCCGGCCGATTCACCGCTCAGCGTCTAGAGGCCGTGCCTTAGGTACCTTTCGCTTCGCTACAGGCTGTGCTTCCTGGTACCTTCCGCTTCGCTACAGGTACTGACCGGTGTTCGACACGGTGTCGATGCTGCGTCCGGAGTCGGCGCCCTTGCCGGAGACGAGCGTGCGGATGTAGACGATCCGTTCGCCCTTCTTGCCGGAGATGCGGGCCCAGTCGTCCGGGTTGGTGGTGTTCGGCAGGTCCTCGTTCTCGCGGAACTCATCCACAGTGGAGTCGATGAGGTGCGTGAGGCGGATGCCCCTGGACTGGTTGGTGAGGAAGTCCTTGATGGCCATCTTCTTGGCGCGGGCCACGATGTTCTCGATCATGGCGCCGGAGTTGAAGTCCTTGAAGTACAGGACCTCCTTGTCGCCGTCGGCGTACGTGACTTCGAGGAAGCGGTTCTCGTCGACCTCGGAGTACATGCGCTCGACGACCGCCTGGATCATCGAGTTGACGGTGGCGTCGCGGTCCTTGTCGTGCTCGCGCAGGTCGTCGTCGTGCAGCGGCAGGGTCGTGGTGATGTACTTCGAGAAGATGTCCTTCGCGGATTCGGCGTCGGGCCGCTCGATCTTGATCTTGACGTCCAGGCGGCCGGGCCGCAGGATCGCCGGGTCGATCATGTCCTCGCGGTTGGAGGCGCCGATGACGATGACGTTCTCCAGGCCCTCGACGCCGTCGATCTCCGACAGCAGCTGCGGGACGATCGTGTTCTCGACGTCGGAGGAGACGCCCGATCCGCGCGTGCGGAATATGGAGTCCATCTCGTCGAAGAAGACGATGACCGGCATGCCCTCGCTGGCCTTCTCGCGGGCCCGCTGGAAGACCAGGCGGATGTGCCGCTCGGTCTCGCCGACGTACTTGTTCAGCAGCTCGGGGCCCTTGATGTTGAGGAAGTAGGAGCGCCCGGAGGCCTCCTCCCCGCGCATCTCGGCGACCTTCTTGGCCAGCGAGTTGGCGACGGCCTTGGCGATGAGCGTCTTGCCGCAGCCGGGCGGGCCGTAGAGCAGGATGCCCTTCGGCGGCCGCAGCTCGTGCTCGCGGAAGAGGTCGGCGTGCAGGAACGGGAGCTCCACGGCGTCGCGGATCATCTCGATCTGCCCGTCGAGGCCGCCGATGTCGTAGTAGTCGACGTCGGGGACCTCTTCGAGGACCAGCTCCTCGACCTCGCTCTTCTGGATGCGCTCGTACGCGTAGCCCGCGCGCGGCTCGATCATGACCGAGTCGCCGGCGCGCAGCGGCCCGTTGATGAGCGCGTCGGAGAGCAGCACGACCCGCTCTTCGTCGGCGTGGCTGGTCACGAGGGCGCGGTCCGGCGGGCCGCCGCCGGGGACCTCGATGAGCTCCTTGAGGGTGACCACTTCGCCGATGCGCTCGTAGTCGAGGACCTCGACCACGTTCATGGCGTCGTTGAGCAGGACCTCCTGGCCGCGCTCCAGTTCCTCGGGGTCGATCGAGGGGGCGAGCGACACGCGGAACTTGCGGCCGGAGGTGAAGACGTCTACGGTGCCGTCTTCGCGCGCGCCCAGGAACACGCCGTACCCGGACGGCGGCTGGGCGAGCCGGTCGATTTCCTCTTTCAGTGAGACGATCTGCTCGCGGGCCTCTTTCAAGGTCGACACGAGCCGCTCGTTCTGCTCCGACAGGCGGTCGATCTGGGATTGGGCGGCGGCGAGCCGCTCCTCCAGGATGTGCATGTGTCGGGGCGTTTCGGTGAGACGGCGCCGAGCCGCGGCCAGTTCTTCCTGGAGCTCTTCGACCTGTCCTGACAGTTCGTCGCGCTCTGAGCCCTGGCCCAGGTTCTGTCGACGGTCTTCGTTGCTTCGTGCCACGGGTCACACCTCCCAGGAGAGTGTTCGTACATCCAACCGTAGCTGGCTGGGGAGGCCAATAGTAAGGCTCGCCACCGACATTGCGCTACATTCTCGATGCGATTTAATGTGGGAGCCATGGCTGTGGAACGTGAACTCGAAGTCTCGATCGACCAGGACGCCTGCACCGGGGACGGGCTCTGCGTGCAGTACGCCCCGGACGTGTTCGAGTTCGACATCGATGGACTCGCATACGTCAAGGACACTGAGGGCGAGCTGTTGACTACGGCGGGTTCCCAAGTCAGAGTGCCCGAACGGCTGCGCCTCGACATCGTCAACGCCGCGCACGACTGCCCCGGCGAGTGCATCTACGTCCGCGACTCCGCCTCCAAGGCGCCCGTCGCGGGCCCCGGCGCCGACGACTAGACCGGAACGAAGCAGCGCGGCTCCCTCGTTTGAGGAGCCGCGCTATCTTGTTTCAGCACTTGGGAAGTCGTGAATCCGACTCAGAAAACCCGCAGATTGTTACTCTTCCGTTACATCTTCTGTCGGCTTCGCCTCGGCCTCGGCGGCGATCCGCGCGTTCCGCTCGCGCAGCGCCTGCTGGCCCTTGGAGGGCTTGAGCTTACGCGCCGGGGCCACCGTCCCGGGGGCGAGTTTGCGGGCGGTGATGAGGAACGCGGTGTGCGCGATCATGCGGTGGTCGGGGCGGACGGCGAGGCCCTCCAGGTGCCAGCCGCGGATCATCGACTCCCACGCCTCGGGCTCGGTGAAGGTCTTGCGCTCGCGCAGCGCCTCGACCAGTTCCGACATCTGCGTGGTGGTCGCGACGTATCCGATGAAGACGCCGCCGGGGCGCAGGATGCGCTCCACAGTGTCCAGTACCTCCCACGGCGAGAGCATGTCGAGCACGACCCGGTCGACCGGCGCGTCCAGCTCGGCCTCGGCCACGTCGCCCACCGTCAGCGTCCACTGCTCGGGGAGCTCCCCGTAGTAGCCCTGGACGTTCTCCTGGGCGATCTTCGCGAAGTCCTCGCGCAGCTCCCACGAGAAGACCCGCCCGGTCGGGCCCACGGCCCGCAGCAGCCAGTTGGTGAGCGCGCCCGAGCCGGCGCCGGCCTCGACCACGCGCGCGCCCGGGTAGATGTCGCCGAACGTGAGGATCTGGGCGATGTCCTTGGGGTAGATGACCTGGGCCCCGCGGCGCATCGACAGGCCGTAGTCGGGCAGGAGCGGGCGCAGCGCCAGGTAGGCGGTGCCGCCCTCGGTGGTGACCGTGACGCCGTCGGGCTTGCCGATGAGGTCGTCGTGGAAGAGCCGCCCGCGGTGGGTGTGGAAGGCGCCGCCCTCGGCGAGGGTGATCGTGGCCTTCCGGTTCTTCGCGTCGGTCAGTTGGACGCGGTCGCCCGGTGCCAGCAGGTCAGATGCCACTTGCCTCATGTCTCCTTCGGTCAGGTCCGAAGCATCTTAACGGAGGGCTTTGACCACGTCGGCGGTGTAGAGCAGCCCTGTCAGGCGCCCCTCATCGACCACGAAGAACCGGTCGGCGCCGCTCTTGCCGATCGCGTCGACCAGCGCCTGGCCCTTGAGGGCGGAGTCGATGCCGGGGATCTGCTTCGCCGAGCGCAGCAGGCCGCCCAGCGGCATCGCGCCCACCTGGTCGGCCGGGACGGCCTCGGCGCTGGCGCGGTCGAGCACGCCCACCGGGCGCCCGTCGACGGCCACGACCTCGCGGCCATCGGCGGCGGCCAGGGCCTCGCCGAGGGTCGAGGCGGCACTGACGACGACCACCGGGCGGGCCAGCGCGGCCGCGTCGAGGGCCTTGACGCGCGGGCCCATGCGGGCGGCGCGGATCGCCGAGGAGGCCCCGCGCCACAGCTCGAAGGCGACCATGAGGAGCAGGATCAGGCCGATCCAGGAGAACCAGCGGTTGGAGAAGAGCCACAGACCGGCGCCGACGGTAGCGACGGCGACGACGCGCCCGGCCCACCCGGCGACGCGGTAGCCGCTCCAGCGGTCGCCCGTGGCGGCCCAGATGCCGGCCTGGAGGGCCTTGCCGCCGTCCAGCGGCAGGCCCGGGAGCAGGTTGTAGGCGGCGACGAGGAGGTTGGCGACGCAGACCTGGAAGCACAGCTGCCAGGCGAGCGTGCCCATCTCGATCGCGGCGACCCCGGCGAGGCCGACCAGGCCCAGCAGCAGCGAGACGGCGGGCCCGGCCAGCGCGATCGCGGCGGCCGTCCCGGGCTTGGGGGCCTCGCGGTCCATCTCGGTGAAGCCGCCGAGGGCGTCGAGGTTGATCTGGCGGACGCCGATCCCGGCGCGCAGGCTCACCAGCGCGTGGCCGAGCTCGTGCAGGAAGACCGACAGGAGCAGGGTCAGCGCGAACAGGGCGGCGACGGCGAGCGAGGCGCCCGCGCCGATGCCGGGCACCGAGCGCTGGACGACCGGCGCGTACACGGCCACGACCATCGCGGCGAGGATGAGCCACGTGTAGCCGAGCGTCACGGGGATGCCCTTGACGCGGACGAGCGTGAAACCGGAGCGGCGGAAGGCCAGGACGTTGGTCGTCATCGGCGGCAATGCTACGCGCTAGACGGGCCGGACCCTGAATGCGTAGGTCTTGTAGGGCATCGGAAAGGTCTCATGCCCGGCGAGGTCGGGGTGGGTGGCGAGGAGGTCCTCGACGCCCGCGACGAGTTCGCGCTGCCGCTCGGGGCCGGCGGTGAGGTAGTAGGAGCGCGATTGGACGAGCCGGACCAGGCCGGCCGGGTCGAGGGGCTTCTCGTGCCGGAAGACGCGGACCTCGGCTTCGCCGAAGACGGGCCCGAAGTAGCCAGGCTCGGCGGCGCCGAGGGCGGTGATCTCCCCCTTGGAGGAGCCGATGACCTCGGTGAGCCGCTCCACCCAGTCGACGGACTCGTCGCGGAGGTTCCAGATCGGGGCGAGGACCCCGCCGGGGCGCAGAACACGGCGGATCTCGGGGAGGGCCTTGGCCCGGTCGAACCAGTGGAAGGCCTGCCCGGCGGTGACCACGTCGGCGCTGGAGTCTGCGAGCGGGAGGGCCTCGGCGCTGCCGGGGCGGGCGGCGACCAGGCCGGTGGTCGCGGCGGTGAGCTTGGCGAGCATCTGCTCGTCGGGGTCGACGGCGGTGACCCGGTGGCCGAGGGCGATGAGGCCGCGGGTGAGCAGGCCGGTGCCGGCGCCGAGGTCGACGACGTCGGCGGGCTGGTCGCCGGCGAGCCAGGCGAGGGCTTCGGCGGGGTAGACGGGGCGGGCGGCGTCGTAGAGGTCGGCGGCCCGGCCGAAGGAGCGGGCCTGCGCGTTCCGGTCGGGGCGAAGGAGGTCATCGGTGCTCATGCCCTAAACAGTACACGCGTTATGTTACGCGGGCGGGACGCCCGAGAGGCGTGTCGGTCCCCCGCCCTATGCTCGAAGGATGTCGAACGCCACCCGACCGACCCAGCTGTCCCCTTCGCGCGCCGGGGATTTCAAGCAGTGCCCGCTGCTGTACCGGTTCCGGGCGGTCGACCGCCTCCCCGAGCCGTCCTCGCGGGCGCAGGTCCAGGGCACGCTCGTCCACGCGGTGCTGGAGCGGCTCTACGAGCTGGACGCGGGGAAGCGCACCCCGCAGGAGGCGCTGGCGCTCATCGAGCCCGAGTGGTCGAAGCTGAACTCCTCCCAGGAGTACTCGGAGCTGTTCGACGACCTCGACGACGAGTCGGGCTGGCTGCGCGGGGTGCGGCGGCTGGTCGAGACGTACTTCTCCATGGAGGACCCCCAGCGCCTCCAGCCGCACCGCACCGAGTGCCTGGTGACGACCACGCTCGACGACGGCACGCAGCTCAAGGGCTTCATCGACCGCGCCGACGTCAACCCGGCCGGGCTGGTGCGGCTGGTGGACTACAAGACCGGGAAGCGCCCGCCGGACCGCTTCGCGGACAAGGCGCTGTTCCAGATGAAGTTCTACGCGCTGGTGTGGTGGCGCACCCGCGGCACGGTGCCGACGCTGCTGCGCCTGATGTACCTCGGCGACGGCGAGGTCCTGGACTACAGCCCCGCAAAGGGTGAGCTGGAGCAGTTCGAGCGCACGCTCAAGACGCTGTGGGCCTCGATGCGCGAGGCGATCGCCACGGGGCAGTTCCGGCCGCAGAAGTCGAAGCTGTGCGGCTGGTGCGCCCACCAGAAGCTGTGCCCCGAGTTCGGCGGGGAGCCGCCGGCGTACCCGCTGCCGACCGTCCTGCCTGGACTGGAGATGCCTCCTACCTGAGGCGGAGCCGCGAATCATTCCCACGTTCGATGAACGGGGAGGGACCGGCGGATACGGTATAGAGCGTGCAAGCCGCCACCATGCTCCGCCGTCTGCGCCTCTGGCTCCACGAGCGGCCCTTCTTCGCCGACTGCGTGCTGGCGCTGACCCTGGCGCTGGGGTACTTCGGCTACTTCCTGGCGATGGCCCAGATAGCCCCCGAGCTGGACTACTCGCTGGGCCAGATCGCGATGATCATGGTGCCCTTCGTCGTGATCTGCCTGCGGCGCGTCGCGCTGTGGGCCGGCATCGTCCTCGGTCTGGCGATCACCGCCGGCGCGGTGTACATCGAGCCCCTGGAGAGCATGGGCGCCGACAGCGGGATCGGATTCTTCGTGCTGACCTACACCGCCGCGGCCTACCTGCCGCTCGCCCGGGCGCTGGCGGCCACCGCGGCGATCTGGGGCCCGATCACGATGGTGATCTACACCTTCCCCGTGCTGGAGGGGACCGACCACCTGACGGCGACGGTCCTCGTCCTGGTCAACCTGGTCCTCGCGGCCACCGCGTTCTGGATCGGATGGGTCGTGCGCAACCGCCGCGAGAAGGTCGAGGAGCTGTCGGACCGGGCCCGGTTCGCCGAGGAGCGGCAGGAGGCCCTCGCCGCGCAGGCGGTGGCCGACGAGCAGCGGCGCATCGCCCGCGAGCTGCACGACGTCGTCGCGCACCACATCTCGGTCATCGGCGTGATGTCGGAGGGCGCCAAGCGGGTCCTGCGCACCGACCCGGTCGCGGCCGAGGAGGCGCTGACGACGGTGAACCAGACCGCGCGCACCGCGCTGCGGGAGATGCGGGACATCCTCACCGTGCTGCGGAACGGCCATGAGGAGAGCGACCCCGCCGACCTCGAACCGCAGCCTACAGTGGACTCACTGCGGGCGCTGGTGGCGCAGACCAAGGACGCCGGCCTGCCGGTGCGCTACACCATCCGCGGCGAGGAGTACCCGCTGCCGACGGGCGTGAGCCTGGCGGTGTACCGGATCGCCCAGGAGGCCCTGACGAACACGCTCAAGCACGCCGGGCCCCACGCCAGGGCCGGCGTCGTCGTCGACTACGGCGACCAGGAGTTCCGGATCTCCGTGGGCGACTCGGGAACCGGGGCGCCGGTCGTCTCCGGGTTCTCCGGCGGCCACGGCCTGATCGGCATGCGCGAGCGCGCCACGCTCTACGGCGGCACGCTCGAAGCCGGGCCCCGGCCCGGCGGCGGATACCTCGTCGAGGCCCGCTTCCCCAAGAACGCCCACCTCCAGGGAGTGACCACATGAGCGACCGGCCGATCCGCCTGCTCCTCGCCGACGACCAGCAGCTCCTGCGCGCGGGCTTCAAGATGGTGCTCGGCGCCGAGACCGACATCGACATCGTCGGCGAGGCCGGCGACGGCGTCGAGGCGTTCGAGCTGACCCGCCGCCTCCTCCCCGACGTGGTCCTCATGGACATCCGCATGCCGCGGCGCGACGGCGTCGCCGCGACCGCCGACATCGTGCAGGCGAACCTGCCGACCCGGGTCCTGGTGCTCACCACGTTCGACCTCGACGAGTACGTCGTCGGCGCTTTGAGGGCCGGCGCGGCCGGGTTCCTCACCAAGGACGCGCCCGCGGCCGACCTGGTCGAGGCCATCCGCACCGTCCACCGCGGCGGCGCGGTCGTCGCCCCGCACATCCTCTCGACCCTGCTGGGCCGCTTCGCGCAGCACCGCGGCGGCGACGACGACCGCTCCCCCAAGATCCTCGGCTCGCTCACCGCCCGCGAGAAGGAGGTCCTCATGCTCCTGGCGAAGGGCCTCACCAACGCCGAGATCGCCGACTCCCTCACCGTCGGCGAGACGACCGTGAAGACCCACGTCGGGCACCTGCTCACCAAGCTCGGCGTGCGCGACCGCGTCCAGGCCGTGGTCCTGGCCTACGAGACCGGCCTGGTCAAGCCCGGCGCGACCGGCTGAGGCTCCTCCCCGGGTACCGGCCCCTCCGCCTTCGGACGTAGTCGAAGACCGTTCTCGAAGCGGATGCGGCCGGGCCCGGCAGGCCATATGGTCGAAGTGGATCACGCGGACCACGACGCCGAATGACATCAGGTATGATGTCACAATCAGGCGAGTCGACGTCATCGATCCGCTATTACGAAGCACGCCAAGGCTTCACGGGCGGCGTCCCGCGAAGCGAGGAAACCACACCACCGAATCCCTCGGAAAACGACACCTTCACCCGAAAGCGAGAGCGTCGTGTCCACCTCATCCCCTGTCAAGACCACCGCCGTATCGGCCGAAGGCGTCTGGAAGGCCTACGGCACGGGCGAAGCCCAGGTCGTCGCCCTCCGCGACGTCTCGGTCCAGTTCGCCTCCGGCGCCTTCACCGCCATCATGGGCCCCTCCGGGTCCGGCAAGTCCACCCTCATGCACTGCCTCGCCGGCCTCGACACCACCGACCGCGGCACCGTCCACATCGGCGGCACCCCCCTGACGGGCCTGAACGACAAAGCCCTCACGAAGCTGCGCCGCGACAAGATCGGCTTCATCTTCCAGCAGTTCAACCTGCTGCCCACCCTCACCGCCGAGGAGAACATCACGCTCCCGGCCGCCATCGCGGGCGCCAAGGCCGACCCCGACTGGATCAAGAAGATCATCCACACCCTCGACCTCACCGACCGCCTGTCGCACAAGCCGACCGAGCTCTCGGGCGGCCAGCAGCAGCGCGTCGCCTGCGCCCGCGCGCTGGCGACCCGCCCCGACGTCGTGTTCGCCGACGAACCGACCGGCAACCTCGACACCCGCTCGGGCGCCGAGGTCCTGCGGTTCCTGCGCACCAGCGTCGACGACTTCGGGCAGACGATCGTCATGGTCACCCACGACCCCGGCGCGGCCGCCTACGCCGACCGCGTCGTATTCCTCGCCGACGGGCAGATCGTCGAGGACATGGCCGACCCGACCGCCGACAAGGTCATCGACAAGATGAAGCACTTCGAAGAGCTCGTCGCCGCCGCCCAGGGAGAGATCGCCTAGCCATGCTGCGCGCCGCCCTCAAGGGCATGGCGAGCCGCAAAGCCCGCCTCGTCCTCACCAGCCTCGCCGTCGTCCTCGGCACCATGTTCGTCGCCGCCGCGATGGTCCTCACCGCCACCATGGAGAAATCCGTCTCCGGTGTCATCTCCGACGCCTTCACCGGCGTCGACGCGGTCGTCACCGCCGCCGAAGACCCCGCCGCCGCCCAGGGGAACACCCCCAGCGCGACCCTGATCCCCGCCGGCGTCCTCGACACCGTCCGCGGCGTCGACGGCGTCGACTCCGCCGAAGGCGACGTCTCCGGCCAGGTCAACGCCATCGGCGCCGACGGGAAGCTCGTCGGCACCTTCGCCCCCACCATCGGATTCAACTGGAACGACGAGAACCCGGGGCTCAACGAGCTCCGCGACGGCCGCGCCCCGCAGGCCGACGACGAGGTCATCGTCTCCACCCTGTTCGTCACCGAGTCCGGGCTCGACATCGGCGACACCGTCACCGCCTACTCCTACACCGCCGACCGCGTCGAATACGAGATCGTCGGCGTCTTCGGCCTCTCCGGCGACCGCGACTCCCTCGCCGGCGAGACCCAGATGGGCTTCACCACCACCGCGGCCCAGCTCCTGCTCGCCCAGGGCGAGAACGTGTACATGACGATCTTCGTCGACGGCGACGCCTCCACCGAGGACATCGCCGACGCGATCGGCTCCGACTACCGGGTCCAGACCGGCGAAGAGGCCTCCGAGGAAGCGGCGCAGGGCTTCGCGGCCGTCGCCGACATCATGGGCTACATCTTCCTCGGCTTCGGCCTCGTCGCCGTGTTCGTCTCGGTGTTCCTCATCATCAACACCTTCACGATCATCGTCGCCCAGCGCCAGCGGGAACTCGCGCTCCTGCGGGCCATCGGCGCCGGACGCGGCCAGGTCGTCGGCTCGGTCCTCGCCGAAGCCGCGATCATCGGCGTCATCGCCTCCATCCTCGGCCTCGGGCTCGGCGTCCTGCTCGGCTGGGGCCTGTCCCAGCTGGTCAGCTCCTCGTTCATGGGCGGCCTCGCCGTCCGGCTCGAAGTGCCGCCCACGGCCCTGTGGGCGCTCGCCGTCGGCATCGGCGTCACCGTGCTCTCCGCGGTCGTCCCCGCCGTCAAGGCCTCCGGCGTCCCGCCGGTCGCCGCCATGCGCGAGGCGGTCAACCCGCCGAAGCCGCTGCGCGGCATCACCATCGCGGGCCTCGCGGTCACCGCAGTCGGCGGCGTCCTGGTCGCCATGGGGCTCACCGACAACCTCGGCGACCTCGGCCTGCCCGGGTTCCTCAGCGGCGTCGGCATCGCGTTCGTGGGCATCACGCTGCTCACGCCGATCCTGTCGCGCCCGCTCGTGGCGCTGCTGGGCGCGGTCATGTCGTGGTCGTTCTCGGGCCGCCTCGGCAAGCTCAACGCCGGGCGCAACCCGCGGCGCACCGCGATCACCGCCTCCGCACTCATGATCGCCGTCGCGCTCGTCACCGGCATCGCCACGCTCGTCTCCAGCTTCAAGGAGACGACCGAGGAGCTGACGGACTCCAACCTCGACTCCGACCTGATCGTCATGGGCCAGCAGGGGGCCAACATCCCCACCTTCGCGCCCGAGACGCTCGCCGAGATCAAGGCGCTGCCCGACGTGGCCGCGGTCGGCGACCTCTACGGCGAGTTCTTCGGCGCCCAGGTCGACGGCCGGCAGACGGCCCTGTTCGCCAGCGAGGACCTCGCCACGAGCCTGGACATCTTCAGCGGCACCGTCGCCGAAGGCTCGGTCGAGAACCTCCCCGACGACGGCCTGGCCGTCAACGAGTCCGCCGCCGAGGACTACGGCCTGGCGCTCGGCGACACCGTCCCGGTGACCTTCGCCGACGGGACCGAGACGCAGCTCAAGGTCGAGGCGATCCTCGACGACGCCCTGCTCACCGACGGCTGGTGGGTCGCGCCCGCGCAGATCGCGCACTTCACGGTGCCCAAGCCCATGCAGGCGTACATCCAGGTCGCCGACGGCGCCGACGTGGACGCCGTGCAGGACGAGGTGTCCGCGATCCTCGCCGACGAGCCCGAAGTGGACGTCTCCAACAACGCCCAGTTCGTGGCCCAGCAGACCGGCCAGCTCGACAACCTGCTGGCGTCGGTGCAGATCCTGCTCGCGCTCGCGATCATCATCGCGATCATCGGCGTGGTCAACACCCTGGTCCTGTCGGTCCTCGAACGCACCCGGGAGCTGGGGCTCCTGCGCGCGATCGGCATGACCCGCGGCCAGGCAAGGCGCATGATCACCGTCGAGTCGGTCATCATCTGCCTGTTCGGCGCGGTGCTCGGCCTCGCGGTCGGCATCGGCCTGGGCTGGACCGTCCAGCAGGCGCTCGAAGAGGAGGGCCTGACGAGCTTCGCGCTCCCGTGGAACTACATCGTCGGGTACCTCGTCGCGGCCGTGGCCGTGGGCCTCCTCGCCGCGATCGCCCCGGCGGCGCGGGCGGCGAAGCTGAACGTGCTCAACGCCATCGCCTACGAATAGCCTTCATTCCCAAAGGAAACCAGGAGAGGGGCGGCGCCGCAAGGCGCCGCCCCTCCCGTCCGTCCGTCCAAAGGCAGCCGGAGGATCGGCCGAATTGCGGAGGCCGGGCGCGACACTCCGACCTCCGGAGGAGCCCGAGTGTGGCCCCGCGACCGAAGCGGACGGAAGGGCGCGTCCATAGCCTTAAGGGCACAGGAAGCACACCCGACCAGGAAGGCCCTCCCATGCCACTCGCGAATCCCCCCGCCCCGCAGATCACCCGGACCCGCTCCGCTGTCACCGCCAGCAACGTGTGGCGCGCCTACGGCTCCGGCGAGGCCCAGGTCGTGGCCCTGCGCGACGTCTCGGTCCAGTTCGCCTCCGGCGCGTTCACCGCCATCATGGGCCCGTCGGGCTCGGGCAAGTCCACGCTCATGCACTGCCTCGCCGGGCTCGACACCACCGACCGCGGCAGCGTCCTCATCGGCGACACCGAGATCTCGGGCCTGAACGACAAGGACCTGACGAAGCTGCGCCGCGACAAGATCGGCTTCATCTTCCAGCAGTTCAACCTGCTCCCGACCCTGACGGCCGAGGAGAACATCCTCCTGCCGGCCTCCATCGCCGGGGCCAAGCCGGACCCGGACTGGGTCGCCCGCATCATCGCGACCCTCGACCTCTCGGAGCGCCTGACCCACAAGCCGACCGAGCTCTCGGGCGGCCAGCAGCAGCGCGTCGCCTGCGCCCGCGCGCTGGCGACCCGCCCCGAGGTGGTCTTCGCCGACGAGCCCACCGGGAACCTCGACACCCGCTCCAGCGGCGAGGTCCTGCGGTTCCTGCGCAGGTCCGTGGACGACTTCGGGCAGACCATCGTCATGGTCACCCACGACCCGAGCGCGGCCGCGCACGCCGACCGCGTCGTGTTCCTCGCCGACGGGCAGATCGTCGAGGACCTCCACCGGCCCACCGCCGACAGCGTCATCGACACCATGCGCGGCTTCGAGAACCGCGTCCCGCTCGCCGGAGAGGCCCGCTAAGACATGCTCCGCGCCACCCTCAAGGGGATGGCGGCCCGCAAGGCCCGCCTGATCCTCACCAGCCTCGCCGTCGTCCTCGGATCGGCGTTCATCGCCGCGGCACTGGTCCTGACCGCCTCCATCCGCGCCACGGTCGACGACCTCAGCGGCGACTCCTACACCGGCTCCGACGTCCTCGTCCAGCCGGTCGAACCCGAGAACCGGGGCGACCGGCTCGTCCGCGACGGCGTCTCGGCCCAGACCCTCGACGCGATCGAGGCCTCCGGCGACGTCGCCGAAGTCAGCACCACCGTCACCTGGATGATCAACGCCATCGGCGACGACGGCAAGATCGTCGGCGCCCTCGCGCCCACGATGGCCGTCAACTGGGGCGACGAGTCCGTCGAGCGCGAACTGCGCGACGGCCGCGCCCCCGAGACCGACGGCGAAGTCGCCGTCTCCGCCCAGTTCGTCACCGACTCCGGACTCGGCCTCGGCGACACCGTCAACGCCTACTCGCTGGCGACCGACGAGACCGGGTACGAGATCGTCGGCGTCTACGGCTACTCCGGCGGCCGCAACTCGCTCTCGGGCGCAACGGAACTCGCGTTCACCACGACGGAGGCGCAGCGCCTGGTCTTCGGCGGCGAGGACGTCTACACCGCCGTCGCCGCGACCGCCGTGGACGGCGTGAGCGCCACCGAGCTGCTCGCCTCGCTCGAACCGGCGATCGGCGCGGAGTCCGAGGCGCTGACCCGCCAGGCCTACGTCGACGACCTGAACGCCGAGAACGCCGAGGTCACCAACGTCATCGGCTACTTCCTGCTCGGCTTCGGGCTCATCGCCGTGTTCGTGTCGGTGTTCCTCATCGCGAACACGTTCTCGATCGTGATCGCGGGCCGCCTCAAGGAGATCGCGATGATGCGCGCCATCGGCGCCTCCCGCGGTCAGATCATCCGCTCCGTGCTCGCCGAAGCGAGCCTGCTCGGCGCGGTCGCCTCCGTCGTCGGCGCCGGCATCGGCGTCGCCGCCGGCGCGGGCCTCACCTCGATCGTCGCGAACAACCTCCTCGACACCGCCGGCACCAGCCTCGCGATCCCGTGGACGGCCCCGCTCGCGGCACTCGCCGTCGGCATCGGCGTCACCGTCCTCTCCGCGCTCGTCCCGGCCGTGCGGGCCTCCAAGATCCCGCCCGTCGAGGCCATGCGCGAGGCGGCCAAGGCCGACAAGCCGATCGTCGCGGTCACCGTCACCGGCCTGATCATCACGCTCGTCGGCGCGACCGGCATCGTCCTCGGGCTCAACGAGGTCTTCGAGGCCGACCGCACCAACCTCCTGGCCGCCGCGGTCGGCGCGGGCGTCGTGTTCGTCGGCGTGGCGCTCCTGACGGCCTGGCTGTCGAAGCCGCTCGTGGCCCTGCTGGGCTCGGTGTGGGCGTGGTCCTTCGCCGGACGGCTCGGGCGCCTCAACGCGTCCCGCAACCCGCGCCGCACCGCCGTCACCGCGGCCGCGCTCATGATCGGCGTGACCCTCGTGACCGCCACGGCCACGCTGCTCACCAGCGTCAAGGAGAGCCTGGCCGAACGGTTCGAGACCTCGATCCAAGCCGAGCTGTTCATCACCGGCCCGGTCACCTCAAGCGTGCCCGCCACGTTCGACCCGGCCCTCATGGACGACATCCGGGACGCCGACGGCGTCGCGGCCGCCGTCGAGCTCTACTACGACCTCGCCCAGGTCGACGGCACCGAGCAGTACGTCAACGCCACCTCCGACCTCCAGGGCGGCCTTGAGCTGTTCGGCGGCGAGGTCGCCGACGGCTCGCTCGACGGCCTCGGCGAAGCCGAGACCGCCGTCAACGAGTCGGCCGCGGAGCAGCTCGGCGTCGGCATCGGCGACACCGTCTCGGCGACGTTCAGCCGCGGCACCGAGGCCCACGAGTTCACCGTGGTCGCGCTCCTCGCCGACAACGAGGACACCGACGGCTGGTACGTCGACCCGTCCTACGCCGGCGAGTTCTACACGCCCAAGCCGACCACGGCCCTGGTCGACGTCGCCGACGGCGCCGACGTCGACGCGGTCACCGCCTCGGTCGAGGACATCCTCGCCGACGAGCCCGCGGTCAGCGTCCAGAACCACGAGGAGTACCTCGCGCAGGTCACGGTGTTCTTCGACTACGCCATCATCGCGATCCAGCTGCTCCTGGCGCTGGCGATGATCGTCGCGGTCATCGGGGTGATCAACACGCTGGTCCTGTCGGTCCTCGAACGCACCCGCGAACTCGGGATGCTCCGGGCCATCGGCATGACCCGCGGCCAGACCACCCGCATGGTCACCGTCGAGAGCGTCACGATCGCCCTGTTCGGGGCCCTCCTGGGCATCGGCACGGGCCTGCTCCTCGGCTGGGCCGTCCAGCAGGCGCTCGTCTCCAAGGGCGTCGAGTCGTTCGCGGTCCCGACCGCGCTCATCGCCGCCTACTTCGGCGCGGCCGTCCTCGTCGGACTCGTCGCCGCGATCGCCCCGGCGGTGCGGGCCTCCAAGGTCAACATCCTCGGCGCGATCTCCTACCAGTAGGACCTTCTCCAGCAGCGGGGGAAACAGAAGCGGGGCGCCCGATCGGGCGCCCCGCTTCACACGTCTGCGTGTCAGGTGGTCTGGACCGGACCCCGTTCGAGGTCCTCCATGTCCTCCAGCTCGATGCCCTTGGTCTCGCGCACCATCTTCCACACGAAGACGAACGAGATCAGCGCGAACAGCGAGTAGAGGCCGTACGCCAGGAACAGGCCGGTCTGCGCCAGCTCCGGGAACGTGACGGTGATGAGCCAGTTGGAGATCCACTGCGCGGCTGCGGCGACGCCGAGCGCCGAGGCGCGGATCCGGTTGGGGAACATCTCCCCCAGCAGCACCCACACGACCGGGCCCCAGGTGAACGCGAAGCCGAACACGAACACGTTCGCTGCGATCAGCGCGATGACGCCGGCCGCGTCGCTGAGGACCGGGTTGTTGTCGGCGTCCACAGGCGACGACGCGAAGATGACGGCCATGGTGCCGAGCGCGACGAACATGATCGCCGAACCCCACAGCAGCAGCTTCTTGCGGCCGATCCGGTCCACGAGGTAGATCGCGAGGATCGTACCGGCGATGTTCACGATCGAGTTGATGACCGAGGTCAGGAACGCGTCGTTCTCGCTGAACCCGACGGACTGCCACAGCGACGTCGAGTAGTAGAAGATGACGTTGATGCCCACGAACTGCTGGAACATCGACAGGAAGATGCCGACCCACACGATCGGCAGCAGGCCGAACCGCGGCCCGCGCACATCGGAGATGCGCGGCGGGTGGTCGCTGGTCAGCGTCCCCTGGATCTCGATGATCTTGTGGTCGACGTTCCCGCCGACGTACTTCAGCAGGACCATGCGGGCCTTGTCGAGCTGCTGCTTCGCCACCAGGTAGCGCGGCGACTCGGGGATGTTCAGCGAGAACATGAAGTACACGAAGGCCGGGATCGCAGCCGCGGCGAACATCCACCGCCACGCGGTGCCGCCCCACGGGACCTCGCCGCTCGCGCCGCCGGCCGACGCCTGGATGCCGTAGTTGACGATCAGGGCGCCGAAGATGCCGAGCACGATCGCGAACTGCTGCAACGAACCGAGCCGGCCGCGCAGGTGCGCGGGCGAGATCTCGGCGATGTACGCGGGGGCGATGACGCTGGCCGCACCGATCGCGAAGCCGCCGATGACGCGCCAGATCGTGAGGTCCACCGGGCCGGTCGCCAGGGCGCTGCCCAGCGAGGTCACGAAGAAGACGATCGCCGCGAGCATCATGACCTTGGGCCGGCCGATCTTGTTCGCCAGAGAGCCCGCGAACCACGCACCGACCGCGCAGCCCAGGAGCGCCGACGAGACGACGACGCCGGTCTCGACCGAGCCGATCCCCCACTGCGTCTCAAGGGCGCCGGTGGTCCCGTTGATCACGGCCGTGTCGTATCCGAACAGGAATCCGCCCAGGGCCGCGGCGATCGACACGAACAGCGCCGACCCGGTGGGCCCCACGGGTTCGCCGGGCAGCAGACCCTCATTGTCTGTCGTCATCACTCACTCCCGTAGGCGACTTGAACCGATACCACACGTGCCCGAATCCTAAGCCGCTATTGCCGTGTAGATCACGAATTGCCGGAATCCGCACCTACCCCGGCGGGAGTGGTTCCAATCCCCGGACTAGCCCAGCGGCGACCCGTCGATCCGCACGTCAAGGGCCCGCAGCATCCGCGCGAGGGCGATGTACGTGGCACCCGTGACCGTCAGTTCGGTCTGCTCGACCGGCCCGAAGCACTTGTCGAGCGCCGCGTCGTCCCGCTCGGCCCCGGCCCCGAGGTGCTCGGCGTACCCGAGCACCGCCCGCTGCCGCTCGTCGAAGCACGCCGCCCCGCGCCAGTCCGCGATGGACGCCAACTGCTCGGAGTCCAATCCCGACTCGGCGGCCATCGGAAGGTGGTGCGCCAGTTCGTAGTCCGACCCCTCCAGCTGTGCGATCCGGCAGATCATGAGCTCCCGCAGCGACCGGGCCACCGTCGCGTCGAACCGCAGTGCGTGAATGAGGTCGAGCACCGGCGCCAGCAGCGCCGGCGCATGCCCGAGCGCCCGATGCAGATTGATCGGATCCCGCCCCACCGCGGCGAGCCGGCGCGAGGCCGACGGCGGTAGAGGAGCTACAGGAAGACGAGAGATTGAACCAATGTCCACTAATGTGACCTAACTAACTTGTGATGCATACTACGGTTGATTCATCGATGTGGGACAATACCTGTAGGGCAACACCCAGAGCCTGCAACGGAGGAGGCCACGTGAGCACATTCTTTAGCGTCGTCGGAGCTATCGGAATCGCGATCGCACTAGTGACCGTGTCGCTATTGACGTTCCTGGTGACAGGCGCGATCTTCGGCATCGGCGTTGGCGTTGCCAAAGTGAGAGACGCGCTCTCCACTTCCTCTTAGGCATGCAAAGAAGGCCCCCACCTGTCGGTGGGGGCCTCTCGTATGTAGATGTTTGGCGGTGTCCTGCTCTCCCACACCCCCTCGGGTGCAGTACCATCGGCGCTGGAAGCCGTAACGACCGGGTTCGGAATGGGACCGGGTGTGTCACTTCCGCTCTCACCACCAAACAAACCCATGAGACGGGTCTGCTCGACGATCCGCGACCAGCACACACCCGAGGGCGTGGTGGTGCGATCGAGCCTGAGCATGTGTTGTCTCAGAATCGCATAGCGTGCGTGAATGTCGTTTCTACCTGACCCTTGAAGGTCCGTGTATGTGTTAAGTTCTCGGCGGTTAGTACCCGTCCACTCCAAGCATTGCTGCTCTTCCATGTCGAGCCTATCAACCCCATCATCTCTAGGGCGCCTCACCAGACTG
>NZ_QFRW01000013.1:401-659 GCF_003265355.1 Glycomyces dulcitolivorans | reverse complement strand
GCTGCCATCGAACAAATGCAGCAACAGCAGCTAGCATTCAGCACATGGATCACTCAAAGCCTGCTCCACCCCGATTGGTCGAATATCATGCAGAAATATGGGCTTCAAGAAGTGGAACGCAATACAATCATGATGCTTGAACATACAAACGACATCGATCAAAGAACCTCTCAATCGCTTACGATCAAGGAAGTGACTGACGATCAAACCTTTCTCGATTATCAACATTTATTTATCGAACTTTTCGAAGGATCACCT
>NZ_QFRW01000013.1:0-344 GCF_003265355.1 Glycomyces dulcitolivorans | reverse complement strand
AACAGCTATTTCCAGCGCTTTTCGATTGAACGATTACACCCGAGTACCCGCATGTTCGTTGGATATGAACACAACAAACCGGTCACAACGGGCTTATTGATTGAAACAGCAGACAGCTACGGTATTTATGATGTCATCACAAAGGCAGAACACCGCGGAAGAGGACTTGGCAGTGACATGTTTCATTACCTTCTGACCCAAACAGATAACAAACAAAAGTGTGTGATGTTACAAGCCTCAAATGACGGCAAACATATCTATCAGCGTGCCGGATTTCAACCAATTGGAGAAATGGTAGTTTTTGAATAGACGATGACATTTTTCCTGACGTATCAAGGGCAAAG
>NZ_QFRW01000012.1:394-716 GCF_003265355.1 Glycomyces dulcitolivorans | reverse complement strand
GCTGACCACTTGATCGTAAAAGTCACCGGCTGTTTTTGCGTATTCCTCTGCGTCAATGAGTTCGTTTTTTGCACTACTGATTGAACCTAAAATGCTACGTGGATCAAACTTTTTAGGATCGATATTTCGTTCTTTTAAAATGTTTTTAATGACTGAAAGCTGATCAGATGTGTCTAATATAGAAAAGTTGCGATTCACACCAATACGGTCAATATCGCGTCGTAAAATGCGCACACACATGCTGTGGAACGTAGAGATCCAAATGTCATCCGCACCAGGCCCTAAAATGGCTTGTACACGCTCACGCATTTCTCTTGCTGCT
>NZ_QFRW01000012.1:0-340 GCF_003265355.1 Glycomyces dulcitolivorans | reverse complement strand
CGCTAAAATATTCCACGGTGCCACATGCTTTTCTGCCATTAAATACGCAATTCGATGCGTGAGCACTCGTGTTTTTCCACTACCTGCTCCTGCCATCAGTAGCAGCGGCCCGTCTGTTGCTTTGACCGCTTCTTTCTGCGCGTCATTCAGCCCTTCTAATAGATGATTCGATATTTCATTCATTTCATTCACCGCCAATTCGAACTTATGTTCTATTTTAACCCGTTTCGTCTTGTTTGACTATGATGACTTTTTCACTGCGTCGACTGTCTTTAACGCTTCTTTAAAATTGTCATAAATGACGTTTCCCACTACGACAACGTCTGCGTGCTGTGCAAAG
>NZ_QFRW01000011.1 GCF_003265355.1 Glycomyces dulcitolivorans | reverse complement strand
AAGCATCGTTAATAACGTCTTTATCCGCTTCACATCAATTCGGTCTCCTTGAAGATGGAGATAAGACCCCATTGTCATTGCCGGAAGGGTTTTATGTGCTGATTGTACCACCACGTCTGCTCCATAGGAAAGGGCAGATGGAGGAAAGGCACCGCCTAATACAAAATGAGCACCATGTGCCTCATCAACTAATACAATGATGCCAGCTTCATGACACATTTGAATGAGTCCTGATAAATCAGCTGCATGTCCGTAGTAGTTCGGATATGTCAAAACGATTGCCCGGCAGTTAGGATGTGTCGCCATAGCTTGTTTAACTGTTTCCTCCGTCACATGAGTTGGGACGTGCAAGTGCGGATCACTCTCAGTTTCTAACATAATAGGCGTCGCTCCCGCAAGCTCAATCGCATGGAACACAGACTTATGACAATTTCGCTGAACGAAAATGCCCTCCCCAGCCTGACACGCAGACATCACCATCGCCAAATTGCCAACGGTTGTGCCATTCACAAGGAAAAAACTTTGTTTAGCTCCATATAGCTTTGCCAATAAATCCTCTGCCTCTTGAATCACCCCAGTCGGATGGTGAAGATCATCTAGACCTTCAAGTTCTG
>NZ_QFRW01000010.1 GCF_003265355.1 Glycomyces dulcitolivorans | reverse complement strand
CCAGCAACAATCGGTGTTTGAATACCAGCTTGTTTGGCAGTCTCAAAAACATGGGCTACCTTTTTGGATAGTTCATCGAGTTGATTGGTTTTAATATGCTGGAATATCCCCTCTGCAAGTAACGCTCGTTTAGGAGAAGCAAGGAAAAATGCGCCTGGCTGATAGTCTTGGATCAGCTGTACTTTTTCTTCTGTCGACAATAATGAATGTTTCATGAAAAGGCCTCCTTTTTGATAAAATGCTAAATTCCGAGTGTTGCACCACCATCAATTGTGAGATTCTGCATCGTAATATGACTGGATTGCTCAGATGCAAAGAAGATGACTGCATCAGCAATCTGTTGAGGGTCAGCGATTTTTTGTAAAGGAATACCGGTTTTATACGTCTCTAATGAACCTTTAATCACCTGATCTGCTCCTTGCTCATCAGACCATAAAGCCCATTGCATAGGTGTTGCGGTAGAGCCGGGCGAGACGACGTTGCATCTAATGCCATAGGTAGCCAGCTCTAATCCAAGCGTTTTTGTAAAAGAAGTAGCTGCTGCTTTTGAAGCAGCATAGGCAGCCATATTCATTCTAGGAATGGCACCTGCGTTAGAACTGACAGTCACAATGACCCCTTCTGATCTTTTCATCATGTATTTGGAGACAGCTTGGGATATGTAAAAGAGACCATGTGTATTGACTGCGAAGGTTTGGTGCCAATCATCTGTACTAATCTGATCAATCGAACTAATCCGAAGAATGCCTGCTACATTGACCAGTAAATAAATGGGGCCAATTTG
>NZ_QFRW01000001.1:348-725 GCF_003265355.1 Glycomyces dulcitolivorans | reverse complement strand
GTGTAGGAAAAGTAAATCCTTAATCTCAAAAAAACGTTCGGGCAGAAATCTTCTGTCCGAACGTTCTTGTCATCCATTTTTTACACGACCGAAAATGGACGATCCATCTCATACAGCTTTTGATAACGCACATTTTCTTTCAGCAAATCATGATGCTGCCCCTGCATCTCAATGCGTCCATCTTCAATAAACATCATACGGTCACATGCCTCACAGCCAGTGAGATGATGGGTGATCCAAATGACTGTTTTTCCTTTTAACACACGGAAGATCGTTTCAAGCAATTCACGCTCTGTGCGTGGATCAAGCCCGACGGTTGGTTCATCTAATACAACAATCGGTGTGTTTTGCAGCAAAATCCGAGCTAGGGCCATACG
>NZ_QFRW01000001.1:0-307 GCF_003265355.1 Glycomyces dulcitolivorans | reverse complement strand
CTGTCTCTTGTACACCTGTGTGATAACCTTCTGGCAAAGACTCAATGTAATCGTGCAGCTGCACTTGCCGCGCGGCTTCTTGTACTTGCTCTTCTGTCGCTTCTGGTGAGCCTAAACGAATGTTGTTTAAAACAGACGTATCGAATAAATAGGGCTGTTGATTGAGCACAGACACATAAGAGGATATCTCCTCTTGAATGCTTTGTACCGGTTTCCCCTGAATGCTGACAACCCCTTGATTTGGCACGACTGCCCCTTCTAACAACTTTAAAATGGTCGATTTGCCTGCACCGCTTTTTCCTAAAAG
>NZ_QFRW01000138.1 GCF_003265355.1 Glycomyces dulcitolivorans | reverse complement strand
GGCAAGGCGTCGCTCCTGGTCGCGGTGGCCGTGCTCGCGGTGCTCGCCGGGGCCGGTTTCGCGCTCGCCGCGGATTCGGCCGAGGCGGCGCTGACGGCCGCGGCGACCGGCCTGACCGGTGCGGCTGCGGCCGGGGCCGTCCTGACCGCGATCGCCGCCAGGAGCGTGCGGCGATGAGCGCCGCCCGAGCCACGACCCCACACCGACCGGACGAGTAGATGCCGAAGCAGATCAAGAACCTCCTCAAGCGCGGCCGCAGGATCGGCGCCGCGCCTTTCGCGGCCCTGTCCGGAGTCGCGGTCGCCGTGCTCGCCGCGGTCCTCGTCGCGGACCGGACGGTCGCGTTCGCGGTCGTCGCCGCGGTGGCCGTGCTCGAACTCGGGCTGGTCGCGGCGATGCTGGGTAGGCTGCTGGCGGCCCTCAAGGAGGCGTCGGTCGCCCCGGCCCCCGAGGAGGCCCCGGCGAAGGCCCGGTCGCGGTCGCGCGCCGTGCTCGCGCCGCTGCCGGCCCGCAAGCTGCGGCCGCTCAAGCGCTGGACCGCGCGGTTGAACCACGGGTTCTCCGCAACGGCGCTGCCGGTGATGTACCAGTACGCGGACAACGAGAAGGGCACCGACGCGTTCCGGATCGCGATGCTGGAGGCGATCGTGTCCTGGCGCGACCGCGTCCGCCGCGAGCGACGCGAGCCGATCAGGCGCCACTTCGACATCGTGCTGGTGTCCAACATGAACCTCCTGGGCGGGACCACCGCGTCGAACGCGGAGGAGGTCAAGGCGTACCGCGACGCGGGGCTGTCGGTGGGGCTGCTGCACCAGCCGGTCTTCGAGTGGAACGTCGGCCGGGAGGTCAACCCGAAGATCGCCGAGCTCGTCGGCGACGACGTGGTCATGCTCGGCGCCGGGGACGAGATCACCTGCGACCTCATGATCGTGCGGTTCCCGCCGTCGCTGTCGCGGCTGCTGGACGACCGGCCCGAGATCAAGCCGGCCCGCACGGTGCTGCTGATCAACCAGACGCCGTTCGAGGCGTACGGCCCCGACGGGAGCGGCCGCCACTTCTCGTGGGACGTCGCCACCGTCCGCGACAACCTGCGGTCCTGGGTCGGCGACAGCACCTGGTACGCGATCGGGCCGTCGGTGCGCGACACGCTCCAGCGCCACCACGCCGCCGAGCTCGGCGGGATCGACCTCGCCGAGGACTACTGGTTCGGGTCGCTCGACCCCGACCTGTGGCGGCGCGAGGGCCCGCGCGAGGCCGACGGGACGATCCGCATCGGCCGCCACTCGCGCGACCACGAGCTGAAGTGGCAGACCATCGCCGAGGACCTGCGCGCGTCGTACCCGGACGCGGAGGACGTCGAGGTCCACGTCCTCGGCGGCACCGACGCGCCCGCGCGCGTCCTCGGGCGGCTCCCCGGCAACTGGACGGGCTACCCGTTCGGGTCGGTCGCGCCCGAGGAGTTCCTGCACGGCCTCGACGTCGCGGTCTACTACACGGCCGAGGAGTACGTGGAGGCGTTCGGGCGCTCCCCCATGGAGGCCATGGCCGCCGGGCTCCCGTGCGTCATGCCGCCGCGCTTCGAGCCGCTGTTCGGCGCGGGCGGCGTCTACTGCGAGCCCGAGGAGGTCGAGGCCGTCGTGCGCTCCCTCATGGACCCCGACCGGTACCGCGAGCAGTCCGAGCGGTCGCTCGCGACGGTCCGCGAGCACTTCTCCCACGAGGCGCTGCTGCGGCGCGTCGCCGCACTCGGCGTCCGCGTGCCCGGCCTGGCTGCGGCAACCACGGAAGGCGGGAAGCGATGAGCGCCAGAGGGATTCAGGGGCGGACCGTGCTCGGTTCGGCCGCCGTCGGGGCCGTCGCCGCGGCGGGCGCCGTCCTGCTGCTGCCCGCGGCCGCGGCCGGCGCCGTGG
>NZ_QFRW01000137.1 GCF_003265355.1 Glycomyces dulcitolivorans | reverse complement strand
CGTCGGCGGCGCGGCCGCCGCCGCACCGACCTCGGCCGACCCGGCCGCCGCGGGCGTCTTCGCCTCCCGCACCGCCGACGCCGCGCGCTACGAGTGGTCCGGTACGGCGTTCGTCGACGACTACCTGACCAACACGACGGCGAACCAGACTCCCGAGACCAACGCCGCCATCCGGATCCTCACCGGCTTCCAGGAGCTGTGGGAGACCGGCGACGCCTGGAACACCGGCGCGCCCGCCGACACTAGAGCGCTCAAGTCGAACCTGCGGCACTGCGCCGAGGTCACCGCCGAGCGCACCGTCGGCGCCGCGAAGCAGTCCTTCGTCTTCGACCGGCAGAGCCAGAGCTTCAGCGCCATCGGCGGACTCGGCCCGCTCGCCGACCTCTACCGGGCCGGGGCCAAGGCCGTCACCTCGATCACCGGCGCGCCCGACGGCGTCCCGGCCGGTCCCGTCAGCGACGCCGTGCCGCCGGGCTCGCCCGAGGGCGCCGCCATCGGCGCGGGCTCGACCGCCTCGGACCTGGGGAAGGTCGCCGAACTCGTCAACACCCTGCGCGGCCCGCACGCCTCCACCGTCCCGTCCAAGGTCGCCTACCAGTACCCGCGGCCCTGGCGCATGAACGAGGACTCCGCGGTGGTCGAGACCGGCGGGATCCCCGTCCTCGGCGTCCCGGCCTACGACTCCGAGGTCGAGGTCGCCCCGCAGCTGCTGCGCCAGCGGGGCGCGAGCCCCGCCGACGACGGCGGCTTCCCCTCCGGGCACACCAACGCCGCCTACCTGGCCGCGTACGCGCTGGCCTACGCCGTCCCCGAGCGGTTCCAGGAGCTGCTGGCGCGGGCCGGGGACGTCGGCGACTCCCGCATCGTCGGCGGCATGCACTCGCCCGTGGACGTCATGGCAGGGCGCGTCCTCGCGACCGCCTTCGCCGCCGCCGTCCTCTACGATGACGCCTACGCCGAGCTGCGCGCCGCCGCCCGAGACCAGGCCCTGGCCTACTTCACCGCGGCCACCGGCGCCGAGGACCTGTACGCCTGGGCCCACCGCGAAGGACTCGACACCGACCCGTACGCCGACCGGGCCGCCAACAAGGCCGCCTGGACCTCGCGCCTGACGTACTTCCTCGACCGCGACGGCGAGGACGCCGAGATGACCGTCCCCAAGGGCGCCGAGGCGCTCCTGGAGACCCGGCTGCCCTATCTGGACGCCGACCAGCGCCGCGAGGTCCTGCGCACCACCGCGCTCGCCTCCGGGTACGCGCTTATGGAGGGCCCCGAGCAGTGGGGCCGCCTCGACCTGTTCGCCGCCGCCGACGGCTACGGCCGCTTCGACGACGACGTCACCGTGAACTTGGACGCCAGCGAGGGCGGGTTCTCCGCGAGCGACGTGTGGCGCAACGACATCGGCGGCGACGGCTCGCTCACCAAGACCGGGACCGGGATGCTCGCCCTCGCCGGGGACAACGACTTCGACGGCGGTGTCTCGGTCGAGGACGGCGTCCTGCGGGTCCTCTCCGCCACCGCGCTCGGCGACGGCGACGTCGCCGTCGAAGGCGGGGCCTTGGAGCTCGACCCGGCCGCAGGGAAGGTCAAGGCCGACCGCGGCCTGCGCGTCTCCGGCGCGGCCCTGCGGATCACCTTGGGCGACAGCGGGTCCGCGGTCCTGAAGGTCGGCAGGACCTTCACCGCGGAGGACGGCGCCACTTTGGAGCTCGCGCTCGACGTCCAGCACCCGCCGGTCGCGGGGGAGACGTACACGGTGATCGAGGCGAAGACCGTCAAGGGCGAGTTCGCTTCGGTCGCACTCGACCTCGCCGGGTACACCGCCGTGGCCGAGTACACGGGCAAGAAGGTCAAGGTCCGCATCGAAGCGGCGTAAGGGGAGGGCGGCCCCGGGCACTGCCCGGG
>NZ_QFRW01000136.1 GCF_003265355.1 Glycomyces dulcitolivorans | reverse complement strand
GCCCGGCCGGGACCTCCTCGCCGGGGCCACCGTCGCGATCGTCGCCCTGCCGCTGGCCCTCGGCTTCGGCGTCGCCTCCGGGCTCGGGGCCGCCGCCGGCCTCGCCACCGCCGTCGTCGCCGGAGCGGTCGCCGCGGTCTTCGGCGGCTCGAACTTCCAGGTGTCCGGACCGACCGGCGCGATGACCGTCGTCCTGGTCCCCATCGTCGCCCAGTACGGTGCCAGCGGCGTCCTCACCGTCGGCCTCATGGCAGGGATCCTCCTCATCGGACTCGCGCTCGCGAGGGCCGGACGCCACATCCGCCTCATCCCCGCCCCCGTCGTCGAGGGCTTCACCGTCGGCATCGCCGCTGTCATCTTCCTCCAGCAGGTCCCCGCCGCGCTCGGCGTCGCCGTGCCCGAAGGCGAGAACGTCGCCCGCATCGCCTGGCAGGCCGTCCTCGACTACGCCGCCGAGCCGTCCTGGCCCGCAATCACGCTTGCGCTCGGCGTCGCCGCCGTCATGCTCGCCGGGGCCAGGTGGCGCCCGCAGATCCCGTTCTCCCTCCTGGCCGTCGCCGCCGCCACCGTCGCCGCCGTCCTGGCGAGACTGGACGCCCCCGCCATCGGCGGACTCCCCGCCACCCTCCCCGCGCCGTCGCTGGCGTTCCTCGACCCCGCCGCGATCCCCGGCCTGGCCGGGGCCGCCGTAGCGGTGGCCGCGCTCGCGGCCCTCGAATCACTGCTGTCGGCCACCGTGGCCGACGGCATGACCGTCGGCTCCCGGCACGACCCCGACCGGGAGCTGTTCGGCCAGGGCCTGGCCAATATCGCCGCGCCCCTGTTCGGTGGGGTCCCCGCCACCGCCGCGATCGCCCGCACCGCCGTGAACGTCCGCTCCGGCGCCGCCTCCCGGCTCGCCGCGCTCACCCACGCGGTCGTCCTGGCGCTCATCATGCTCGCCGCCGCGCCCCTGGTCGCCCGCATCCCGGTCGCCGCCCTCGCCGGGGTGCTGCTGGCCACCGCGATCCGCATGGTCGAGGTCGGCTCGGTCAAAGTCCTCATGCGAGCGTCCCGTTCAGACGCGGTGATCCTGGTCCTCACCGCGGCCGTCACCCTCGCGATCGACCTGGTCTGGGCCGTCATCTGCGGCCTCGTGGTGGCCGGGGCCCTCGCGCTGCGCAAGATCGCGGCCTCGGCCCGCATCGAGACCGTCGCCCTCACCGAGGGGGACCACCACCTCGCCGAGCACGCACTGCTCGCCGAGCACATCGTCGCCTACCGCATCGACGGGCCGCTGTTCTTCGCCGCCGCCCACCGCTTCCTGCTCACCCTCACCGAGACCGCCGACGTCCGCGTCGTCATCATCCGGCTCTCCCGCATCAGCGCCATCGACGCGACCGGCGCCCTGGTCCTGCGCGACGCCGTCGAGCGCCTCGAACACCGCGGCATCACCGTCTACTTCTCCGGGATGCGATCCGAGCACGCCAAGACCCTCACCGCGGTCGACCTCCTCGACCGCCTCCGCGAGGAAGGCAAGCTGTTCGACGCCACCCCCGCGGCGATCGCGGCCGCACGAGGCCACCTCACCGCGGCCGGAGTGCTCCCCGCACCCGATCGCCTCACGGCCTGAGCGACACTCCCGCAAATCCCTCGGACCCACTCGCCCCAGGCGCACAATCGGTTCGCATGAGCACCGAACGGCACCCGACCCGGCGGCGACTGCTCGGCGCCGCGGGCGCCCTCGGCCTCGCAGCGGTGCTCGCCGGAGCGCGCTCGCCCCAGGCGCCCGCCGAGGCCTCCTCCCCGGCCCCGGCGGCCGGCGCCTGGG
>NZ_QFRW01000135.1 GCF_003265355.1 Glycomyces dulcitolivorans | reverse complement strand
GGCGTTCACCGCGATCGGCCAGGCGAGCGCGGCCCGCCACCGGGCCCAGGGCGCGGCGGACGCCGCGGCGCTCGCGGGTGCGGCCCGGGTCCTGTTCGGCGAGGGCGAGGCGTGTGCGGCGGCGCAGGCGATGGTGGAGCGGTCCTCGACCGAGTTCGTCCGCTGCGAAGTGGACGGCCTTGAGGTGACGGTCTATGTCGACGAGACCCCGACCGGCATCCCGCAGGCCCTCGGCCCGGCCCGAGCCGTCTCCCGAGCCGGCCCGGTCCTCATCGAATAACCGATCCGGTCCGACAACGAACCGAAAAGGCCCCCGGCGGCCAAGGCCAGGCCGCCGGGGGACCGGAGAACGACACAGAGTCCTTACGAGTAATCGGTGTGCTGGTAGGCGGAGGGTGGGCACGGGGAGGGGCCCCGGAATCGGTCTGAAATCCGCCCACAATCGGTTGCCGAACCCGCTAAAGGCCCTGCAAGCGTGCACATTGAGGCGGTTTGATCACACTCCCGTGTGTCGAGGGGTTCCGGGCTCGAATTCGCGGGGTGCGGCTGTCTACACTCGCGCAATGGAGAAACACCGTTCTTCACCTGACCAGGTGACCGCGACCCGGTCGCCCGGTCGCCGCACGTACCTCATGTGCCGCCCCGCCTACTACGCGGTGGAGTACGCCATCAATCCCTGGATGGACACCACCGCCCCCGTCGACGCCGCGCTCGCCTGCGCCCAGTGGGAAGAGCTCGCCGACATCTACACCGGCCTCGGCCACGAGGTGCTCCGCCTCGAACCCGAGCCGGGCCTGCCCGACATGGTGTACGCCGCCAACGGCGCCTTCGTGGTCGACGGCATCGCCTACGGCGCGAGCTTCCGCCACCCCGAGCGCCGCCCCGAGGCCGACGCCCACGAGAAGTGGTACCGCACCTCCGGATGGACCTTCGCCGAGCCCGAGCACATCAACGAGGGCGAAGGCGACTTCACCTACCTGCCCGGCCGCGGCCTGATCCTCGCCGGCTGGGGCTTCCGCACCGACGCCCGCGCCCACGCCGAGGCCGCCGACGTGTTCGGCCGCCAGGTCGTCTCGCTGCGCCTGGTCGACCCCCGCTACTACCACCTCGACACCGCCCTCGCGCCCCTCGACGACGAGAACATCGCCTACTTCCCCGAGGCCTTCGCGCCCGGCAGCCGCCTCCTCCTGGAGCGGCTCTTCCCCGACGCGGTGATCGCCGACGCCGAGGACGCCGCCGGGTTCGGCCTCAACTTCGTCTCCGACGGCCGCAACGTCGTCGTCAACGCCGAAGCCCTGGGCTTCGCCGGCAAGCTCCGGGCCGCCGGGTACGAGCCCGTCCCCGTCGACCTGTCCGAGCTGAAGAAGGGCGGCGGCTCCGTCAAGTGCTGCACCGCCGAACTCCGGCGCTGACAGCGCGGCCGCACGCCGCCGGCCCGACCCATTGACCGCAATTCCGCTTGCAGCGCAAGGGGGCCGGTGCGACTTCACTGTCGCACCGGCCCCCTTTCCTTCACCGCGGGTCGTGTCGAGGGTGCGGGCCGCGTCCTGCCACGGCAGGCGTCCAACCGCCGCCGCGGTCCGCACCCTGGTCTGAAAAGCCCGGAGCGGTCAGGCCGCGGCGAGCGTCGGCGCCGGGGCCGGGCCGATCGGGAGCGGGCCGGGGTTCGGCGCGGGGCGGTGCGGGTTGATCGGGGAGCGGCCCGCCCGCGGGGCGGGGACGTGGCCGCGCGGGACG
>NZ_QFRW01000134.1 GCF_003265355.1 Glycomyces dulcitolivorans | reverse complement strand
GGCGCACCGCCGCAGCGCTCGCCCGCACCGCCGCCGCCGGTTCGCTGGCGGCGCTCGCCGTCGCCGCCTTCGCGGCCCCCGCCCAGGCCGGCGACGACCCCGACTCGGGCTTCCACCCTCCGTACAGCGTCCGGATCACCGGCGACAGTACCGACTGGGGCTTCACCCCGCCGTACGCGAGCGTGCGGATCACGGGCGACCCCGACGGCTTCACCCCGCCGTACCCCAGCGTCCGGATCACCGGCGACGAGGCCGACAACCGCGACTTCACCGCGCGGATCGTCAGCGACGACCCCGAGACCGACGGGGACAGCGTCCGGATCACCTATTCCGGGAACCGCGACTTCAGTGTCCGCATCACCAAGGATGGAGGCGCCGGTCCCGACAACCGCGACTTCAGCGTGCGGATCACCGGAGACAACCGGGAGTTCTGAGTCCCGGCTGCGGCGCCGCGGGAGGGCTCCCTTCTCCCGGGACGCCGGGTGGGGCGTGGGAAACAGGGCGTCCGGCATCGCGCCGGGCGCCCTGGCCGCGTTCAGGACCCGTCGAGTAGGACCCGGATCTCGGCCTCGCGCGGGTCGCCAAGGGCCGCAGCGAGTTCAAGGGCCCGCTCTAGTGCTTCCGCGGCCTCGCCGGGACGTCCGGCGGCCCGCAGCGCCCGGCCCAGGGCCGTCAGGCACAGCGACTCGTGCAGGCGGTCCCCGATCTCGGCGAACACCGCCGAGGCGTCCCGCAGCCACACCGCCGCCTCCGCATGAGCGCCGCCTTGGGCGTGCGCGAGTCCGATCGCCTCCATCGCCCGGCCCTGGCCGCGCCGGTGCCCGAGCCCGCGCAGCAGCTCCAGCGAGCGCCCCGCGGCTTCGACCGCCTCCGCGGCGCGCCCGGCGTCGATATAGGACCGTGCCAGGTTGAACAGCGACACCGCGAGGTCGCCCGGGTCCCCGGCCTCCTCGTCGAGTGCGGCGCAGCGGCGCAGGTGGTCGATCGCCTCCTCGTGCCTTCCCATGCTGCGGAAGATCATTCCGAGGTTGTTCAAGACCACCGCCTGCCCGCCCGCGCTCTCCAGGGCGCGATACAGCTCCAGGGCGTCCCGCTGCGACTCGATCGCCTCGTCGAACCGGCCGAGGTGCCGCAGGGACGCCCGCATCGTGAGCATCTCGGCCTCGCCGAAGCGGTCGCCCGCGCGCCGGGCCGCGGCCAGGCCGGTCTCGGCGAGCGAGGCGATCTCCGGCCAGGCCCGGCACCGGTCCAGGTGCGCCCACAGTAGATGGACGAGCCGCCAGCAGTGCCGGTCCAGGCCCTGCGCTTCGGCTTCGGCGACGGCCGCGATGAGGTTGTCGTGCTCGGTCTCGAACCACTCGATGGCCTGCTCGGAGTCGTTGAACACCAGGGGGACCGCCCCGGCGGGCGGCTCGGCCAGGGACGGGTCGAGCGACGCCGGCTGGACGTGCGCGCTCGCACCAAGGCCGGTCGCGACGTACCAGTCCAGGAGCCGCGACAGCGCCTCCCGTCCTTCGCCCGCCTCGGACGCGAGTTCGGCGGCGTACACCCGCAGCAGGTCGTGCAGCTCGTACCGGCCCGGCCGGGGGCGGCGCAGCAGGTTGTGGTCGACGAGGGTCTCCAGGAGCCGTTGCGCCCCAGGAATACCGGTGAGCGCGGCCGCCGCCGCGGCGCCGAGGTCCGCGCCGGGCGCGGCGCCCAGGGCCCGGAACGCG
>NZ_QFRW01000133.1 GCF_003265355.1 Glycomyces dulcitolivorans | reverse complement strand
GCGCGGCCGTCGCCAGGGCGCTCGCGGCCGAGGGCGCGGCCGACCCGGCCCGGATCGCGATCCGCGGCGGCAGCGCGGGCGGCTGGACCGCCGCGGCGTCCCTCACTTCGCCTGCGGCGCAAGGGGTGTACGCGTGCGCGGTGGTGAAGTACCCGATCCTGGACCTGTCGGGGTGGACCGGGGACGACACGCACGACTTCGAATCGCAGTACGTGTACTCGCTCGTCGGCGCGCCCGGGGTGCTGGAGGAGCGCTCGGTCGAGCGGTCGCCGGTGCACCACGCCGAGCGGATCGAGGTCCCGTTCATCCTGCTCCAGGGCCTGGAGGACGAGATCTGCCCGCCCGCGCAGGCCGAGCTGCTGCTGGAGCGGATCGAGGGCCGGGGCGTCCCGCACGCCTACCGGACCTACGAGGGCGAGCAGCACGGGTTCCGGCGGGCCGAGACCATCGTGGACGCCGTGCTCGCCGAGCACGCCCTGTACGCGGAGGTCTTCGGCTTCGAGGGCCCCGGTTTCGAGCTGGGGCTGGCACCGTGAGCCCCGCGCCGCTGCACCGCCCGCGCCGGCTCGTCGCCGGGGACCGGGTCGCGGTCGTCTCCCCCGCCGGGCCCTCCCCGGCCGCGAACATCGAAGCGGGCCTTGGGGTCCTGGAGTCGTGGGGGCTGGAGCCGGTGCTGCTGCCGCACGCGGCGGCCCAGGGCGCGTACCTGGCCGGGTCGGACGCCGGGCGGGCCGCGGACTTCGAGGCGGCCTGGGCCGACCCGTCGTTCGCCGCCGTCATCGCCGCCCGCGGCGGGTACGGGGTCCAGCGGATGCTCGACCGGATCGACTGGGTCCGCCTGCGCGGGGCCGAGCCGAAGGCGTTCGTCGGGTTCAGCGACGTGACCGCGCTGCACGAGGCGATCGCGCTCAACCTCGGCACCGCGACGATCCACGGGCCGATGCCCGCGTGGTCGAAGTTCACGACGGACACCGAGATGCGCGAGCACCTGCGGCTCACCCTGTTCGAGCCCGAGCGGGTCCAGACGCTCGCGCCCGCGGGCGCGAAGGCCATCGTCGGCGGCACCGCGACCGGCGTGACCCTCGGCGGGACGCTGACGCTCCTGGCGTCCGGGATCGGCACCGCCGAGCACCGCGAGCGCCTCGACGGCGCCCTGCTGCTGCTGGAGGACATCGGCGAGGCCCCGTACCGGCTCGACCGGGCCGTGACGCAGCTGCGGCGGGCCGGGTGGTTCGACGGGATCGCCGGGGTCGTCCTCGGCTCGTGGACCGACTGCGGCCCCGAGGCGGAGGTGCGCGGCGTGTTCGAGGACCTCCTCGGGGACCTCGGCGTGCCGGTGGCGTGGGACTTCGGGTTCGGGCACTGCCCGCGTTCGCTCACGGTGCCGTTGGGGCTCAAGGCGGTCCTCGACGCCGACGCCGGGACCCTCCAGTTCGGACTCCCGGCGCTGCGCTGAACGCCCTTTCGCGTTCATTTGAAAATTCTCTCCGTAGTCTTGCCTTCACCTGAAGTTTTCTGCCAGGATGGGCGGATCGGGTCAACCCGTCGAAAAGGGACCCGCCCGACCCCCGCACAGACTGGAGAAGTCCCATGACGCATCCCCGCCGGACCGTGCTCGCCGCCGCCCTCGGGGCCGCGGCCGCGGTGGCCAGCGCCGGCACCGCGCAGGCGCGCGGCAACCCCGGCGAGCGCTGG
>NZ_QFRW01000132.1 GCF_003265355.1 Glycomyces dulcitolivorans | reverse complement strand
GGCGTCGAGTGCGGGGGCGTCGGGGGCGGGGTGCGGGTAGGCGGCCGCGAGGACGGCGGCCGCCGCGAGGGCGGTCCCGCCGGAGGCGGCGAGCGTCCGCCTGGCAATGGAGTGAGGCATCGTTGCTCCCTGTGCAATTCCTGCCCGCAATCCTGCAAGATGTTGCGAGCTTGACAAGAACGTAACATCCCGGGTCCGAAACTTTCAAGACGTTCGATATTTGAATTCGTGAGCACCGGGCCCCGGGAGGCCCGTCCGGTACGGTCCGGTTCGGACCCGCTTGCGCGGGATGGTGGCGAGACGACTGCGCGCTGGCTAGGCTGGAGCGATGGCGCCGCCCGCAGGAAACCCGATGCTGCCGTCAGTCGACTGGCGGACCGCCGCGTCCTGCTCGCGGGCGTTCAGCAAGGGCGGACCGACGATGAGCCGCGAAGGCGCCCTCGACGTCGTCGCCGACCTGCACCGCCACGCGCGCAACGCGATCGACCTCGTCACCGACTACACCGGGCTGGTACCCGAGACCTTCGCGGGGGCCGAGGTCGTCGACCGGGTCCGCTGGAGCCAGATCAACATCGCCGGGTTCCGGCGCCTCCTCACCGGACTCGGCGCCGAGACGGTCGGCGACGCCGCCCCGAGCGCGGCCGCGAAGCTCACCGGCGTCCAGGCCGGGGCCGTCCTCGCGTTCCTGTCCTCGCGGGTCCTCGGCCAGTTCGAGACGTTCTCCACCGACACCGGGCGGCTGCTGTTCGTGGCGCCCAACATCGTCGAGGTCGAACGGCGCCTGCGCCTGCCCTCGCGCGAATTCCGGCTGTGGATCGCCGTCCACGAGGCCGCGCACCTCACCCAGTTCACGGCCGTGCCGTGGATGCGGGGCCACTTCCACGGGCTCATCCAGACGTTCTTCGACGCCGCCGAACCCGACCGGTCCTCCGCCGCCGGGCTCGCCCTCGCCGTGCGCCGCGCGCTCGCCTCCGCCCGCGAGGAGGACCCGCCCGAACCCGGCGGCGACGTCATGACCGCGGTGACCAGTCCCGAGCAGCGCCAGGCGATCTCGGAGATCCAGGCGCTCATGACGCTGCTGGAGGGCCACGCCGAGGCAGTCATGGACGGCGTCGGGCGCACCTCCATCAACCACGTCCAGCTCCTGCGCCGCCGCTTCGACCGCCGCCGCGCCAACCCCACCACGCTCCAGAAGTTCCTGCGCCAGCTCCTCGGCCTCGACGCCAAGATGCGGCAGTACGCGGCCGGGCGGCGCTTCGTCGACCACGTCGTGAACGGCCACGGCGTCACCGGGTTCAACCGCGTCTGGGAGCGGCCCGCGAACCTGCCGACCGAGGCCGAGATCGACCGCCCCGAACTGTGGACCGCGCGGGTCCTCGGGGCCCGCGGGTAGCTCCGGTGGCGAGACTGCCGCCCGCGGTGGCGCGCCTGCGCGCCGCCGTCAGGGACGGCCTCGCCGACCTCCCGGCCGGATCGCTCGTCCTCGTCGCCTGCTCGGGCGGGCCCGACTCGCTCGCGCTCGCCGACACCGTCGCCTTCTGCGCCCCGCGCCAGGGGCTGCGGGCCGGGCTCGTGAGCGTCGACCACGGGCTGCAGGACGGTTCGGCCGAACGGGCCGCCGGGGTCGCGGCCTGGGCGCGCGGTGCAGGGCTCGACCCGGCCGAGGCCGTGAGC
>NZ_QFRW01000131.1 GCF_003265355.1 Glycomyces dulcitolivorans | reverse complement strand
CTCGCCCACCCGCCCGGATGTCGTTTGCCTGCACGGTCATGAGGACCGCCGCCTCGGCGGCGGCCGGCGGTCTTCGTTGACCGCCCTTGCGGTGGGTCGACCCTCGCTCGGCGATGGCGCGATGGCGCGATGGCGCGATGGCGCGATGGCGCGATGGCGCGATGGCGCGATGGCGCGATGGCGCGATGGCCGGATCGGCCGGTCGCCGCGGCGTCGCCGTGCGGGAGTCGGTACCGCTATTTCTGGTCGGCGGCCCAGGTTCGGGCCTGGTCGAGGTCGTCCGGGGTGTCGCAGTCGAACCACGGGGGCGGACTCGCGTCCTCCCAGACCACGGTCTCGACGTCGATCCCGGCGAACAGGAGCCGTGCGGGGGCTCCCGGTTCGACCTCGGCCGCGTTGCGGCGGAGCGGGACTGCGGGCCAGACGCCGCACAGCCACTGCCGGCGTCCCGCGTTGTCGCAGAAGACCGCTCCGGACTCGGGTCCCGCCGCGTTCGCGGTGTCGAGGAGGAGCAGCAGCGCCTCCGGCGACAGGAACGGGAGGTCCCCGGCCAGGACCGCCACCCGGGTGCAGTCCTCTGGAACCCGCTCCAGACCGGTCCTCACCGACCTCGCCGGGCCTGAACCCGGTGGGTCCTCCAGGACCTGGACCGCCCCGTCGGGCAGGGGCGCGGCGTCGGCGGGCCTCTTGCCCACGACCACGCGGGCGGCCGCGCCTTCGCAGGCCGCCAGTACCCGTTCGAGGATCGTGGAGCCCTCGACGACCAGTTCGCTCTTCGCGCATCCGGCGAATCGCCGGGCCTTGCCGCCGACCAGGAGGATCGCGGCGAAATCGCTCGGGAGTTCACCCATGCCCCCAGACTAGCCATCAGGCTCGGCGTGCGGAGGCCCGTGGCCGGAGCGGTTCGGGCGCGTCTACGGCGGGTTCGTGCGGTCATTCGGTTCCCTTCTGTTGGGCCGGTTGCGGTTCGGTGGTGGGGAGGCCGGGTTTCGGCGGTCGGTGGATCGGTCGAGGTCGAGTCGTTCGGGTTCGCTTGGTCAAGACCGGGTTGGTCGGATCCTGCGATCGCTGTCGCTGTCGCTGTCGCTGTCGCTGTCGCTGTTGGGTCGGTCGGGGCCGTGTTGATCGGATGGGGTCACCGGGGATGAGTGCCTCGCGCGGGTCATTCCTCTCTTTCTGCGGCCTCCAGTTCGGAGGTGCCGATGTTCGTGAGGGCGCCCGGCGGATAGCCGGCCTGGAGGGCGGCCCTGAGCAGCTGGGCGAGCCGGTAGTTCGGGCTCGCCTTGAGCGCCGTGTCGAAGGCTTCGAGGGCGAGGACGCCGTTGCCGAAGCGGTAGGCCGCGAAGCCCGCGACCGTGGCGGCCGGGGCCAGGAGGTCGTCGGCCATGTGCCGGGTCACCCAGAACCACAGGTCCATCCGGTTGCCCAGGAACTCGCCGGTGCTGATGCGGCGCAGCGCGTAGTCGCGGATGTCCAGGTCCCCCAGGGCGAGGCCGATCGAGGCGATGTCGTCGGGACCGGGGAGCGTGCTCGTGCTCAGCCAGTGGTCGATCGCGTGGAGGTCCTGCGAGCGCTGGGTCGCCCAGTCGAGGTCGGCCTCGGCGGCGAGCGACGCCGCGACCGCCCGCTCGACCGCGGCCCGGCGCCCCGGCGCGG
>NZ_QFRW01000130.1 GCF_003265355.1 Glycomyces dulcitolivorans | reverse complement strand
GGACGGCCGCGCCCCGCGGCGCCCCGTCCCGGCCCGCCCCCGGCCGCCAGTCCCCGCCCCCCGCCGCCGAAGCGGTCGAGGAGCCCCCGCCGGAGGACTACGACGAGCCCAGCCCCGACGACCCGGTCGCCCCGGGCGGCTTCGGCACCAGCGAGGAGCAGGCCGTGAAGCTCCTCCAGAACGCGTTCGGCGCCAAGCAGATCGCCTAGGGTCCGGCACGCGCGGTGTGCGGACCGGAACCCGCGGGCGTGCTCGGCCGACGGGCGTCGCCCCGTGCGGTTAGGCTGGCCCTGCACCAGGAGACCAGGAGGGCGAGGAGAGACATGGACATGTTCCCAGGCGGCGACATGGCGAAGCTGCTCCAGCAGGCGCAGCAGATGCAGACCGACATGATGAAGGCTCAGGCCGAACTGGCCCAGGCCGAGGTCAGCGCCTCGGCCGGCGGCGGCCTCGTCACCGCCACGGTCACCGGCGACGGCGAGCTCAAGGCCATCAAGATCGACCCGAAGGCCGTCGACCCCGAGGACGTCGAGACCCTCGAAGACCTCGTCATCGCGGCGATCCAGGCCGCGAACGACAGCGCCAAGCGCCTCGCCGCCGAGAAGATGGGCCCGCTCGGCGACGCCATCGGCGGCATGACCGGCGGCCTCGGCCTGCCGGGCATGTAGCGCACCCGGCCGGACCGACCACGCGGAACCAAATAAGGAGAATCCTTGTACGACGGGGCTTTGGGCGACCTCATCGAGGAGCTCGGGCAGCTGCCCGGTATCGGCCCGAAGAGCGCGCAGCGCCTGGCGTTCCACCTGCTCGCCTCCGAGCCGGCCGACGTCGAGCGGCTCACGTCCGCACTGGAGCGCGTCAAGGCGCAGGTGCGGTTCTGCGAGGTGTGCGGCAACGTCACCGAGGCCGAGCAGTGCGGCATCTGCCGCGACCCGCGGCGGACCGAGGCGCTCATCTGCGTCGTCGAGGAGCCCAAGGACGTCCTCGCCGTCGAGCGCACCGGCGAGTTCCGCGGCCGGTACCACGTGCTCGGCGGGGCCATCAACCCCCTTGAGGGCATCGGCCCCGACGACCTGCGCATCCGGCAGCTCATGGTGCGCCTCCAGGCCGGCGAGACCACCGAGCTCATCATCGCCACCGACCCGAACACCGAGGGCGAGGCCACCGCGACCTACCTGGCGATGCTCCTCAAACCCATGGGGCTCAAGGTCACCAGGCTCGCGAGCGGCCTCCCCGTCGGCGGCGACCTGGAGTACGCCGACGAGGTCACCCTCGGGCGCGCCTTCTCCGGCCGCCGCGACATGGACTGAGCCGCAACGGGACTCACTTTGTTCGCGCGGTGTGTACGGAATGTGGCGAATGTGCAAACCGTAACGACTTGCGCGCGATAGGTCTCGGGGACATCACGCGTAACGGTGACGAAACGCCTCGAACCTAGTCTCGGACTTCCCGAAGCCCGACGACTGGTTGGTGGTCCCTTGCCTCACCCTGCACGCATCTCCCGGCCCGCGGCCCGGCGCGCCGTCGGCGCGGCCGCCGCGGCCGTCCTGGGCCTGTCCGCGCTCGCCGCCTG
>NZ_QFRW01000129.1 GCF_003265355.1 Glycomyces dulcitolivorans | reverse complement strand
GTCGTCGCGGTGGGCGGCCCGGTCGGGGCGGCGCAGGGCCGCGGTGCGGGCGGCGAGGGACCGGAGCGTGCGGCCCGCGGTCGTGTACCCGAGGGCGAGGAGCTGCCAGCACAGGAGCGCGGCGAGCGCGACCTGCGGCCCGAAGGCGACGGCGGCGACGGCCAGGAGCAGCCAGCGCTCGCCGACGGGGGCGACGATGGTCCGCTTGGCCCAGTACAGGACCGAGCGGTGGGCGCCCATGACCTGCTCGGAGGCGGAGCCGAGGCGTTCGCCGAGGTGCGCGGCGCGGCCCGAGGGCGGCGCGGACTCGCGTTTGCGGGCCTGGCGGACCACGGCGGTGTCGAGGAGGACCGCGTACCAGGTGTCGGCGGTGTGCCGGACGGTCTGGGTCGCCATGGCACTGATGGCGAGTCCCCACGCGGCGGGCGCGGGGGCCCCGCCGGCGACGGCGCCGGCGGCGAGGCCGGCGTAGATGAGGAACTCCTTCGAGCGGTCGGCCATCATGTCGAGCCAGCCGCCGAAGGACGAGAAGTTCTGGGTGTAGCGGGCCAGCTGGCCGTCGACGCAGTCGAAGACGAAGCTGAAGTACATGAGGGCCGCGGCCGCGGCGTACCACCACGACCATCCGGTGGCGAAGATCGCGGCGGCGCCGACGGCGAGCGTGATCGACACCCACGTGATCGGGGTGGGGGTCCAGCCGAGGCGCGCCGAGAGCTTCACGAGCTTGGGCGACCAGGTGGAGACGGCGTACGTGGCGAAGAAGTCGTCGTCGTGCTTGACGGCGTTCTTGAGGCGCCACGCGTCCATGTCGACGGCTTCGAACGCGGCGATGACCTCGCGGGCCTCGTCACTGCTGCCGACCTGGCGGTGTTCGAGGCCGCCGGTGCGGTAGGCGTTGACGGGGACGGCGCGGGCGTGCAAAGCGGCGAGGACGCCCTCGAAGGCGTCCCCCTGGCTCCGGCGCGGCCAGTGCCGCTCAAGTCTGGCGAGGTGCGCCGCGGAGACCTTCGCGAGGCCGCCGAGGCGCGTCGGGCCGGGCCCGGGCCCGGTGACGAGGCCGCGTTCGACCTGCACGGGGGCCGCGGACGGGTCGTCGGAGCCGACGAGGACGCCGGAGCGGCGCGAGGAGTCGGAGAGGACGGCGGCGACGGTGGTCTGGGAGGCGACGAGGTCGGCGCACGCCACGTACAGCGGGCCGTCCTGCGCGAACGCGATCTCGCCGAGGTGGGCGAGGTCCGAGTCGGCGTCGGCCGAGAGGACCTGGGTCGCTTTGACGGGCCGGTCGGTGCCGGGCCTGGTGAGGACGGTGACGTCGTCGACCCCGGCTTCGCGGATCTGCGCGATGAGCCGGTCGAGGACCGTGCGGTCCTCCTCGATCTCGACGAAGCCGCCCGGGGCCGGCAGGATGACGGCTCGGCTCACGCGCCCGCCTCGGCCGCTCCCGCGGCGAGGACGGGGGCGGGGTTCGCGGCGGCGGCCGCTTCGGCTGCCGCGGC
>NZ_QFRW01000128.1 GCF_003265355.1 Glycomyces dulcitolivorans | reverse complement strand
GCTGCCTGCTCGCCCTGGCCGCGCACTCGGGGGAGCCGCACGCCGCCGTCGCCGCCCTCGAAGCCGCCGAGCGCATCGCCGACGAGCACGGCCTCATCGTGTTGGCCGGGCGCGCGCGCCGGGGCCTGCGCAAGCACGACGTGCGCCGCGACCGCCGCTCCGCCCGCGGCGGTGGTGGCCTGACCGACCGCGAGGCCGAAGTGCTGCGCCACGTCGCCTCCGGGCACCCCTCGCGGCGCATCGCCGAGATCCTGGGGATCACCGCCGAGACCGTGGAGACCCACATCCGCTCAGGGATGCGCAAGCTCGGCGCGAAGACCCGCACCGAAGCGGCGGTGCTGCTGTCGTCGGCGCCGGTCGAGGGCGGTGAGGACTGATGGGCGAACAGGTGCCCCTCCACGTCGTCGCCGTCGCCGGGGAAGCCGAGGCGCTGGTGCGCCGCTGCGCGGCCGCCGGATGGTCGGCCCACCGCGGGTTCGCGCTCCTCGAACCCGCATGGGACCTGGCCGACCGGCGCCTGGTGTGCCACGGGCAGGTCGGCGACGACCACACCGCCTCACAGGCCGTCCTCGCCGCGGCCCGCGGGGCCGGGATCATCGCCGTCGCCTCCGGGCAGCTCGCGTTGAACCTGGCCGCGGACCTGCGCCGCGTCGGGCCCCTCGGATTGACCCCCGGGAAGACCGAGGCCGCCGACGGCCTCGACCTCGACGCCGAGCAGCGCGCCCTCCTCGCCCGCCTCGCCGCCGGCTCCACGATCGCCGCCGCCGCCGAAGCCGAGTTCGTGTCCTTGCGGACCGCGAACCGCCGCATCGCCGCCGCCCGGGCGTCCCTGAACGTCAAGACCACCCGAGAAGCGGTCATGATCTACATCAAGCACGCCCGCGATTAGCGAACGGCCGCGGACATACAGCCGGGCCCGGTCCACCGGTTTCGGCGTCCCGGGCCCGTCGGCTCCGCGAATGCGGTGGGCTACTTCAGTTCGGCGAGGCGCGCTTCGGCCTCTTCGAGCTGGCGGCGCAGCCGGGCGGCCTCCTCGGCGGCCTCGGAGCGGATCTTCTCCACCACCTCCGAGACGACCTCTTCGACCTCGTCCGATCCCGCGGCCTGGCACATCGCCAGCGCGTTGGTGTGGGCGACCTTGGCGCCCTTGACGACCGTGCGGGCGCCGCGGGACGCCGCCACGGACCACTCGCCGTCCTCATAGGTCAGGATGACCTGGAGCTCGGGGTGCTTGGCCGCGGCGGTGCGGGGCCGGGCGATCTTCTTCTTCACCGGGGCCGCCTCGGCGGGCGCGGTCGTCTCGGGCTCGGTCACGGGTTTCCTCTCGCTCACAACAGGTTTCGGTTTCGGGGCGGGCTCGTCGTCGGGGAGCAGTCCGGGCCCGGTCGGCGCGGGCGCCGGGACCGGGGTCTGGGCCTGCGTGCGCTGGCGCGGGGCCGCGCGCCTCGCGCCCTCTCCG
>NZ_QFRW01000127.1 GCF_003265355.1 Glycomyces dulcitolivorans | reverse complement strand
GGCGGACCGCTTCGCGCGGTCCGCCGCACCGGCGTCTTCGGGGGCCTTGGTCCCGGCGATGACGGCGATTGGTCACTGTCACGGGAGGCCGCGCCGGGATGGGATGGAGGTACCAAGCGACCACCTCGGGAGGGGCCATGCACACCAGACCTCGCGTCGTCATCGCCGGCGGCGGATTCGCCGGCCTGGAGACGGCCTTCACGCTCCGCTCGCACCTGGGAGAGGAGGCCAACCTGCTGATCGTCGCCGACCAGCACGACTTCGTGTTCAAGCCGAACTCGATCTACCTGCCGTTCGGCGGCGACGAGGCGAAGCTCCGGGTGCCCCTGTGGTCCCCGGCGGTGCGCCGCGGGATCGACCTGATCGCGGGCTCGCTCGCCGACGTCGACACCGGCGCCAACCTGATCCGGCTCGCCGACGGCACGCTGGAGCACTACAACTACCTGGTCCTCGCGACCGGGGCCGCCATGAGCCCCGAGGAGATCCCCGGGCTCGCGGAGCACGCGCGGACGATCTGGACGCCGGAGCAGATGCACGAGCTCGGCGCGGACCTGGAGCGCCTGCGGGCCGAGACCGCCGACGGGAAGGTCAAGCACGTCCTGTTCCTGGTGCCGCCGGGCAACAAGTGCGCCGGGCCGCTGTACGAGATCGTGTTCATGCTGGAGACCTGGCTGCGCCGACACCACCTGCGCGACCTCGTCTGCCTGACCTTCACGACCTTCGAGTCGAAGTTCATCCAGGCGTTCGGGCCCGGCGTCCACCAGGTCGTCACCGAGGAGTTCGCTGACCGCGGCATCAACGGGTACACCGGCCACACGGCCACCCGCGTCGAGCAGGGGCGCGTCGAGTACGCCAACGGGACCGCCCACACCTACGACCTGCTCGTGGCGTTCCCGCCGTACGTCGCGGCCGTCGACTACCCGAGCCTGCCGACCGACGACCGCGGCTTCCTGCTCACCGAGCCGGAGACCCGCCGCGTCAAGGGCACCGACAACGTGTACGCGCCCGGCGACGCCGGCGACTTCCCGGTCAAGCAGGCGTTCCTGGCGTTCCTCCAGGCCGACGCGGTCGCCGACGACATCGCCGCCCGCATCGCCCCCGCCGCCGTGCCGCACCCGCGCCGGTTCGCGCCGATGAGCATGTGCGTCATGGAGATGCTCGACAAGGCCACGTTCGCGCAGGTGCCGCTCCAGACCACCGGCGACCCGGCCGCCCCGGTCCGCGTCGACCCCGGGGCCCGGGAGGACTACCTCGTGGGCGTCTCGCCGCTGTGGCGCATCGGCAAGAAGGCCCTGGGCTACTACCTGCCGCACCAGTTCGGCGCCGGCCGGCCCTTCCACGGCGGCCTCCCCTGGCACACCATGGAACTGGGTCTCAAGGGCATGGCCAAGACCCTGGCCGCACCCGTGCGCGAATGACCGCCCGCGGCGCGGGGCCGGCCGGAGGGCCG
>NZ_QFRW01000126.1 GCF_003265355.1 Glycomyces dulcitolivorans | reverse complement strand
GTTCACCGGCGGGGCGCTGGAGGCGCGGGCCTCGGCCCGCGCCCGCCGCGAGCTGAGCCGACTCGCCGACCGCGCCCCGCGCACCGCCAGGCGCGAGTCCGGCGGCGTCGTGCGCGAGATCCCCGTCGACCGGGTGGCCGCGGGCGACCGGCTCGTGGTCGGCGCCGGGGACCTCGTCCCGGTCGACGGACGCCTGCTGGAGCCGGGCGTGTTCGACGAGTCCGCGCTGACCGGCGAAGCGGTCCCGGTCGAGCGCCCGGCCAGGGACGGCGTCCGCAGCGGCGTGGTGAACGCGGGGGCCGTGGTCCGCCTGCTGGCGACCGAGACCGCGGCGCGTTCGACGTACGCGGCCGTGGTGCGGCTGGTGGAGCAGGCGCAGGCGTCGACGGGCCGGTTCGTGCGCCTCGCCGACCGGTTCGCCGCCGCGTTCGTCCCCCTCACCCTGGCCGTGGCCGGTCTCGCCTGGGCCGTGTCGGGCGAAGCGGTCCGGGCGGTCGCGGTCCTGGTCGTGGCCACCCCGTGCCCGCTGCTCCTCGCCGCGCCCGTCGCCGTCATGGGCGGGCTGTCGCGGGCGGCCGCGCACGGGGTCATCGTCAAGGGCGGCGCCGCGCTCGAACGGCTGGCGGCGGGGCGGACCATGCTGTTCGACAAGACCGGCACGCTCACGCGCGGCAGGCCCGAACTCGCCGCGGTCGCCGCCGGACCGGACTTCGCCGCCGAGGAGGTGCTGCGGCTGGCGGCCTCGCTGGACCAGGCCTCCTCGCACGTGCTGGCCGCGGCGATCGTCACCGCCGCCCGCCGCCGGGAGGCACAGCTGGCCGCGGCCGAAGGCGTGCGGGAGCGGCCCGGGTACGGGGTCGAGGGCACGGTCGCGGGCCGCCGGGTGCGACTGGGCAAGGCGGCCTGGGCGTTCGGGGAGGACCCGCCCGAGTGGGCCGAGCGGGCCCGGCGCCGGGCCGCCCTCGACGGTTCGCTGACGGTGTTCGTCGCCGTCGACCGGCGCCCCGCCGGGGTGCTGATGCTGGCCGACCCGCTCCGGCCCGACGCGCCGCGCATGATGCGCGCGCTCCGCCGGGCCGGCATCGCCAGGACCGTCCTGCTCACCGGGGACCGCGCGGACATGGCCGAGACCGTCGGCCGCGCCATGGGCGTCGACGAGGTCTTCGCCGAGCGCGACCCGGCGGGCAAGCTCGACGTCGTCCGCGCCGAACAGGAGCGGGCCCCGACGATCATGGTCGGCGACGGCATCAACGACGCCGCCGCCCTCGCGGCGGCCGGCGTCGGGGTGGCGCTGGCGGGCCGGGGCGCGAGCGCCTCGACGGAGGCGGCCGACGTGGTCCTGACGGCCGACCGCGTCGACGGGTTGGCCGAC
>NZ_QFRW01000125.1 GCF_003265355.1 Glycomyces dulcitolivorans | reverse complement strand
GGCCGCGGCCGCCGCCCGCACCGCCGCGTCCCAGCTCGACGCCTGGCACGTCGAATCCGCCCAGCGCACCGCCGAGGCCGCGCTCCGCACCGCCCCCGACCACGCCGGGCTCCGCGACACCGCCGGACGCGCGGCCCTCCTCAACGGCGACTACCCCGCCGCCCGCGTCCACTTCGAACACCTCACCGCCGCCGGCGACGCCCGGCGCCGGTGCATCGCGCACCTCCACCTCGCCGAGGTCGACTGGCACCAGGGCCGCATCCGCGACCAGTGGCGCTCCCTCGAAGCCGCCGAAGCCCTCGCCGCGCCCGGCAGCGTCGAGCAGGCCCGCTGCGCCACCGGCCGCGCCATGGCCTACGTCCGCAGCGCCGACTACGCGCCCATCCCCGCGCTCTGCGACGCGACCGAGCCCCTCTACGAGCGCCACGGCCTCCACACGCAGCGCCGCTCCGCCGCCATCAGCCGCGCCACCGCCCTCTACTACCTCGGCGACACCGAGGCCGCCGTCCGCCTCCTCACCCGGATCTGGGGCGACGCCGAAGCCGACGGCGACCTGCGCAAACTCGGCCGCGCCGTCAACAACCTCCTCGCCTGCCACCTCGCCGACCTGCCCGAACCCCAGGCGTGGCGGCTCTTCGACCGCGCCGTCGCCGCCGTCGGCGACCTCGGCATGGCCTCCTGGGGCGGCAAGATCACCCGCGTCGGCGGCGACGCCGCGATCGCCTTCGGCGACCTCGACCGCGCCTGGGACCTCCTCAGCGCCCGCGCCCGCGTCGAATCCGACCCGCACGAGCGGGCCGTCCTCGCCGCCAAGGCCGGACTCCTCGCCGTCGAACGCGGCGACCTCGACGCGGCCGAACCCCTGTGCCGCGAAAGCCTCGACCTCGTCGCCGCCATGGACCAGGGCTGGGTCGTCACCTACCCCCACTGGCTCGCGGCCGCCATCGCCGCCCGCCGCGGCGACCGCGCCGAACTCGACACCGCCGTCCGCGCCTACCGCGACGCCGTCCCCGCCGAACTGCACCGCCTCCGCGAACCGCGCGTCATCGAAGTCGCCCGCCTCGCCCTCGACCACGGCACCGAACCCGCGGCCGTCAAGCGGTTCCTCACCGACTGCCTCGGCACCGTCCCCGCCCCCGGCTCAAGCCCGTACGCCGATCTCATGTGGATGGAGTCCCGGATCCGCCAGGGCGACTGGGCCGGCGCCCTCGCCCTCCACGACGGCGCCGCCGCCGTCTCGCAGGCCTACCAGCGCAGCACCGCCCGTTCCCTTGCCGCCGAGGCGCACCGGCGCCTCGGCGACCGCGACGCGGCCCTGGCCCGCGCCGCCGA
>NZ_QFRW01000124.1 GCF_003265355.1 Glycomyces dulcitolivorans | reverse complement strand
GGCCGCCGTCTCCGGGCGCGGCCCGGAGATCGGGGACGCCGTCCGGCTCCGGCGCGGCCGTCAGCGGACCGCGTAGGCCCGGACGGCGGCGGCCACCGCGGCCAGCGCGGTGCGGGCGTCGCCGAAGAGCATGCCGGTCTTCGGGTCGGTGAACAGCTCGTTGTCGAGCCCGGCGTAGCCGTGCCCCATGGAGCGCTTGACGACCACGATCCGCCGGGCGGCGTCGGCGTCGAGGATCGGCATGCCCGAGAGGGCGTTGCCGGGCCGCCTGGCCGCGGGGTTGACGACGTCGTTGGCGCCGACGACGAGCACCACGTCGGCCTGCCCGAATCCGGCGTTGGCCTCGTCGAGCTCCTTCATGCGCGAGTAGGGCACCTCGGCCTCGGCCAGGAGCACGTTCATGTGCCCGGGCATACGGCCGGCCACGGGGTGGATCGCGTAGTCGACGGCGACGCCGCGCTCTTCGAGCAGGTTCGCCAGGGCCGCGAGCTCGCGCTGGCCGCGGGCGGCGGCGAGCCCGTAGCCGGGGACGACCACGACGTGCGAGGCGTAGGCGAGCTGGATCGCGACGTCCTCGGCGCTCACGGCGGCGACCGTCCCGGCCCCGCCCGCGGCCGCGGGCTCGTCGCCGGTGCCGAAGCCGCCGGCCACGATCGCGGGGATGGAGCGGTTCATGGCGTCGGCCATGAGCTTGGTGAGGATCGCGCCGGAGGCGCCCACGAGGGCCCCGGCGACGACCAGCGACTGCTCCTGGAGCACGAAGCCGGCCATGGCGACGGCGATGCCGGTGCAGGCGTTGAGGAGCGAGACGACCACCGGCATGTCGGCCCCGCCGATCGGCAGGACCATGGTGGCGCCGAAGAGGAGCCCGGCGCCGAGCGCCAGTGTCTGCGGGACGGGGTCGGCGGGCGCGGCGGCGGTCCAGACCGCGCCGGCGGTGAACGCGGCGGCGAGGACGGCGTTGACCGCGCGTCCGCCCCGGAAGGCCAGCGGGCGCGAGGGGACGATCCCCTGGAGCTTCCCCGAGGCGATGAGGGACCCGGAGAAGGTCACCGCGCCGATGACGATGTCGATGCCGCCGGGCACGGCGGCGGCCGTCCCGGCATCCGGGCCGCGCAGGTGGGTGAGCGCGATCAGGACGGCCGCGCCCCCGCCGAGGGCGTTGAACAGGCTCACCAGCTGCGGCATGGCGGTCATCGCGACGCGCCTGGCGAGCCGGAGCCCGGCGAAGGCGCCGGCCAGCGCGGCGGCGGCCATGAGGACCCAGCCGATGCCGGTGGCGGTGCCCCGGGCGGCGG
>NZ_QFRW01000123.1 GCF_003265355.1 Glycomyces dulcitolivorans | reverse complement strand
GGGCGGGCCGCGGCGGTGGACGCGAACCGGATCGCGCGCGAGCGACTGGGCCGGCCGATGCCGGGCCCCGCGCTGCTCGGCGGGTTCGCCGCGCTCACCGAGGTGCTGGCGCTGGAGTCGCTGCTGGAGGCGATCCGCGGCAGGTTCGGCGGCGAGACCGGCGAGGCGAACGTCCGCGCGGCCGCCGAGGCGTACGAGCTGGTGGCCGCCGAGCGGCGCCGGCGGGAGCCCCTGCGGGGGTACCGCACGCTGCGGGCCCAGCGGGCCCGGGACTAGTGCGGCGGAAACGGAGAGGACCATGCGCGAACAGATCGAGGGCTCGCGGGCCGTCGCCCGGGCGGTCGCGGCGTGCCGCCCCGACGTGGTGTGCGCCTACCCCATCTCGCCCCAGACCCACATCGTCGAGGCCCTGGCCGCCATGGCCCGCGCCGGGACGCTCGGCCGGGCGCAGTACGTGAACGTCGAGAGCGAGATGGCCGCCCTCTCGGTCGCCATCGGGGCCTCGGCCACCGGCGCCCGCGCCTACACCGCGACCGCGAGCCAGGGGCTGCTGTTCATGGCGGAGGCCCTCTACAACGCCGCCGGGCTCGGGCTGCCGATCGTCATGACCGTCGCCAACCGGGCGATCGGGGCGCCGATCAACATCTGGAACGACCACTCCGACTCGCTGTCGCAGCGCGACTCCGGCTGGATCCAGTTGTACGCCTTGGACAACCAGCACGCGGCCGACCTGCACCCGGTGGCCTTCCGGCTCGCCGAGGAGGTCTCCCTCCCGGTCATGGTCTGCGTCGACGGGTTCGTGCTCACCCACGCGTTCGAACCGGTCGACCTGTTCGGGCCGGACCTGGTCGAGGCGTTCCTGCCCCCGTTCCGGCCCCGCCAGGTCCTCGACCCCGACGAGCCGGTCGCCATCGGCGCCATGGTCGGCCCCGAGGCGTTCACCGAGGTCCGCTGCCTCGCCCACGAGAACGCCGCCCGCGCCCTCGACCGGCTGCCGCTGGTCGCCGCCGAGTTCGCGGCGCTCACCGGCCGGCCCGTCCCGGCCGTCGCGGAGCCCTACCGAGCCGAGGGCGCCCGGACCCTCGTGATCGCGATGGGCTCGGTGACCGGGACCCTCAAGGACGCCGTCGACGCGACGCGCGACACCGGCGCCGACGTCGGGGCGCTGGGCCTGGTCGCCTTCCGCCCCTTCCCGGTCGAGGCGATCCGAGCCGCCGTCGCCGGCCGCGACCGCGTGGTCGTGCTCGAACGGGCCCTGCCGGCCGGCGGCGGCGGGGTGCTCGGCACCGAGGTC
>NZ_QFRW01000122.1 GCF_003265355.1 Glycomyces dulcitolivorans | reverse complement strand
CGCGCCGACGCGGTCCGCGCCCTCGCCTGCCGCCTCGCCGCCGCGGCGGGCAGGCGGCTCGACGCCGGCAGCCCGTACGCGGACGTGCGGCTCCCGGACGGCACCCGCTTCCACGCCGTCCTCCCGCCGATCGCGACCGCGGGCCCGTACCTGTCCTTCCGCACCCACCGGTCGAAGGCGTTCACGCTCACGCAGCTCGTCGAGGCCGACACGCTCACCGCCGACATGGCCGACCTGCTCCTGCGCATGGTCAGGGCCAAGCTGCCGTTCCTGGTCACCGGCGGGACCGGCTCTGGGAAGACGACGCTGCTGGCGACACTGCTCTCCCATGCGCCGCAAGAGGAGCGCATCGTCGTGGTCGAGGACGCCGCCGAGCTCGCGCTCGACCACCCGCACGCGCTCACGCTCGAATCCCGCCCCGCGAACGTCGAAGGCGCCGGCGCGGTCGACCTCGCGGCCCTGGTCCGCCAGGCCCTGCGGATGCGCCCCGACCGGATCGTCGTCGGCGAATGCCGCGGCGCCGAGGTCGTGGAACTGCTGGGCGCGCTCAACACCGGCCACGAGGGCGGCGCGGGCACGCTGCACTGCAACGCCGCCGCCGACGCGCCCGCGCGCCTCGAAGCGCTCGCCCTCCCGCACGGCCTGCCCCGCGCCGGGCTCCACGCGCAGCTGGTCGCCGCCCTGCGCGTCGTCGTCCACCTGAAACGCACCGGCTCGGGCCGCCAGGCGACCGAGATCGCCGTCATCGAATCCGGCCCCGGTCCCGCCGGACTCACCGTCGCCGCCGCCTGGACCCGCCACGGACCGGGACCGTCCGCCGGCATCCTCGAACGCCTGCTGAGGGAGCGAACCGCATGACCGCCATCGCCAACGCCCTGATCACCCACCGCCCCAAGACCGCCGCGACCTGCATCGCCCTCGCCGCCGCACTGCTCGCGGCCTGGTTCGCCGGATACCGCCACCAGGGCGGCCTCGGGCACCTCGCGGCCGCCACCGCCGGAACGATCGCCGCCGTCTACGCCGCCGCATCGGTCGCCGCCTGGCACCGGACACTGCGCCGCAAGCGACGGCGCGACGCCGAACGGGCCGCCGCCGACACCGTCGCCTACCTCGCGGCCGACCTGGCCGCGGGCACCGACCCGGTCCGCGCCCTCGCCGCGGCCGAACCCGACTGGCCCGCAGAAGCCGCCGCCACCGCGACCCGCCTGCGG
>NZ_QFRW01000121.1 GCF_003265355.1 Glycomyces dulcitolivorans | reverse complement strand
GGCAAGGCTGTGCGGCCGGGCCGCCGGGAGTCGTTGGAGCCGGGGCCGCCGGGGCCGCCGGGGGCGGGGTCGGCGGGGCGGTCGACGAGGTCCGGTGCGGTCACGAGGCGCTCCTGATGCGGCGGATGAACAGGTAGTTGAGGAGGGCGACCAGGACGATGACGGCGAACATCGTCCAGGCCACGGCCGAGGCGTACCCGAACTCGAAGCCGCGGTTGAAGCCGTGCTCGTACAGGTAGAGGGTGAGCGTCTGGAACTGGCGGGAGGCGCCGCCGGTGACGCCGTTCTGCCCGCCGCCGCCGAACAGCTGCGGCTCGGCGAAGATCTGGAGGCCGTAGATCGTCGAGACGATCACCGTGAACACGATGGTGGGGCGGATCATCGGCACCGTCACGTGGAACAGCTGCTGGAGGCGCGAGGCGCCGTCGAGGTGCGCGGCCTCGTAGACCTCGCGCGGGACGGCCTGCATCGCGGCGAGGTAGATGAGGGCGTTGTAGCCGGTCCACTTCCACGCCACCATGACGGCGATGGCGATATGTGACGTGGCACTGCCGGTCTGCCAGTCGATGCGCCCGGCGCCGACGGACTCCAGGACCCAGTTGATCAGCCCGAAGTCGCGGCCGAACAGCTGGCTGAAGATCACCGCGACCGCCACGACGGAGGCGACGTTCGGCAGGAGCATCCCCATGCGCCAGAACGTCTGGGCGCGCAGCCGCAGTGTCAGCACGTGCGCGAGCAGGAGCGCCGCCAGCAGCTGGGGCACGGTGGCGAGGAGGAGGATCGACAGGGTGTTGCCCAGGGCGTTCCAGAAGTACGGGTCGGTCAGCAGCGCCTCGTAGTTCCCGAAGCCCACGAAGACGTGCTCGTCGGAGAGCAGGCTCCACTCGTGGGTCGACACCCACGCGGTGAACGCCAGCGGGAACAGCCCGAACACGGCGAACAGCACGAAGAACGGGGCGATGTACAGGTACGGGGAGGCTTTCAGGTCCAGGCGGTAGCGCAGGAGGCCCGCGGGGCCGGGGCTCTTGCCGGTCCCCTTGGCGGCGATGGTCATCGGGTCGCTTTCACGGTCGGAAGTGCACGGAGTCGGAGCGGCGTGGCCGTCGGGAGGGGGTGGGCGGCGG
>NZ_QFRW01000120.1 GCF_003265355.1 Glycomyces dulcitolivorans | reverse complement strand
GCTCGACCCCCGGCAGCGCGGCGAGCCGCTCGGCGAGCGCCTCCGGCACGCCCGAGGCCCGCACCCGCTCGTGCCGCGACAGGAGCTCGCCGAGCACCCGCGGGTCCTCGCACCGCAGCAGCCGCCCGCCGTCGATGAACGACACCCGGTCGCACAGCGCCTCGGCCTCGGCCATGTCGTGCGTGGTCAGCAGGACCGCCCGGCCCTCGGCGCGCAGGTCCTCGACGAGCTCGCGGAACTCGTGCGCCGACACCGGGTCCATGCCCACGGTCGGCTCGTCGAGCAGCAGCACCCGCGGGTCGCCGATGAGACCCCGCGCCAGGTGCAGCCGCTGCTTCATGCCGCGCGAGAACGTCTCGACCGGCTCGTCGGCGCGCGGCCCCAGGCCCACCCGCTCCAGCAGCTCGGCCGCGCGGCGGCGCCCCTCGCGGCGGCGGTGCCCGTAGAGCGCGGCCCAGAACCGGAGGTTCTGCGCGGCGGTCATGCGCGCGTACAGGCCGCGCTCGCCGCCGAAGACGATCCCCAGGAGCGGCCGGACCCGCTTGGCGTCGGCGACGACGTCGAGGCCCTGCACGCGGGCCGTGCCCGAGGTCGGCAGCAGGATGGTCGAGAGGATCTTGCACAGGGTGGTCTTGCCCGCGCCGTTCGGGCCGAGGAGGCCGTGGACCTCCCCGGGCGCGACGGTGAGGTCGAAGGCGTCCAGGGCGCGGCGCGGCGGCCCGCCCCGGGCGGTCGCGAAGTCGCGGACCAGGGCCCGCACTTCCACCGCGGGAGTGTCGATTCCGATGAGGCTCATGGCTTCAGCATCGCCGCGGCCGCGCCCGCGCGCCATACGTGGTTCCACGTACGGGCCCGCCCGGCTACCCTTGGCCGCGTGTCCCCGCTCATCGCCCGTGCCGCCGAGCTCGCGCGCGTCGCCGAAGCGTGGGACCGGCTCCGGTCGGGCGGCGGCCCGGTCGCCGTGACCGTCGTCGGCGAGGCCGGCATCGGCAAGACCCGGCTGCTGCGCGAGGCCGTCGCCGCGCTCGCGCCGCCGCGCCTGCTCATCGGGACCGCCCGCGCCGACGG
>NZ_QFRW01000119.1 GCF_003265355.1 Glycomyces dulcitolivorans | reverse complement strand
GCTTCGCCGCAGACCCGCGCCGAAGCCCTGCTCCTCGCGGCCGAGCTCGACGGCGTCCACGCCGTCCCCGCCGCCCGAGCCGCCCTGGAGGCGGGGCGCACCAACGCCGCGCTCGCCGTCCTCGACCGCGCCCCCGAGGCGGGCGGGGAGACCGCGATCGTCCGCGCCTGGGCGCTCCTGGCCGTCGGCGAGACCCCCCGGGCCCGTGCCGCACTCGACGACGCCCCAGGCGGCCCCGAGACCGACCAGCTGCGCCTGCTGTGCGCCCCCGCGCACGAACGCCTCGCGCTCGCGATCGAACTGCGCGAGGCCTACGGCACCGTCGACCATCCCGGGCTCGCCGCCGCGCTGGCCGGGGACGACCCGGACGCGCTCGCCCACGCCGAATCCCTGGCCCGTGCGGCGGGGGACGCGACGACCGCCGCATGGTGCGCGTGGTCGCGCGTCATCGCCCTCGCCGATGCCGCGCGCCTGGTCGAGGCCGAGGCCGTCGCCCATGAGGCCGCCGACCGGGCCGGGGCCGACGGCGCCTACTCGTGGCAGACCCGGTTCCTCGCCGCCGCCGCCTGGTGCCTGGTCCTGTCCGGCACGGGCCTGGACAATGTGATCGCCGCGGCCCAGTCCCTGGCCGACCACGCCCTCCCGGCCGTGGCCGACACGCTCATCGCCGCCGCGATCGCCCTCGCCGAAGCCGACACCGGCGCCCTCGGCGCCGCCCGGGCCAGATTGTCGCGCCTGCACGACGCGCCCGCGGCGCTCGACGGGCTCGTCGCCTGGCTCGAACACGAGACCGCGTGGCTCGACGGCCAGCCCGGCCCCGAAGCCCCCGACGCCCACCCGGGCCTGGTGGGCGGGCTCGCGCACATCACCGGCCGGTGGATCGCCTACGACACCGGGACCGAACCGGTCGCCACCGGCCCCGCGCCGTGGCCCGCCCCCGTCGCCTCCACCCTCGCCGCCTGGGACAAGGCCGCCCCGGGCCCGTTCGCGCAGGCCGCCTCCGCGTGGGACGGCCTGGCCGCCCGCGAGCAGGTCCGCTGCCTGCTCGCCCTGGCCGCGCACTCGGGG
>NZ_QFRW01000118.1 GCF_003265355.1 Glycomyces dulcitolivorans | reverse complement strand
GGGCGCCCGCGGGCCCGCGCCCGCGCCGCCGCGCCCGCGACGGCGCCGGGACCTGCGCATTCGCGGGTGCCACATTCTCGTCCCGGGCCTGTACGATCGGAAGCACCGGTGGAACCTTCCGCCGTGTCCGGCCCAGCCCCCTGAGCAGACGAGGCGTGTTAGAGCTATGACGTATCCGCCCCCCGGCGGCGAGAACCCGCAGTACCAGCTGCAGCCCGAGCCGCAGCAGCCCAGCGACCCCTACGCGCAGGGGTACAACACGCCTCCGCCTCCCACGAACTACTACCAGCAGCAGCCCGGCTACTCGCAGCCGCAGATGCAGCAGCCCCCGCAGTACACCCAGCCCGGTCCGCCGCAGATGGGCGTCCAGCCCGGCTACCCGACGGCCCCCGGCCAGGTCCTGCCCCCGCCGATCCCCCCGGCCAAGCAGGGCGGCAATCTCGGCGTCATCCTCGCGGTCGTGGTCGGCCTCGTGATCGTCCTCGGCGTCGCCGCGGTCCTCCTCATCCCCAAGCTCACCGAGGACGACGCGGACCCCCAGGCCGGCGGCGGCGACGACACCAGCGAGGCCGAAGAGCCCGAGCAGTCCGACGAGCCCGCGACCGAGCCCTCCGAGGAGGAGACCGACAGCAGCGACACCGGCGGCTCGACCCTCGAAGGCTGGGGCGCCCCGGTCAGCTCCGACTCCTTCGACGCGAACACCCCCGAGGGCGCGGCGATCACCTACCGCCAGGCGGCCGACACCGACGACGACGCGGCGCTCCAGTCGGTCGTGTGCGCGACCCCGAGCGACGACATGCAGTTCGACGTCGACTGGGAGCTCGAATACGAGGGCGGCAACTACGGCTTCCTCCTGTGGAGCATGTCGAAGGTAGAAGGCGGCGAGACGCTGGTCTGGGTCGGCTGGACCCTCGACGACCTCCCGCCGGACTCCGCCGACGACCTCTCCTCCGGCTACACCTTCACGGCGGTCGAGGAAGAGGGCGCCTGGAAGCTCTGCCACGTCGACTACTGACGTCTGAGCGAAGCGACGACAGCGGTGCGGGGCGGCCCCATTGGGGCC
>NZ_QFRW01000117.1 GCF_003265355.1 Glycomyces dulcitolivorans | reverse complement strand
CACCGCCCTCGCGGTCGCCACCGGCGCGGCCCCGATCGGCATCGGCCTCGACGGCCCCGGCTCGGCCGGCGGCGTCCGCACCGCCGCCGCGGCCTGCGGCATCGTCGCCTACAGCCCCGAGCACGTCCCCGCCGACATCAACGCCGACCCCGACCACTGGCTCGGCGGCCACGTCGGCGTCATGGCCACCACAGTGGACGATGCGGCGCTCGCCTACGCCGCCCTCACCCACCGCGCCCCGCGCACGACCGGCGACCCCGGACGGCTCCGGATCGCCGCCTCCAACATCGCCCCGCTCCCGGCCCGCGTCGACGACGACGCCACGAAGTGGCTGCTCAAAGCGGTCCGCTCCCTGACCGACCTCGGCCACGACACCTTCCGCGCCAAGCCCCGCTTCGGCGCCCGCCTCACGCCCGCCTCGTCGGGCGCGTGGACCTGCGCGGCCTACCTCCGCAGCCTCAAGTGCGGCCCCGACGGACTCCAGCGGCGCACCAAGCGCCTTGTCTCCGTGGGGGAGCGCACCTACCTGCGCGGTCTCTTCGGCGGCGTCCTCGGCGACGGCAACCGCGTCCGCCGCCACCTGGAGGACTGGTTCGACATGGAGGACTACGACGTCCTCATCACCCCCGGCCTCCCCGGACCGCCCCCCGCGGCCAAGGAGTGGTCGCTCGAACCGCTGCGCTCCAACGTGGCCCACCTGGCCTCGGCCGCCTCGTTCACCGCGCCCTTCAGCCTCGCCGGCCTGCCCGCGCTGGTCGTCCCGGTCGGCATGCGCTCGGACGGCGCCCCGGCGACGGTCCAGCTCGTCGGCCCGCCCGGCTCGACCGGGCGCCTGTTCGACATCGCCGCCCAACTCATCGCCAAGCTCCGCCCGCGGCGCTACGCACCCGGCCTGAGCTGGGACTAGCCCCAACCAACACACGGCTTCGGGCCGGTCCGCTCCGCGGCCCGGCCCGAAGCCGTCTTGAGT
>NZ_QFRW01000116.1 GCF_003265355.1 Glycomyces dulcitolivorans | reverse complement strand
GGCCGGGCCGCGAAAGCGGCCCGGCCCTCGTGGCTGCGAACGTTCAACATCGGCTTCCACCATCGCGTTCGGGCCCACATCGATGCTGCGACCGGGGTCCTCGACCTCGACGCCCCCGGTGCCGTTCCCTGATGGCCCGCTGCACAGAACAGACTGCCAGTCATACAGACAGGCAAGGCAGAGATTCTGATGCCGATGTGACATATTGCTATCTACCTGCGATAACATGAGCCGCTGAGAAGGCCATAGAGCCGCGTACAGCGGCCGACCCAGGGTTCAGTAAGGGCCTTTCACGCTGGTCAAGGCCTTCGTACGCGCTTGGCAGACTCAGTCGTCCTCGTCGGCTCCCATGACCGCCATCAAGAAGTGCGCGGCGCCGCCAAGGGCGTCGTGGAACTCGGTGACACCAGGGAGGTCGCGCAGCTGCTCGGTCTCAGGAAGGGATCCAGTCATCAGGGTGCGGACGACGAGGGCGCGGAAAAACTCCTCGCGGCTCTCGATGCCCGCCATGTATCCCGCCTGGAACTCTGACATGGTCTCGGTGCGAGGCTGCACTCGATACGCTGTCTCGAAGTCGAGAGCTGAGGTGAGCCGCCCCAACAGGTCGGGGACGTCGTCGTCGGTGAGTCCGTCCGGATGGGTCTCGGGGTCGTAGATAACGTCATAGCCAAGAGCCCGCAGAGCGTCGAGAAGCTGGTCTGGTGTCATCATCCCGTGAGCGTATCGGCGCTCAGGGCACATCGGCATCCATCAGCCGTGGCGCTTCGTGGTGGCATGGCGAGTGGTTGGGTCCGACTGGTAGCGACTCTGATCGGTGACCTTTTCTGCCCGTGGGTAAGAATGCGGTCAGAATTTCCGGGAGCCCTGTCCCTGACCGCAGGTCACTCATGGTTTGTGGAGCGGTCTTGAAAACCGGCGTGGGCGTCAAAACCCACCGTGGGTTCGAATCCCACCTTCTCCGC
>NZ_QFRW01000115.1 GCF_003265355.1 Glycomyces dulcitolivorans | reverse complement strand
TCACCCAGTAAGCCGCTTTCCGGGCGGGCGGCGCGGGACCCCGCGCCGCCCGCTACCGTATGCGAACCCGATGAAGGAGACACATGGACGACGAAGCGGCGCAGCGGGTCGCACTGCTGCACGGCGCCTCGGCGGCCGCCGCCCGCGTGTTCACGGTGGTCCTCACCCGCAGCCCGATCAGCCGCATCGACATCGCCAAGTCCACCGGCCTGTCCCAGGCCGCCGTCACGAAAGCCGTCACCCCGCTCGTGGCCGCCGGGCTCGTGGACGACCGGCTCGGCACCCAGCGCGCGGGCCAGCCGGGCCGCCCGGTCAGCCCCATCGCCGTGATCCCGGAGGCGCTCACCGCGATCGGCGTCAAGATCAACGTCGACGAGATCATCGCGGTCGCCACCGACCTGCGCACCGGCGTCCTCGCCGGGGAGCGCGCGCCGCTGCCCGACCGCGATCCCGGCGCCGTCGTGGACGCCGTTGCCGCGGTGATCGGTAACCTCCGGGCCGCGATCGGCCCGGCCGCCGCGCGCATCGCGGGGATCGGCGTCGCCGTCTCCGGCGACGTGGACGCCGCGACCGGCGTCGTCCGCGAGTCGGGCCTCATGGGCTGGAGCGGCGTCGACCTCGGCGAGCGCCTGCGCGAGCGCCTGGAGGCGCCCGTGATCGTCGAGAACGACGTGCGCGCCTTGACGATCGGCGAGCACTGGTTCGGCATCGGCGTCGGCACCGACTCGTTCGCGATCGTCACCATCGGCCGCGGCATCGGCTCGGGCCTGCACGTCAACGGCGAGGTCGTCGAGGGCGCGTACGGGGTCGCGGGGGAGATCGGGCACCTGCCGCTCGCCGCGCCCGACCGGGTGTGCGCGTGCGGGCGCCGCGGCTGCGTCGAGGCCGTCGCGGCCTCGGCCGCCATCGCCGACGCCGTCTCGCTCGCCCACGGCCGCCCCGTCGGCATCGAGG
>NZ_QFRW01000114.1 GCF_003265355.1 Glycomyces dulcitolivorans | reverse complement strand
GCAGGCGCTCGTCGCCGTCGAGGGCCTTGTCGAGGGCGACGGCGTCGGTGCCGGCGGCGACGAGCTCCTCGCGGCCGTGGAGGCAGGCGCGCACGTTCTCGGTGAGGTCGCCGCGTTCGGCCGCGGTGGCGCGCAGGGCGAACCGCGAGGCCCAGGACGCGAGCGCGGGGCCCGCGAGGGCCGCGGCCAGGAGCGTCAGGGCGAGGACGGCCCCGGCGGCGGGCAGGATCGCGGTCTGGAGGACGACGGCGACCACTGCGGTGATGATCGCGGAGGTGAGCGGGAGGGTGCCGCGCAGCCACCGGTCGCCGGTGCCGTCGACGTCGTCGACGAGGCGGGCCTGGAGGTCGCCCGAGCGCCACACCGGGACCCCGGCGGGCGCGAGGCGCACCAGCTTGCGCCACACGGCGATGCGGAGGCGCTCCAGGCCGCGGAAGGCCGCGTCGTGGGAGACGAGGCGCTCGGCGTAGCGGAAGACGCCGCGGCCGATGCCGAGCGCGCGCACCGAGGTGATGGCGACCATCAGGTACAGGATCGGCGGCTGCTCCCAGGCCCGCGAGATGAGGTACGCGGAGACGGCGAGGAGCCCGAGCGCGCTGAGCTGGGCGAGGGCGCCGAGGACGGCGCCGAGGCCGAGCCGCGCGGCGATCGAATTGCGCCAGGACATCACCAGTCCACCTCTCGGTCGGCGATCGCGCGCACCGCTTGGCGGTGGGAGGCGATCAGGACGGTCCGGTTCTCGCGGTAGGGCTCGAACGATTCGAGGACCGCGCGCTCGGTGTCGGCGTCGAGGTGCGCGGTCGGCTCGTCCAGGAGCAGGACCGGCGTGTCGAGCAGGTCGGCGCGCAGCAGCAGCCGGGCGAGCCCGACGCGGGCGGCCTCCCCGGCGGAGAGCCCGGCGCCGTTCGCGGCGACCCGGCG
>NZ_QFRW01000113.1 GCF_003265355.1 Glycomyces dulcitolivorans | reverse complement strand
GGCGTCGGGGGCGGTGGCGACAGCCTCGCCGCCGACGACGACGGCGTAGGCGCCCTCGCGGCTGCGGACCTCGCCGGTGCGGCAGGCGGCCGCGGCTTCGGCCATCGCGGCGACGTCGTCGTCGAAGTGCCGGTCGGGGTCGTGGACGGCGACCGCGGCGAGGCTCTGCACGACCGCGCCGGTGGGGACGACGGTGACGCGGAAGCCGTCCCGGCGGGCGTCCTGGGCGGCCCTGCGGGCGGTCCGGGCGGCCTCGGGGGTGTCGACGAGGACGACGGCGCTGAGGGCCTCGCTCTCGCGCGCGGCGTCGAGTTCGGCGGCGACGGTGGCGACGGTGGCGGTGCGGCAGCCCTCGCCCGCGAGGAGCGCCCTGATGGCGGCCGCGGCGGTGACCACGACGACGGCCCGCTGCCGGGGTTCGGCGGGCGGTTCGGGCTCCTTGTGGGCGTGCTCGGGGCCGTCGGCGAAGCGGGTCACGGAGATCCGGTGGACCCGGCCGCGCTCGATCCCGGCCTCGATGGCCGCGCCGATGTCGTTGACGTGCACGTGGACGTTGAACGTGGTGACGTCCCGGGCGGCCCGGGAGCCGATGATGACGACCGAGTCGCCGAGGTCGGTGAGCCGGTGGCGCAGGTCGGACGCGGCCGCGGCGTTCGCTTCGAGCAGGTACTGGACCTCGTACCCGAAGACCTCGGACCCGGTCTCGCGCGGGACCTGCTCGGCCTCCTCGACCGCCCGGACCCGGTGGCGCTCAAGGAGATCCAAAGCGCCTGTGGGGACCGATCCGGTGAGGGTCTCGACGAGCGCCTCCAGGAGCAGCGCGAGCGCGAGCCCCCCGGCGTCGACGACGCCGGCGCGGGCGAGCGCGGGCAGCTGCCCGGGCGTCGCGGCGACGGCCTCGGCGGCGCCCTCG
>NZ_QFRW01000112.1 GCF_003265355.1 Glycomyces dulcitolivorans | reverse complement strand
CCGCCCGCTCGGCTCCCGGCCGGACCTGCCGGGCATCGACCGCGCCGGCGCCCGCGCCATCGTCGGCCGCCTGCTCGAAGCCGGGGGCGGCTGGCAGACCGCGGCCGACGCCGCCGCGATCCTCGCCTGCTACGACATCCAGACGACCCCCGCGGTCGACGTCGCCTCCAAGCGGGAGGCGGTCACCGCCGCCCATGACTTCGGCTACCCGGTGGCGGTCAAGGCCGACGACCCGCGCCTGGTCCACAAGACCGAATCGGGCGCGGTGCGGCTGCGCCTCGGCAGCGCGCACGAGGTGCGGGAGGCGTACGAGGCCGTGGCCGCGGCCGTCGACGGGGACGAGGGCGCCTCGGTCGTCGTCCAGCCGATGCTGGAGGCGGGCACCGAGCTGGTCGCCGGGATCGCCCACGACCCGCTGTTCGGGTCGCTCGTCATGCTCGGCCTCGGCGGCACCGCCACCGACCTGCTGGGCGACAAGCAGTTCCGGCTCCTGCCGCTCACCGACGCCGACGCCGACGAGATGTGGCGCTCGCTGAAGTCCGCGAAGCTCCTCACCGGCTACCGCGGCTCGGCGCCGGTCGACGTGGCCGCCCTGAGCGACCTCCTGGTCCGGCTCGGGCGCCTCGCCGAGGACCTCCCCGAGATCGCCGAGCTCGACCTCAACCCGGTGATGCCGGTCAAGTACGGCGTCCAGGCCGTGGACCTGAAGCTGCGGCTGGCCGAGGTCGGCGACGAGCCCGACCCCATCGCCCGGCGCCTGCGCTGAGGGCCGGGCGCCGGTGCGGCGGACCGCTTCGCGCGGTCCGCCGCACCGGCGTCTTCGG
>NZ_QFRW01000111.1 GCF_003265355.1 Glycomyces dulcitolivorans | reverse complement strand
GCTGCGGCGGCGTCGGCTCGGGGTGCGGGACCGGCTCCGGTTCGGGGAGCGGGGTCGGCGCCGGCGGCGTCGGGGGCTGCGGCGGGGTCGGCTCGGGGAACGGCGCCGGGTCGGGGGTGCGCTCGTTGAGCGTGACGCCGTCTTCGAGCGCGGCCGAGGCGGCGGCGGTGGCCTCCGAGATCGCGGCTTCGCTGAACGCCTTGGGGCCCAGGTCGATCACGGGTTCGGGGACGTCGGGCACGGACACGGCGTGCAGGACCTCCGCGGCGGCGCCGGCGGTCTCGACCAGGTCGGCGCCGGGGCTCGGGGCGTCCAGGACCGCTTCGGCGGCGAGGGCCTCGTCGAGTTCCGGTTCCACGAGGCTCTCGTCCTCGGCGAGGCCGGGCGAGCCGGGCGGGGCCGGGGGCAGGGACTCGCCGGGGACGTCGTCGCCCAGGCCCGCCAGGGAGTCCTCGTCCTCGGCGGAGAGCTCGGTGTCGTCGTCCTCGGGGTCGTCGGGGTCGGGCAGGGTGTCCCAGGCGCCGTCCTCGTCGTCGTCCTCGGCGAGCGGGGAGGCCGCGGGTGCGGCGGGGACGCCGAAGGAGACGGCGGGCGCCTCCGGTTCGGGGGCGCCGAACGCCGGGCTGCTGAAGGTGACCGCGGGTTCGGCCGGGGGCTCGGCGTCGGGGAACGAGTAGGGCGCGGGCGGCTCCGAGGGCGGGACCGCGAAGGACGCGGCCGGCGCGGTGTCGGGGACGCTGAACGGCGCCGGGGGCGCGAAGGCGCCGCCGGGGCTGGCCGCGGAGGCGGGCACGCTGAAACCGGGCGTGGCCGACTCGGC
>NZ_QFRW01000110.1 GCF_003265355.1 Glycomyces dulcitolivorans | reverse complement strand
CCGGCGCTTGCGCGCCGGGCCCCTCTTGTTCGCCGCTGCGCGGCTCAGTGGTCGTGAGCGCGTCGCTTCGCTTCGCGCGCTTGGGTTCCGGTGGTCAGCCTGCTCTGGCGAAGGTCGCGCCGGAGGCCTCGGTGCCGTCGCTGAGCTGGGCGACGCACAGGAACGAGCCGTCGCCGGGGACGTAGACGTCGGTGGTCCAGTCGACCGCGTCGCTGGAGACGAGCTGCGAGAGCGGGCCGCCGTCGGCCTGGCCGTTCACGCACGCGGCCGCCACGGTGGCGTCGGCGCGCGCGGCGTCGGCGTCGGCGACGCCCTCGGGGAGCGGCCCGGTCGCGTACGCCTCCCACAGGTGGGCGGTGTCGCAGCTGACGGAGGCGAACTCGGCGTCGAAGCAGGCGGGCTCGGTGACGCACCCGGCGCCGTCGACGGCGAGGCCGCACTCGGGCGAGTAGTCGTCGGCCATGGACTGCGCGGCCAGGTCGGCCGGCTCGTCGCCGCCGCCGAAGAGCCACACGCCGCCGGCGATGAGGAGGCCGAGGATGACCAGGCCGACCGCGCCCATGCCGATGATGCGGCCCATCTCGGAGCCGGTGTCGCCCTCCTTGATGCGGCGCTCGCGGCGCGTCAGCCCGGTCTCGTTGCGCGCCACCGGGACCGGCAGGCGCGAGTCGTCGGGGCCGCTGTAGGCCTCCCAGCGGGCCGTCTCGCTCCCGAAGTCGCCGGAGGCCGGCGGGGAGGCGGGCGGGCTCACCGGGGGGCTCACGGGCGGGCTGGGGACGCGCGCGGCGCCCGCGGAAGTGCGGGCCGGG
>NZ_QFRW01000109.1 GCF_003265355.1 Glycomyces dulcitolivorans | reverse complement strand
GCGCCCTTCGGGCGCGGCCCCGCCGCATACACGAGCGTCTTGACCAGGAAACGAGTGTGAGGGCTCACTATTTTCGTGCGTGTCGCGACAGCGTGTCATCGTCGGGAAAGGCGGGTATACTTTACGGTATGACCATGACGACGATCAAAGTACCGAAGGTCCTCCGCGACCGTCTTCATGAACTCGCGGCTGAAGACGGGCTCACTCTCGCCCAGGAGATCGAGAGCCTGATTGAGCGCAATGCGCCGCGGCGCGAGCCGCGGTTCGGGGGATACCGAAGTGAGAAGCCGCTGACGGCGGAGGAAATCGACGCCAAGCTGGCCTCGGGATTCGGCAGATGAGCCCGATCATCCTCGACACGAGCGCTGTTCTGGCGCTGTTCGACAGTTCTTATGAAGAGCACGACGGACTGACCGAGGCGGTGGAGAAGCGGCAAGGGCCTCTGGTGGTGTCGCCGTTCATCGTTGCCGAAGTGGATTACATGCTCAAGGAGCAGTACGACGCCGGTGCGGCCCGACAGTTCAACGAGGACGTGGCGCTGGGTGGTATGGAGCTCGCCTCTTGGGGCCCTGCCGACCATGCGGAGGCGCTTCAGGTCATGCAGGCGTTCCAAGGTGACGACTACATTGGCATCGCCGATGCGTCCAACGTGGTGCTGGCTGATCGATATCGTACGAACTCGATCATGACACTCGACCAGCGGCACTTTAGGATCCTCCAGCCGATCTGGGGGCCGGATTACTTCACGCTGCTCCCATACGATTCGGAACAGTGATAGTCGGCGGGGCCGCGCCCTTCGG
>NZ_QFRW01000108.1 GCF_003265355.1 Glycomyces dulcitolivorans | reverse complement strand
GATTTTCACGGGGCACCAAGCAAGTGCCCCAAGGAAAAGACAGTCAAAAACAGTACCATTCAAGAAGACACCCAGCACCTAGGCCAGACACTCCCGAACGGCCCGCACGCTGACCATCCAAACACCCTGTTGAGTTCTCAAACAACACGCCACAACAGAAACCTAAATCCGAATTGGGATTCGTTCTCCGCCGGAGCAACCTCTCAACTCTAACAGTCTCGGCTCGCTCTGCAAACTTCAGGCTGATTAACCTGTGTCACACACGATCGAGGCTCCAGTGAGTCTCTGAGATACCCGCGATTCAGCTTCCGGACCGCGCCTGACTCATTGAGTCTGTCGCTGGTCTCCGGCGGCTTCCGGACCAGACCTTCTCGGTTCTGTTCCGTTCCCCCGCGGGCAAAGACAAATATACACGGGGTTTTGAGCGCACGAATCAGGGGGGTCCCTTTCCGTTCGCAGCGGCGCTGACCTGCCGCGTTGTCACTGCGGCGCAGTCGAGTCGGCCTGGGCCGGCTGCGATCGCCCTCGGCGCCGACGCAAGGTTCGCGCGGCTCCTCGTGGTTCCCGGGTTCGAACCTACGGGAGGGGTACGACATTCGGGGGTCGGTGCTGTGAACGGATGGTGTCGTTCGGTGCGCAGCGAGGGATGGAGGAGGAAGAGGAAGGAAGGAAGGAAGGAAGGAAGGAAGCGCGTGAGGGAGGAGGGGAGGGGAAGGCGGGGAGAGAGGAAGCGGAGGAGGGGAAGGAGGAGGGGCTCCCGGAGGCGGGTACGGCAAAAGG
>NZ_QFRW01000107.1 GCF_003265355.1 Glycomyces dulcitolivorans | reverse complement strand
GTTCCGGGCCGCCGGTGCGGCCTTCGGCCGCCTGGCGCACCTGCTCGACGCCGCCGAGGACTTCGACGAGGACGCCGCGCGCGGCGCCTGGAATCCGTTGGCCGCCACCGGGACCGGCGTCGAGGGCGCGCGGCCGCTGGTGCGCGGGGCGCTCGCCGACCTGCGGGCGGCGCTGGAGTCGGCGGCCCTGGTCGACCGGACGATGACGACGCTGCTGCTGGACCGCTATGCGCGCCATGCGGTGTCGAAGACGTTCGGCACGGCGTGCGCGTCCTACCGCCACCCCGACGAGCGGCGCGAACGGCGCCGGGACCGCCGCGACTACCGCCACGACGACCGCTACCACTCGCGGCGGCGCGGCTTCTGGGCCGGGCTGTGCAGTTTCGCGGTCCTGGCGTGCACGTGCCAGCTGTGCTGCGCCGAGCACTACCAGGGCCCGTGGTCGGGCCAGTCGCGCGAGGGCTGCCTGCGGAACTGCTGCGATTGCTGCGACTGCTGTCAGTGCTGCCAGTGCTGCGGCGACTCGGACGGCGACGGGTGCTGCAACGGCTGCGACTGCGGCTGCTCGTGCGACTGAGCCGCAACGGGACTCGCCGGGTTCGGACTCAGCGCGGCGGCTGGGGCCAGCCGTTGTTCGCGGGGTTGTTCGCGGGCGGGCCGGGCTGGGCCGGGGGCTGGTAGCCGTACGGGTTCGGGGCGCCCGGTCCGGCGGGGGCGCGCCACTGCGGCGGCGGGGCCTGGGGCGCGAGC
>NZ_QFRW01000106.1 GCF_003265355.1 Glycomyces dulcitolivorans | reverse complement strand
GCCAGCCGGCGTCCGCCTGACCCGCCCGCCCGCCGGCGCCGCCGCGGGCGCGGGCGGCGGCAGGAGGCTGAAGGCGTTCTCCTCTTCCTGGGCGTTGTGCAGCCGCGCGATCGCGTACAGGCCGTACAGCGCGCCCCGGAGGTCGGTGACCTCGGCGAGATCCGGCCGATCGCCGAGGCCGTCGCAGATGCCGCGCACCCGGCGCACCTGGAGCTCGATCTCGACGTGGCTGCGGCTGAGCGCCCCGAGCGGATCGGGTCCGCCGAACGCCCGGTCGAGGACCGGCACCAGCCTCGCCTCCTCGGCCCGCTCGTGCGGCAGCAGCTCGGATTCGAGCCGGTCGAGCAGCCGGCGCACCGGGGCCGGGTCCGGCGACGCGCCCGCGAGTCCGTCGGCGACCTCCCTGATCCGCTCGACCAGGGGGGCCACGGCCTCGTGCTCGGCGTGCAGGCCGCGGACGACGTCCAGGTCCTGCGGCGGCAGGGTCACGGTGTGGACGCGCCCCGGCAGGAGCACGGTCAGGGCGGTCATGATCGCCGCGATGTCGATCCCCTCCTGGAGGACCGCCCCGGCGACCGGTGCGAGCACCCCGGCCGCGGCCGGGACCATCGCGGCGACCGACAGCGCCATGCCGAACCCCGCGGCGGCGCGGGCGATGCGGCCGCTGCGGCGCGCGATCAGGAGGGCGTCGGCCAACCCGTCGACGCGGTCGGCCGTCAGGACCACGTCGGCCGCCTCCGTCGAGGCGCT
>NZ_QFRW01000105.1 GCF_003265355.1 Glycomyces dulcitolivorans | reverse complement strand
TCGTCGGCGCCGGAGGCGCGGGCGGCCACGAGGCCGTCGGCGAGGACCGTGCGCAGGCGCCGCTCGCAGACCGCGGCCAGCCGCGCGAAGTCGCCGGGACCGCGCAGGGTCTCGGGCGCACGACCTGCGGGCGGTTCGGCGGTGAGCATCCCGCGGGCCGTGTCGAACCGGACGAGGCGGTTGTCGCCGCCCGCCGTCCGGTACGCCTCGGTCGCGGCCTCGTAGGCGAGGAGGATCGGCGCTCCCACGAACCCCGGTGCGCCGCAGCGGCTCCGGCATTCGCGCACCGTGCGGGCGGCGAGGTCGGTGGCGGCGGTCTTGAGCAGCGGCAGGAGCGGGTCCACGGCCGTCCACGGGGTCCAGCCCGCCGAGCCCGAGGCGTCTGCGGCGGCGTGGTTCCGCTTGGCGGCGTTGGCGACCGCGGTCAGGGCGTAGGCGTCGGCGAGCGCCGTGAACAGGGCGAGGCGGTGGCTGCGGAAGTCGAGGAGGACCAGTCCGGGGGCGAGGCGGTCGGCGGTGCGGCGGATGCGGGCGAACCGGATCGCGACGGCCGCGGCCGCGCGGGCGAACGCGGCGTTGGCGGCGACGATGGCGAGCCAGGTCGCGGCGCCGGGGGCCATGGAGCGGCGCAGGCGCGCGTCGGG
>NZ_QFRW01000104.1 GCF_003265355.1 Glycomyces dulcitolivorans | reverse complement strand
GGCCGGGGGCGGGCCGGGACGGGGCGCCGCGGGGCGCGGCCGTCCTAGGCGCCGGGGCCGGCGCCGCTCCCGTCGGCGCTTTTGGGAGGCTGCCGACCTCCCCCACCTCGCACCGGATCTTCCAGGTGCCGCCGAGGACCTCCCCGAGGACGCCGACGACGATGCCGTACGCGGGCTCCTTCTGGAGGTTCTCGGCGTGCCAGGCGTGCTTGAAGGCGAGGACGACTTCGCCGTCGACCGCGTCCGAGATGGTGGCGTCCTGGAGGAGCGCGGCGGTGGTGCGCTTGCGGTCCTTGACGGCCATCATGATCCGGTCCCACTGGCGGCGGACCGAGGCCGCGGAGGTGCCGCCTCCGGAGGGCTCGGGCGCGGCCTCGTAGACCGGGGCGGGCTCGGGCTCGGACCAGTCCTCGGCCGGGGGCTCTTCGGCGGGTTCGGGCGCGGCTGCGGCCGGTTCCGGGGCCTTGAGGGCCTCGTCCTCCCAGGGCGGGACCTCGGCCTTGGGTTCGGGGGCCTTCGCGGGGGCTTCGGCGGCCGGCGCGGTGCGGACGGGGGCCGGGGCGGTCACTGCCGGGGCCGCGACCGGGC
>NZ_QFRW01000103.1 GCF_003265355.1 Glycomyces dulcitolivorans | reverse complement strand
GCTGCTCAAGTGTCTGTTGCAACTGTTTCACGCGTGCTCAATGATACTGGATACGTCCATATTGATACGAAAACCCGTGTGACACAAGCGATGCAGGAGCTAAACTACTTCCCCAATGAAGTGGCACGATCCCTTTTTAAAAGAGAATCAAGATTAGTTGGTCTCATCTTACCTGATATCACAAACCCCTTCTTCCCTCAGCTGGCTAGAGGCGTTGAGGATGAGATTCATGCAAACGGATTTCGCTTATTATTCGGAAACAGTGATGAAGATCGGGAGAAGGAAATGGCCTATTTACAAACCTTTAAGCAAAACCAGGTGGTCGGTGTCATCGCTGTCACAAACGAACCTGAATCGGATTTGTACAATGATGATGAACTGCCTGTTGTCTTCTTAGATCGTACCGTTCCAAATGCACCTTCTGTGTTTGCAGATGCTACGGCAGGTGGGAAAATGGCTGCAATGGAATTAATCAAACGCGGCAGTCAGCAAATCACATTGCTAAAAGGGCCCGCTCATCTTCAAACGGCGCGGCAAAGATTCAAAGGCGCACTTGATGTTCTGACTGAAGAAGG
>NZ_QFRW01000102.1 GCF_003265355.1 Glycomyces dulcitolivorans | reverse complement strand
GCCCGTCGTGCATGGGCCCTCCGGCGCGGGGTCCGCCCTGCGCGGGCGGGGCGAAGTCGCCGCGCACCGACTCGGGGCCGCGGGGGCCGCCGTACTCGCTGCCGTAGACGCCCGGTTCGGGGGCGCCGCCGCGCGGGCCGTACCCGTTGGCGCCGTTGGGGCCCCGCTGCTGGTTGAAGTCGTCGCGGCCGAAGTCGTCACGGCCGGGCCCGAAGTCGTCGCGCGGTCCGCCGAACTGGTCCTGGGGCGGGCCTGCGAACTGGTCCTGGGACGGGCCGAAGTCGTCCCGGCCGCCGCCGAAGTCGCCGCGTCCGAAGTCCTGCTGGCCGCCGCCGCGGGGCGGGGGCGCGCCGAAGTCCTGGCCGCCGCCGCGCTTGGCGAACGGGTCGTCGTAGTCGTCGCCGGGCGGGCCGGCGAGGAAGCCGAAGCCCTCGTCGTCGTCGCCGCGGAGGTCGCCGAAGCCCTCGTTGTCGTGTTGCGGTGCGGCCGCCCGGGGGGCGGGTCCGCGGCCGCGGCCGACCGGCTCGGGGGCCGGCGG
>NZ_QFRW01000101.1 GCF_003265355.1 Glycomyces dulcitolivorans | reverse complement strand
TATAAGATGTCGGCTCTTTCCCTTCGATCTCTTCCTTACTAGACACATGATGCAGGTTTGGATTGCGGATGCCTTCTTTTGTGAGCTCGCTTCGTACATAGTCAAATACGGTTTCAAGCTCTGCTTGATCCTTAGCCAAATCAGCTGCATTGATGATAAAGAACATTTTATCCATGCTAAAGGAATCTTTTACGAGTCCAAGCTTCCGTAAAAATGAGCGATCAGCTTTTGAGAAAGAATGCTGATAATACGTTAAATAAAGAAGGGCGTCTGCATCCTTCATATACTGGAAGGCGATTTCTGTATGACGCTTATTCATACTGCTTGCACCTGGTGTATCGACAATCGTCAGCCCTTTATCTGTCAGAGGTGTACTTAAATACACCGTCACTTCCTTCACCACACAAGAAACAGATTCTTCCGCTACATAAGGCTTTAATTCTTGAAGTGTGACATGTAAATTGGTTTGGTTGTCAATGTCATCATGAAACTTGGCATAGGCTTGTAGAAAATGTTCTACAATGATTCGG
>NZ_QFRW01000100.1 GCF_003265355.1 Glycomyces dulcitolivorans | reverse complement strand
GTAAAATTGCACATACAGCTCAGAAGGAATTCAATCAATATTTTCCGAACCCAGGCTGGGTAGAACACAATGCAAATGAAATTTGGAGCTCTGTTCTATCAGTTATTTCAACTGCTTTAATCGAATCAGGAATTGAAGCAGATCAAATCGCCGGTATCGGAATTACGAACCAGCGTGAGACAGCTGTCGTTTGGGATAAACATACAGGCGCACCCGTTTACAATGCAATTGTTTGGCAGTCTAGACAAACATCGGGTATATGTGATGAGCTAAAAGCGCAAGGGCACGATGAAACGTTTAGAAATAAAACCGGTCTTCTGATTGATGCTTATTTCTCAGGCACTAAAGTGAAATGGATTTTAGACAATGTCGAAGGTGCTCGTGAGAAAGCAGAAAATGGTGACTTACTGTTTGGCACAATCGATACATGGCTCATTTGGAAAATGACTGGCGGGCAATCACACGTGACAGATTATTCAAATGCATCAAGAACGTTAATGTTCAATATTTACGATCTG
>NZ_QFRW01000099.1 GCF_003265355.1 Glycomyces dulcitolivorans | reverse complement strand
GGAGCGATTCTTGCTCTTGCTTTTGGGGTCGTTCATTTGGGCGATGTATGGGAAGTTACCCAAATTGTCTGGAACGCCACCTTTGCATTTATTGGAATTATCATCATTTCATTGATTTTAGATGAGATTGGTTTTTTTGAATGGGCGGCACTTCATATGGCAAAAGCCGCAAGAGGGAACGGGGTCCGCATGTTTATTTATTTAACATTGCTCGGCGCTGTGGTAGCAGCTTTTTTTGCCAACGATGGAGCGGCACTTATCTTAACCCCGATCGTTTTATCTGTGGTCAGAGCGTTGAAGCTGGATGAGCGTATGATCCTGCCATTTGTCATGGCAAGCGGCTTTATTGCAGATACGACGTCTTTGCCATTTGTCATTAGTAACTTGGTCAATATCGTATCAGCCGATTATTTTCATATTGGCTTTCTTGAATATACAGCAAACATGTTCGTTCCAAACCTTGTATCGCTTGGCGCTAGTATGCTTGTGTTGTATGTGTTTTATCGGAAAC
>NZ_QFRW01000098.1 GCF_003265355.1 Glycomyces dulcitolivorans | reverse complement strand
CTGGGGGCGGCCGGCAACACGGCCGCCGGCATGGGCGGCGGCGTCGGAGGCGGCGGTATGGGCGGCATGATGGGCGGCGGCGCCGGCATGGGCGGCCGCGGCATGGGCGGCGAGGACGGCCCCGAAGGCGAGCACAAGGACTGGCTGGAAGAGGACGAGGAGATCTGGGGCATCATCCGCGATGCCGAAGAGGACCCGTACGCCTGACCGGTTCGACTGCACGGCGACACGAAGCGGCGCCCCGAGACCGAATGGTCCCGGGGCGCCGCTCACTCGTCCGGGTGAAAATCCGGCCGCCGCCCGCCCGCGGGCGGTGTTCCTGTCGGACCCGGGCGGGAGGATCGGCCCCATGCTTCCCAGGGTGGGCGGGGTAGGCGCACCGTCCCGGATCCGACCTCGGTCCCTGATCCGACCTCGGTCCCGATCCGTCCTTGGTCGGTGCCGTCCCCGGCCGTCGCAGCCCCGCCCCGCCCCGGACACGGAACAGGGCGCCCGCCGCGGATGCGGCGGG
>NZ_QFRW01000097.1 GCF_003265355.1 Glycomyces dulcitolivorans | reverse complement strand
CTTTTTTTCATACCAAGCGTGTGCTGTGCGCTCAAATGCGTTGATCTCTCCATCCTCACTGCCGAAAAAAAGAGAATGGCATTTTAATGCATCGAGGATGGACACAGCGCCATTGGCGAAGGTTTCTGCCTTTTGTACGGCATATATGTATGGAAGCTCACACACAATGTCTACACCGTTTTGCAGTGCCATTTTTGTACGTGCCCATTTTGAAACGATGGCAGGCTCCCCGCGCTGGAGGAAAGAACCGCTCATGACGGCAATGGCAACATCTGAGGAGGTTTGTTTTTTCGCCTGGTTCACATGATAGGCATGCCCATAATGAAATGGATTGTACTCGACAACGACTCCCACTGCTTTCAATAGATGTTCCGCCTTTCTTGCTATGGTTAAATGGTCTGTGCTACAGTAGCATAAGGGAAAAATGAAGACCATTTTTTTCAGTGTAGGCATTCCGAGAACTGATGTCAAACAGCCCTTTGACGTCATGAAGGACTGTAAAG
>NZ_QFRW01000331.1 GCF_003265355.1 Glycomyces dulcitolivorans | reverse complement strand
GCGGCTTCGGCGGCCCGGGCATGGGCCACGGCGGCCATGGAGGTCACGGCGGCGGCCGAGGCGGGGGCCGCGGGCGCCGCGGCTACGGCCGCTCCCCGCGCGGCGAGCGCCAGTGGGAGTGGTGACCGCCCTCGGCATCGCGTTCAGCCCCTTGGGATCCGCAGACGGGGGTTGACCGCGGGGTCGGCGGCCTGCACGATTGAAGGCCGCGGCCGTCTGTCGCTCCCGGATGCGAGCGAGGGAAAGTGGGAGAGTTGAACCCCAGCCCCGATTCCGGTGAGCATCTGTCGGCATGATCGCGAGGAGTGTGCAAGCGGTGGTTCGCCTTTCCCGAGAGATCGAAGTCGCCTACCTCCCTGCCGACCCGCCCCGATCCGGGCGGGTCGTCTTCTACCGCGACGACGGCCGCCAGCCGAAACACCCCGGGAAGGCACGGAAGGCGAACGTCAACACGGACGGGAACCCCCGTGTCGTCAGAGCGGTCACGTCCCAACCCGGCGAGGTCGTCGAGCAGTTCGCGGCGCTCACCTCGGCGTCGCGATCGGCCAAGGTGTGGGCGCTGGCGACCCGGAAGGCGTTGGAGCTCATCGCACGCGGCCTGGTCGTCCCCGGCCTCGACAACGCCCGCCACGGCGCGTGGAGGCTCGCGGGCCTGACCGGCGCCGACGACGCCTGGATCCGGCAGCTCGTCGACGCGATGCCCCTCGCCGCCTTCGCGGTGCTCGATTCGCGTGGGCGCCTTCCCGACCCGTACCAGCTGGTGCGCGCGTTCATGGACGGCGTCGCCGACGCCTGGCTCCGGACCGCCGCCGGGGACGCGGACCCCGGGCAGGCGCCGTTCGCCGCCGCCGAGACCGTCGACGCCGCGGCGTTCGGTTGGGCCGCACAGAAGCTCGCGGTCGAGCGGGACGACGGCCTGGGGCTCGCGCTCATCCTCGACGCCGACGGCTACTACCAGAAGCTGTCGGCCTCCTGGTACGACAGGCGGGAGCCGGCCCGCCTGGTCAGCGTCGACGAGGCCGGCAAGGACGCGCCGAACCTGCGCCAGCACCTCGGCTGGATCGGCCGGAAGATCTCGTGGCCGGCGCTCGACATCGACCCGCACCGCTACTGGGGCGAGTACGAGATCTACCTCGACCAGAAGGGCATCGACTTCCTGTTCGACGGCGGCGGCATCGCCGCGCTCGCCGAGCACGGCGTCGAGCTCCGCCTCCCCGCGCCCCTGACGCGGAAGCTGGAGAGCTCGCTGATCCTCAGCGAGAGTGAGGATGCCGCCGACCCGCGCGAGGCGTTCACCCTGAAGCGCCTCCCCGCCTTCGAATGGCGCGCCTCCGTGGACGATCGCCGCCTCAGCGACGACGAGCTCGAACAGGTCATCGAGGCCCGTAGCGCGCTCGTGCAGCTCGACGACCGACTCCTCCTGCTCGACAAGGTGAACCGGACCCAACTGCGGGCCCGCATGGACCAGCCAACACCACTGGAGGCCATCGGCGCCGCCCTGACCGGCGCGGTCCGCGTCGCCGACCACGACGTCCCCCTCGCCGTGTCCGGTCCGCTTGCCGCCCTTCGCGAACGGCTGCGCGCGGCCGGAGCCGACCGGCACGTCCCGCAACCCCGACTGCTGAAGGGGCGCCTCCGCGACTACCAGCTCCGCGGCCTCGCCTGGCTCACCGGCCTCGCCGAGCTGGGCTTCGGCGGCCTGCTCGCCGACGACATGGGCCTGGGCAAGACCGTCACGGCGATCGCCTTCCACCTCGCCCGCCAAGCGGACGAGGCGACCGCGGGGACGACCCTCGTGGTCTGCCCCGGAACCCTCATGGCCACTTGGGAAGCCGAGATCCGCCGCTTCGCGCCCTCCGTGCAGGTGCGGCGCTTCCACGGCCCCACCCGGTCCCTCAGCGGCGTCGGTCCCGGCGCGATCGTCCTGACCACGTACGGCACGCTGCGCCGCGACGCGTCGAGACTCGCCTCCCTCCAATGGGGAATGGTGTGCGCCGACGAAGCCCAGCACGTCAAGAACGCGACCTCCTCGACCGCGAAGGCCCTGCGCGGCCTCAAATCCGGCACCAGGGTCGCGCTCACCGGCACGCCGCTGGAGAACTCCGTCATGGACGTGTGGGCTCTCCTCGACTGGACCACACCGGGACTGCTCGGCACCCAGAAGACCTTCCGCGGCCTCTACGGCCGCGCCGCCGAACACGGCGACATGGCGACCGCGGCGCGACTCGGCGACCTGGTGCGCCCCTTCATGCTCCGGCGGCTGAAGACCGACCCCCAGGTGGCGCCCGAACTGCCCGCGAAGACCATCACCGACCAGCGCGTGACCCTCTCCGACGAGCAGGCGGTCCTGTACCGGAAGGTCGTCGAGGAGGAGATGGACCGGGTCCGCGGCGCCGACGGGATCGAGCGGCGCGGCCGCGTCCTGGCCATGCTCACGCGCCTCAAACAGGTTTGCAACCACCCCGCCCAGTTCCACGGCGGCACCGACCCCGCCGTGGGGAAGTCCGGGAAACTGGAGCTCCTCGACGAGCTGCTGGCGACCATCACCGCCGAAGGCCAGTCGACGCTCGTGTTCACCCAGTACGTCGCCATGGGCGCCCTCCTGGCCGCACACCTCGAACGGGGCGGCGTCACGGCCGCCTTCATCCACGGGCAGGACCCGCTGCGCCGCCGCGAGCAGACCGTCGCCCGCTTCCAGGACGGGGAGCACCAGGTGCTCGTCCTGTCGCTCAAGACCGCCGGCACCGGCCTGACCCTCACTCGCGCAACCCATGTCGTGCACTACGACCGCTGGTGGAACCCGGCGGTCGAAGACCAGGCCTCGGACCGCGCCCACCGCATCGGCCAGACCCGGTCCGTGCAGATCCACCGCCTCATCTGCGAAGGGACCCTCGAAGAACGGATCGCCTCCATGCTCGACCGCAAACGGGACCTGGCCGACGCCGTCATCGGCTCCGGCGAAGCGGCCCTGACCGAACTCACCAACGAGCAGCTGCTCGACCTCATCCACCTGGAGCGGCGATGACGTACCGGATGCGCCTGGCGAAGGCGAACCAGCCCGAGACCGTGCGCGAGTTCGCCGAAACAGTGGACGCCCTGTTCGCGGCCGCCGACCCCGAAGCCGTGAGCACCGGACGGGCCCACACCCACTCGCTCAGCAGGCGCAGCGCCGATCCCGGCAGCGCCTCCTTCGACGTGCGCAGGACCCTCCGCAGCCGCGTCACCTACATGACCGCCGTCATCCGCTTCGACGCCGACGGACTCGCCGGCTACGAATGCGAATGCCATGTCGGCGAGACGATCTGCGAGCACATCGCCGCCTCGCTGATCAAACTGGTCGAAGACGTCGCCAAGGACGACCGAGAGCTGATGCGCCTGAAGGGCATGAGCGACAAGCAGATCGAAGCCGTCGAGGAACTGCGCAAACCCGGCCGCACCCGCTGGGCCGCCCGCGCCCACACCGCCGGCCCCGACCCCGCGGCCGCCCTCGCACGGACCCCGGGACCACTCCCCGCCCCACCGCCGCTTCCGGAAGTCGCCGGGACGCCGGACTACTCGTCCGAGGACTACGCCTTCACCTATGCGGCCAAAGACGTCAGCCTCACCGCCCTCGAACAACAGGCCGCCCGCGCCGCCAAGACCGCACTCGCGGTACTGGCAGCGAACGACGACTGATCGCGCCTATCGTGCTGGCGGTCCACGTGATGCACCAGGCGATCGCGGATCGGGGTGTGACGGAGACGTGCATCGTCGTCGGCGCCGAGGAGTACGTGGTCGAGAGCGACGGGCAGGAGTACAACCACGTCGACCACCGGCTCGACTGCCCTACCGGGCTTCACCACTACGACACCGCTGAGAAGGATCGGGTCGCGGTGGACGACACGATCCAGCGGACGTACGACCCGACCTCGCGCGTGGAGGCCGAATACGATCCCCCGCAAGACCGTCCGCTCGTGCGGGGCCTCGCGTGGGCGGCCGGGCTGGCTTGCATCGCGCCACGAACCCTCCGCACCATTGCATCTCCTGACGGCCAGACAGTCCCTGAACTGCGCCGACGCGCCCCGCCGGGCGCGCGGGGGAGAAGTCTCCGTTGACAAGTGGGCGCTTGCCCGCTAATAATGGGCACGCGGTCACTATCGGGCCGCCTTGAGAGGAGCGAGTGCCCATGGAGGCTTCAGGCACGACCGACGTCATCATCGTCGGGGCGGGACCGGTCGGGCTCGCGCTGGCGTGCGATCTCGCCCGTCGCGGGGTTGCGGTGCGGATCGTCGATCGCGTTGCCGCTCATCAGGTCGGCACCCGGGCGCGTGGCGTGCGGGCCCGCACGCAGGAGGTCTTCGAGGACCTCGGCGTGCTCGACCGCCTGGCTGAGCACGCCGAACCGCCGCTTCCCACGCGCTTCTACGACGCCGACGGGAACGTGGTGCGCGAGGCGGTCATGTACGACGCGCCCCCGGTGCCCGGCGCGCCCTACCCCGGCAGCCTCATGGTGGGACAGCAGTTCACCGAGGCGGCCCTGCGCGAGCGGCTCGAATCCTTCGGCACCCGGGTCGAGCTCGGCACCGAACTCGTCGACCTCGCCCAAGACCTCGACCAGGTCACCGCGACCGTCAGATTTGAAGGGCGCCAAGAGGACATCCGGGCCCGGTACCTGGTCGGATGCGACGGCGGCGGCAGCACCGCGCGCAAGCTCGCGGGGATCAGTTTTCTGGGCGAGACGTGGGAGCGTCAGCGGATGCTGTTCGGCAACCTCGGCGTCGACGGGCTCGACGACTCGGCCGCGCACATGTGGGCCAACGGGCCCGGCGGGATGCTGACGCTGTCGCCGATGCCCAACAGCGGCACCTGGTTCTTCACCGCGCCCCTGCCCGAGGTCGACGACCTCGACCCGTCCGCGGTGTCGGTCGAGACCTTCGCCGCGATCTTCAAAGCGCGGGTCGGCCTGCCCGGCGTCCGGTTCCGCGACCCCGTCTACCTCTCGGTCTACCAGGTCAACGTCCGCATGGTCGACCGCTACCGCGACGGCCGCGTCCTCCTGGCCGGCGACGCCGCCCACGTTCACACCCCCGCCGGCGGCCAGGGCATGAACACCGGCGTGCAGGACGCCTACAACCTCGGCTGGAAGCTCGCCCAGGTCCTGCGCGGCGCGCCCGAACCGCTGCTGGACACCTACGAGGAAGAGCGCCTGCCGATCGCCGAGCACGTCCTGGCCTCGACCACCGCCCGCGGCAGGCACTGGAGCGGCACCGACACCGCGCGCGTCTCAGAGCGCATCATCGGCACCTTCCAAGGCAAGGACCCGTTCAGCGACGTCAGCCAGCTGAGCGTCACCTACCGCGGCAGCAGCCTGGCCCGCGACCTCGACGAGGCGACCGGCATCCGCGCCGGCGACCGCGCACCCGACACCCACTGCACCGACCCGGCGACCGGTGCACGCGTGCGACTCTTCGACCTCTTCCGCGGCACGCACTTCACCCTCCTCGTCTTCGGCTACCGTCCCGCACCCCAGGTCGACGACGTCCAGCACTGCGAAGTCCGCACCCATCGGATCGCCAACAGCGGAAACGCACTCATCGACACGACCGGTGAAGCCCACAAGCGCTACGGCGTCGACGGCGACGGCCTGGTCCTGATCCGGCCCGACGGGTACGTCGCCCTCACCGCCGGCGCTTGGGACGACCACGCCGTCACCGACTACTTCGAGCACCTGGGCGGCAGCTGACCCGATGCGCAGCGGCGGCGGTAGAGTGACCACGCGCCCACCCGCCCGTTCGAGAACCGCTTGCAGGAGGACCCATGCCGACCGGTGTAGCCCTCCGCGATGCGCGGGCGCAGCTCTTCGCCGCCGCCGAGCGGGTCCTGACCCGCGACGGCGCCGGCGCCCTGACCAGCCGCGCCGTGACCGAAGAGGCCGGGGTCGCCAAGGGCGTCCTGCACCGCCACTTCACGGACTTCGACGACTTCCTGGCCGAGCTCGTCCGCAACCGCATCGCCCAGATGGAAGCGGACATCACCGCGCTCACCGAGGCCGCGGGATCGGACACGCTCACGGCCAACCTGGTCGAGGCGCTCACCCGCATCTTCACCCCGGTGAACCTGGGCCTGGTCGGCGTCGTGATCGCCCGCGACCACCTGCGGACCCGCCTGCGCGCGACCACCCCGCTCGGCATCCCGATCCTCACTGAGGCTGGCACCTGCCTTGCGTCCTACCTGGACTTTGAACGACACAATGGACGCCTTGTGGCTGGCGCCGACCCCCGCATGCTCGCCATGACCCTGATCGGCACCGGCCACCTCCTGTTCGCCGGCGAACACGGCGCCCCGCCCGATGCTGCGGCCGTCCGGGAGATCGTCGAGGCGATCACCGTCGGCGCGGAACCGGGCATCCGTTCCTTACGCCTTCGGGCCGTCACGCGAGGCGGGACTCGGCCAGGTCGAGGTGCCAGTCGATGGCTTCGGGTGGGGCGGTGCGGATTGCGCGGTGCAGTTGGTGGAGCATCCACTGCGCCCAGTACAGCCGCAACGTGTCCGCGGGGATCCGTTCGGCCAGGATCTCGTCGAGGCGGTGCGCCGCTGCGGTCTCGATTGGGTCGGCGTCGGGGGAGCGGACGAACCACTCGCGGTCGAAGCGGGTCTGGACGAGGGCGAACAGCCGGTCGCCCCGGTAGGCGCCCAGGTTCCAGTCGACCACGCCGGTCGCGGTGCCGTCTTCATCGAACAGGACGTTCGCTCCGGACAGGTCGATGTGGACCAGGTCTGCGCCTGGCATTTGTTGTGGTGCTTGCCGGGTGATGCGGAGGATCTGTTCGAGCACGCGGCGGCTGCGGGGACCGTGGCCGGCCAGGACCTCGTGCCGGGGATCGGGGTCGCCGGTGCGGCACTGCGGCGGCGCCGGAACCTCGGGCCGGGCCGCGAGGGCGTCCGCGAAGCGGTCGTTGACCGCCACGATCGCCTCCATCCGCGCGGGGCTGAGCCGCTGCGGCGGCGCGCTCGGCAGCCGTTCTTGCACGAAGTACACCTCGCCGTCGACCTCGACGACCAGCTCGTGGTGCGGCACCGGCAGGCCCCGGTCCTTCACGTAGGCAAGGGTTTCGGCGGTCCGGCGCGCCTCGGCGGGTGACCCCATGAAGCGGGTGACCACGGCAGGTCGCCCGTCCGGCCACTCGGCGTAGATCGCGCCCCCGAGCTTGCCGAACAGCGCCCGGCCCGTCGCCGTCAAGCCGGCGTCCGTGCGCCGGTTGATCGCCGCGACCACCTGCCGGTCCTGCACTGACGTCCGATTCACGCCGACCACCCTACCGCGACCACCGTGTTCGCCTGCGCTCCAACGCCGCCCATACGTTTCGTATGCATTCCCTATACCGGTCCGTCCCTACGCTGTCACCAGTCGGTTCGCCACCCTCGGACCGACCGGCCAGAAAGGACTACCCCTATGCCGAGAACCCCTGTAAAGCGCCTGAGCCTCAAGGCGATATGCGTTGCGGCCGTGACGTTCACGACCGTCGCCGTCACCGCGGGCGTGGCCTGGGCCGCGTACACCGACAACATGTACCCGACCATCTACGAGACGAACGCGTGCTTCGACGAGGGCGGCAACCCCGCCGACGGGTCGGTCACCTGCCAGACCGACAACTCGGCCCTCAACTACTACACGGACGCCTCCGGCAGCAACGCGCTTGAAGCCGCCGACAAAGCGGTCGTCGTCAACGTCCTTCAGAACGTGTACGGACCGACCGACCTCACCGTCTCCTTCGACTCGACGCCCACGTTCTCCGGCAGCGACGAGACCGACATCGTCTACGAGGAGAGCGCGGCCGGCGTCTCCGCCAGCGCCGATGGCGTGACCTTCTGCAACGACGCCTCCACCACCATCAAATGCGACCAGCAGTACATCCGCATCCGCCCGGGCGGGAATTTCGAGAGGGGCCTGGTCTGCCATGAGACCGGCCACGCCGTCGGTCTGCTCCACGGCGACAAGGCGTCGCCGAAGAAGAGCAAGACCGACGAGAACCTCGGATGCATGGAGACGCCCACCAGCTATGACGAGGGCCTGCAAGCGAACAACATCGAGCTCATCAACAACACCTACTGAGGAGGACCAGTGCGCACTCGTACCCGTATCGCAGCGGCGGCCGGCGTGATCGCCGCCGCCTCCGTGACCGGCATCGCCATCGCGGCCTTCGCCGTGCCCGCAGCAGGCCCCACTGATCAAGGAGCGTCCGAGCCGGAGGTCATGCTCGGACACGGTAGTGACCACCTCCCGAGCCTGACCGCGACCGACTGGGTCACCTACGCCGACCACGTCATCGTCGTCGACGCCGTCTCCGAAACGGCCCTCTCGCCCGACGCGGAGGAGCTCGAACGCGGCGAAGGCATCATCGGCCGAGTCGTCACCCTCTCGGTCGAGGAGGTGCTGTGGTCGAGGGAAGGCGCCACGGTCGCGGCCCCCGCGACCTGGGAGTACCCGGCCCTCGGCTGGCACTTCAAGGACGGCGACACGACCGATACCGTCGAGATGGCGCTCTCGGAGTTCCCGCGCGTCGAAATCGGCCACCAGTACGTCATGGCCATCCGCTGGGAGAAGGCCGTCTGCGACGAGGACGGCGAGTACACCCGTGCCCAGTGGCGCGGCCTCGGTGAGGGCTCGGAGATCCCCTTCGATGACGCCACCATCGGCAACGGCGAATCCGAAGGGACCGTTCAGGACGCCGCGGCCTTCACCGCCGACGCCGAGGACGAAGTGGACCAGGGTGTCGAGGAACTGCTCGCCGGCCAGAGCGCCGACGCCCTCATCACCGCCCTGAACAGCGCCGTCCCCGACGCCGCGGCCCAGTCCGAACTGGCGGCCTTCGACGCCGAGACCTCCTGCGTGTAGCGATCGCAGCATGCCAGACATAAAGCCTGAAAGGACACTGCCTCTGGTCCTGGTCGGGCAAGTAGCGACCGAGAACCGGCCCGGGTCCGAACGGACCCGGGCCTTCCACTTACATCAACGCATTTGGATTGATAGATTCATAGCGCAGTTGGGCGTCAACTCAGACCGGCACTCAAGGGAGCGACCAATGCGATCGACACGCCATGCCCGAGAAACGAACCCGGCCCAGGCCGGACCACCGAAGCGGCGCACGCTGGCCCGCCTCCTCCTCACCGTGCTCGGCGCCGCCGCGCTCGTCTTGGCGGCGCCCACTCCCGCACTCGCCCAACCCGCGCTCTGGGCCAGCTCGCCCGAGGACGGCTCGACGCTCGACGCCGCGCCCGGCGAGATCGCCCTGACCTTCTCCGAGACCCTCGACGGGGCCCTGAGCGAGGTCACCGTAACCGGGCCCGACCAGGCGCCGATCGAGCTCGACGCGCCCCGCTTCAGCGACAACGTCCTCATCCAGCCGATGCGGTACACCGTCCCCGGCGCCTACACCGTCACCGTCGGCGCCGCCTTCGAAAGCGGCGACGCGCTTGAGAGCACCTTCGGCTTCAGCGTCGAATCCATCCCCGACATGCTCGTCAACGGCGCCCCCGAAGGCGGGGCCGAAGCCGCCGACGGTGCCGAACCTGACACCGCCGCAGAGGAATCGGACTCGAACCTCGTCCTCGGGATCGCCCTCCTGGCCGCGGTCGTCGTCACGGCGGGCGGCATCGCGCTGGTCAGACTCCGCGATCAGCGAAGGCGGCGTGAACTGTCCGGATAGGCTCGCCGGCATGGGCTCTCCCACGACCGACCTGCCGTTCCTCGACGAGCACCGGATCACGATCGCGGCGCCCCGCGACCGGGTCTGGGCGGGCCTCGAACGGTGGTCCGACTCGCTCGGGTTCAAGGACGCGAATCCCCTGGCGGCCGTGCTCGGCACCGAACCACGAGGCGGCTTCGAACGCGCCCAGTGCTCGCCGCAGCAGAGCATCGACCCCCGCGAATAGGCCGCGTCCCGGTCGGCCTCGCGGAGGCCGACCGGGCTCGCGTCAGCGTGCGGTCTTGGCGCTGCGCGCGAAGAGGGCCCCGAGCGCGAGCATGCCGATGGCCAGCGCCAGGTGGAGCCAGTTGTCGGCCTCGTTGAGCGGGACGAAGTTCGCGCTGGTGGCGAAGTCGATGAGCATGCCGTACAGCCACAGCACGAAGTAGATCGCGCCGCCGATGACCAGGAAGGTGACGGCGTTCGAGACGGTGCGGACCAGCAGGAGGCCGACGATGCCGAACAGCAGGTGGACGAGGTTGTGGAGCACCGACACCGCGAACACGCCCAGCAGCAGGGCGTCGGAGTGGTGGCCGGCGAACGTCAACGCGTCGAAGTTGGTGGTCAGGCCGGGGACGAACCCGGCGAGGCCGACGAGGATGAACACCAGCGACACGACGATCGTGACGGTCTGGACCGGGGCGCGGCCGCGGGTCTGTTGGGTGGACATTGCAGACTCCCTTTTCCGTTGGGCGTATGGAGGGCAGACGCGCGCGGCGTCCTTGCCATACCCGTGATTCGGCGCCGAGGCGGCCGCGGATGGGTCCCGTCCCGAGATTTTTCGCGGAGAGTCCAGACCGCCCCCCGTTGCACAAATCAACATTTTGTGGCCGTTCCCGGGGGCCGTTACGGTCGGGTGCATGGACAGGAGATCGGCGGCTTCCAGGCACCGAGGTGAGGCAGGGGAGTCGCGGCGCTCACTCCGTGCAGGGATTGTCCGCGCTTCCGAACGAGAGGTCTCCCACGTCCATCCAGCCCACGTCGACGCGGACGAAGCACTTCTGCGTGCCGCCGATCCACGTCTGTACCCAGTCCTCGCCGTTGTAGCCGGCGGGCTCCCACGTCCCGGATCTCGCGTCCTCGACGACCGAGTAGCACTCGTCCGCCCGCAGCAGGAACCAGTAGTCGAAACGGTTCCGGTCCTCGCGGTAAACCCTGGAATCCTTCGGGGCGGTCGCGGCGCAGACCCGCCCGGGCGGCGGGCCGGGGTCGTACTGGAGCCATCCCCCTCGAATGTCGAGCGTCCAGGGCCGGAACGCGTCTCGGTCGTACGCGGTCAGGTCGAGCTTGTCGGTCCATGCCCGGGTTCCGTCCGCCGCGGTCATCTGGATGAACTGCTTGTGCTCGTTCGGCCGGTTGGACGGCGTCGGGTAGACCCATCCCGAGAACGAGGAATTGCTGCACGCGTGTTCCTCGCAGGGGTTCTCCTCACCCGGATCGAACGCCGGGTCCGGATCGAAGCCCCTCACCGGCCCCGAGTACTGGTCGGGGTAGTGCGAGAGCGCGGCGGCGGTGAAGCAGGTGCCGATGGGCCAGAACCCGACCGGAACGAAGCCCGACACGGTCTCGGTCTTGACGTTGCCGTCGTCGTCGGTTTCGCTCCAGGCGTCTCCGTACTCGTACTTGAGCGCCGCCCCTCTCGCGATCGCCACGCATTCCGGCTCCTGCGGTGCGTCCTGCGCGCTGGCACCGCCCGCGGTCGCGACCGTCGCCGCGGCCACTGCGAGCGCCCCTATGAACGCCCCGATCACTCTGCCATTCACGAGTTCCCCCTGTTCACGAGTCCGACATTGAGTCCATCTCGGACATGATGTCAAAGCGGGTCCGTGATCGGGCGGCTTTCGGGAGGCGCGAGTCGGGACGGGGTCGATCCGCGGACGTGAGGTGAGGCAGGCCCTACCACGCATTCGGCGGCCTGCGGCAATGTGGAGGGACGCGGATCTCCGTAGCGTCCGAGGTATGAACGACACCCCTTCATCCGTCCGCGGCACCGTCGCCGACCGCGTCGCCCCGGCGGCGCTCACGCACGGCGGCCGCCGGTGGCACCGTCCTCTTGTGGCCCTGGGGATCTTCGGCGGCCTCGTCGCCGTCGTGTCCCTCGCCGCGATGCCCTTCGACGACCGGACGCTCCTGGGCGACAGCGTCTGGTCCAAGCCGTTCAAGTTCGGCTTCGCGTTCTTCGCCTACGCGCTCAGCCTCGCCTGGCTCCTGTCCCACATGACGCGGTTGCGCCGCACCGGATGGGTCATCGGGACCGTGTTCGCGGTCGTCAGCTTCGTCGACTTCGGCGTCGTCGTCGCCGCAGGAGCGGCGGGCACCTTCAGCCACTTCAACGGCACCGACACCACCCTGAACCAGGTCGTCCAGGCCGCGTTCGACTTCGTGCCCCTGCTGTTCCTCACCAACGCCGCCATCGGGATCCTGGTCCTGCTCCAGCGCATCGGCGACCGGGCCGTGACGACGGTGATCCGGTGGGGCCTGCTGTTGTCGAGCCTCGGCATGTTCGCCGCGTTCTTCATCCTCGCCGTCGCCGAGCAGAATGACCGGACCCGGTTGGACGCCAACGGGAACGAGATCCCGCTCAGCGCCGGCCACGGCGTCGGCGACCCCGACGGCAACGGCATGTTCCTCACCGGCTGGTCCACCACCGGCGGCGACCTGCGCGTCTCCCACTTCATCGGCCTGCACGGCATCCAGGTCCTCATCGGACTGGCGATGCTCCTCAGCCTCCTGGCCGCGCACCGCACCTGGCTGCGCGACGACCGCGTCCGCGGCGGGATCGTCCGCTGGTTCGCGATCGGCTACCTCGGGATCTTCGCGACCACGGTGTGGCAGGCGCTCCGCGGCCAGTCGTTCACGACCCCCGACACCGCGACCCTCGCGGCGTTCGCCGCCGCGATCCTCCTCGCCGCCACCGGCATCGCGCTCACGATCGTCCGCGCCCGCAGAGCTCAGGCGCTCAGGCGGTCTCGGAGTCGCGGAGACGGTGGATGATCAGCAGAACGCCGACGAGCGGCAGTCCGAAGAAGGTTGCGAGCGCGGGGATCCCCTCGGTCGGCGCGAGCCAGGGCGGCGACGCGGACTTCAGCATGCTCACGAGCTCGTAGTAGGGGAAGTTTCGTCCAAGGCCACGGATCAGGGTCAGATAGAGGACTACGAGGGTGCCGGCCATGCAGGACACTCCCAGGAACACGACCGACCACCGCGGCCCGATTCGGGAGGCCACCGCGAGCGCCGCGAACGCGACCGCGAGGACGAGGTAGACGACGCCCGAGAAGAGGAATCGGACGCCCACGATGTAGTCGAGATCCGGAAGGTAGTTCACTCCGAAGTCGTCGTTTCCCCTCAGGATCTCCGCGACCGAGTCCCTGGCGGGACCGGCGGCGTCGAGCAGGACGACCGCGCAAGCGAGGAGTACCGCCGCCAGCGAGAAGGAGAGGATGACCGCGGATCCGGAGCGGTTCGGCTTCGGCCGCGGGGGACGCTGTGTTCGACGCATGAAGGTCTCCGATCGACGGGTACCGGACCTTCGATCCTAAATGCCGGATGCCACCGCGGTCCGTCGTCCCGAACGGTCCATCCGGGATCCGTTCGGGCTCATGAGGAGGTGCCGGCTAGCTTGTCTCGGACCTGTTGTACGGCAGGGTGCTGGATTTCGTCGAGAATGGACTCGGCTTCGCTCCAAGCCTCGCGGGCCGCGGCCCGGTCGCCGGAGACGTGGTAGGTGTCGCCGAGGCTTCGGGCCGTGTAGAAGCGGTTGCCGACCTGCCGGGCCAACTGGACCGCCTCCTGGAAGGTGTCGATCGCTTCAGCGAACCGCAGTCCTCCGCATGGCCGCGAGGATCCGCCCCCGACACGGCGGGCGAAGGCGGCGACGCCCAGCGACAGATCGAGGAAACCGCATGTCCCTTCGCCCACCGTCCCTACTCGCCCTGAGCCTGCTGCTCGCCCGCCAACATCGACCCCTACGGGTCCTGCACCGCCAACCCCATCACCAGGATCGAGCAGGTCGCCGACGACGAGTGGCGCGACCACCTGTGGAGCAGCGCCGACGCCTCCGGGTGGGTCGACCTCGCGGCCGGTGCGACCATGATCGGCGCCTTGGCCTTCCAGATCCCGGACGACGCCGTGCCGTCGGCCGACATGGAGTTCTGCGCCCGCGGCCGCGACCTCGACCGTGCGGACAACTGCCTCACGATCCCGCCGCCGGCGGAGCCGTGGGGTTAGCGCACCGTCGCCCGGATCGACGGAATCACGCAGGTCGCCGGCCTGGTCATGGACGCGGAAACGCCCTCATGGCCAGGTCGGCGACGGCGTCGAGTTCCCGGGCGGTCGCGCCGTCCTGGGCCGACCGCGACATGCCCCGGACCACGACCGCGATGTACTCGGCGAGCGCGTCGGTGTCGGTGTCCTCGGGGAGCTCACCGTTCACGACGCCTTCACGGAGGCGCTCGGCGATGGCCGCTCGTCCTTGGAGCCGGATCTCCCGCAGGTCGTCTTCGATCTCGGCGGCGTCGGGGTGGTGGTTGACCGCGCCGGAGATGATCAGGCACCCGGGCGGATGGGCCGGATCGGTGTAGTTGACGGCGATCTCGCGCAGCATCCGCTCGATCGCGCCGCGCGCGGTGGGCTCTTCGACGAGTGCCGCAGTGGTGAAGGCGCCGTGGGTCGCCTGGTAGCGGGCGACGGCCTCGCCGAAGAGGCGGCGCTTGTCGCCGAAGGTGGCGTAGAGGCTGGCGGGCCGGATGCCCATCGCGTTGGTCAGCGCCGCGAGCGAGGCGGGCTCGTAGCCGTACTCCCAGAACACGCGCAGGGCCTGTTCCAGGGCCGTGTCTCGGTCGAACGACCTGGGTCTGCCTCTCGTCACCACCCCATTGTATAGCGATCGTTCAAGAATCTGGTAGCGTCGTGCCCGCCATGATTTTTGAACGATCGCTCAATAAAGGAGCCGCCATGTTCGGCCTCGCAGGAAAGACCGCACTCGTCACCGGCGCCAGCAGGGGCATCGGCCGCGCCATCGCCGTCGGGATGGCCGGGGCCGGGGCCCGCGTGGCCGTGCACTACAGCGGGAACGCCCAGGCCGCCAAGGAGACCGTCGCAGCGATCGAAGCCGAAGGCGGGAGCGCCTTCACCGTCCAGGCCGACCTCGCCGAGCCCGGTGCGGCCGGCGTCCTCATCGACGCCGTCGCCGCCGAACTGCGCGGGGCCCCGCTCGACATCCTCGTCAACAACGCCGGCATCGGCGCCCCCGGCGGCATCGGCACCGTCGCCGAGGACGACTACGACCGCGTCTTCGCCGTCAACACCAAGTCGCTGTTCTTCCTCACGCGGAAGGCGCTGGAGCTCATGCCCGACGGCGGCCGCATCATCAACACCGGCTCGGGCGTCACCCGCATCGCCTTCCCCGAGGGCATCGCCTACGCCATGACCAAGGGCGCGGTCGACGTGTTCACCCTCGCCCTCGCAGCGGAACTCGGGCCCCGCCGGATCACCGTGAACACGGTCGCCCCGGGCATCATCGACACCGACATCAACGCCTCCTGGCTGCGCGGCAACGCCGAGGCGCAGGCCGCCGCCGCGTCCCGAGCCGTGCTCGGCCGGGTCGGCCTCCCGGCGGATGTGACCGGCCCGGTCCTGTTCCTCGCCTCCGAGGCGGGCCGCTGGACCACCGGTCAGGTCATCGACGCCACCGGCGGCTCCGACCTCTAGTCCCGAACCCCGACGGCGCGGGCATGCCGGGGCCGGACCGAGTGGACGTGATGCGAGAGAATCCGTTGCATGCTGCATGTCCGAGTCATCTCCCCGACCGAGTCGACCGACGCGGTCGTCCGCGTCGCCGTCGAGTGCCCCGCGGTGGTGAACGTGGTGCGCCTGAGCGGCGCGGCGGTCGATCCCGTCGGCGACTGCGTCGAGTTCGACGTCGCCCGCGAAGGCGCCAACGAGGTCCTCGCCGAGCTGCGGGCCCTGGGGCTCAAGGAGACCGGGGCGATCACCGTCGAGGAGATCGACCTGACGATCTCCGACGGCGCCGACGCGGCCGAGGAGGCCGCCCCGGGGCACTCCGAAGACGCCGTCATCTGGGAGGAGCTCGCCGCCCGCACCGCGGCCGAGACCCGGCTGAGCTGGTCGTACCTGGTGTTCCTGGCGCTGGCGGTCCAGATCGCGGCCATCGGCGCCCTGCTGGACCAGCCGATCCTCATCGTCGGCGCCATGGTCCTGGGCCCCGACTTCGGGCCGGTCGCGGCGTTCTGCTTCGGTGCGCTGCAACGGGACCTGCGACTGGCCGGCCGGGCGGCGGCGACGCTGCTGATCGGGTTCGCGATCGCGATCGCGGTGACCCTCGCCTGCGCCGCCGTCAGCCGCGGTTTCGGCTGGATCGAGTCGTCCATGCTCGACGACCGGCCGCTGACGAGCTTCATCGTCCACCCCGACCGGTGGTCGTTCATCGTCGCCGTCCTCGCCGGCGTCGCCGGGATCCTGTCGATGACCGCCCGCAAGTCCCAGGCTCTGGTCGGCGTCTTCATCTCCGTCACCACCGTCCCCGCCGCCGGGAACATCGCCGTCGCGATCGCCCTGGCCCACTGGCACGAGGTCGGCGCGTCCCTGGTCCAGCTCGGTGTCAACCTCGCGGGCCTGGTCATCGCGGGCATCGGGACGCTCCTGGTGCAGCGGATCGTCTGGAGCCGCTTCGAACTGCGGCTCATGGCGCCCGCCCGGAACACGGCCGACGGCCTGCCCGCGCGCCGGTAGCCCGACCGCTCCTTCAGGCCCGCAACGGAAACGAGATGCCACGGCCGAGGCCGTGGCATCTCTCAGTTTCAGGAGCGGACGAACTTCAGGAGCGCTTCGTTCACTTCCTCCGCGTGGGTCCACAGCAGCCCGTGCGGTGCGCCCTCGACCTCGACGTACTCGGCCTCGGGGACGGCCTGGTGGAAGCGGCGCCCGGTGGCGTCGATCGGCAGGATGTTGTCCTTCGTGCCGTGCAGGATCAGCGTCGGCTTGGCGGCGGCGCGCACGGCCTCGACGTCGGTGCGGAAGTCCTCGATCCAGGAGGAGACGACCGCGTAGGCGGCGACGGGCGCCGAACCGGTGGCGGTGTTCCAGTTGGCGGTGACGACCTCCTGGCTGATGCGCGAGCCCAGGTTCTCGTCGAGGTTGTAGAAGTCCTGGTAGAACTGGGTGAACCAGGCGTAGCGGTCGCCGCGGGCGGCCGCGGCGATGCCGTTGAAGACCTCCTGCGGGACGCCCTCGGGGTTGTCGTCGCGCTTGACGAGGAACGGCTCCAGCGAGGCGAGGAAGGCGAGCTTCGCGACGCGCTCGTGGCCGTGGTTCTTGACGTAGCGGGCGAGTTCGCCGGTGCCCATGGAGAAGCCGACGAGGATGACGTCGCGCAGGTCCAGCTCGGTGAGGACGGTGTCCAGGTCCGCGGCGAAGGTGTCGTAGTCGTAGCCGGTGCCGACCTTGCTCGACTGGCCGAAGCCGCGGCGGTCGTAGGTGATGACGCGGTAGCCTGCGGCGAGCAGCTCGCGGGTCTGGAGCTCCCAGCTGTGCCCGTCGAGCGGGTAGCCGTGGATGAGGACGACCGGCCGGCCCGAGCCCTGGTCCTCGTAGTAGAGCTCGATCGGGGTGCTGTTCTCGGTGCCGACGGTGACGGTGCCCATGATCTTCATCCTTCCCGAAGGAGAACGATCGTTCTCCGCTGATGTGGACTACTCTAGAGAACGATCGTTCTCATCGCAAGGGGTTCCCATATGATCGACGACACCGCAGCCCGGGCACAGGTGGTCGACGCCGCCGACCGGCTCTTCTACGCCCGCGGCGTGCAGGCCGTCGGGATGGACGCCGTCCGCACCGAGGCCGGCGTCTCGCTCAAGCGCATCTACAAGCTGTTCCCCTCCAAGGACGACCTCGTCGTGGCCGTGCTGGAGTGCCGACGCGAGGTCTGGAACGCCGGCATCGCCGCGACCGCAGAGCGGGCGGGGACGGCACGCGGAAAACTGCTCGCGGTCTTCGACTTCCTCGACGCGTGGTTCCGCGAACCGGACTTCCGCGGGTGCGCGTTCATCAACGTCTACGGCGAGCTGAGCGGCGGCTCCGAGCAGGTCCAGCGGACCGTGCGCGAGCAGAAGGAGGCGTTCGGGGCGTACGTGGCACAGCTGGTGCGCGAGGCCGGAGCGCCCGCGTCCCTGGCTCCCCAGCTCGCGATCCTCGCCGAGGGAGCCCAGACCACCGCCGCGATCTCCGGAACCCCGGACGCCGCCGCCCAGGCCCGCACGGCCGCCGAAGTCCTCCTCGCCGCCGCGTTGGATTGACCCGGTATCGAGATCTGCTGCTCGGACCGAACCCGGCCCGCTCCAGAGCGATCTCGCCACGCCCCTACCGGAGGCGCACCAGCATCTTGCCGGTGTTCTCGCCGCGGAGCATGCCGAGGAACGCCGACACGGTGTTCTCGAAGCCGTCCACGATCGTCTCGTCGCTGACGATCTCCCCGCGCTGGAGGAGCGGTACGAGCCGCGATTCCATCTCCTCGCGAGCGTCCAGGTGGTGCCGCACCATGAACCCCTGGACCCTGAGGCTCTTGCCCATGACCTCGTCGAAGTTGCGCAGCTGCGACGGTTCGCCGTTGTAGCCGGAGATCGCTCCGCACCAGGCGATGCGCCCGAACTCGCGCAGGTTCGCGATCGCACCTTCAAGGTGGTCGCCGCCGACGTTGTCCAGGTAGACGTCGATGCCCTCGGGCGCGGCCTTCGCCAGCCGGTCGCCGACCGGGCCGTCGTGGTAGTCGAAGGCGGCGTCGAAACCGAGGTCGTCGACGAGGTGGCGGACCTTCGCGGGGGAGCCGGCGCTGCCGATGACGCGCCCGGCGCCGAGCAGGCGCGCGATCTGCCCTGCCGCGGTGCCGACGCCGCCCGCGGCGGCCGAGATGTACACGGTCTCACCGGGACGCAGGTCCGCGATCCGGGTGAGGCCGACGTACGCGGTCAGGCCCGTGCCGTTGCCGAGGAGGCCCAGGTGCGCGCTGAGCGGGACGCCCGGGGATTCGAGCACCGGCTGGACGTCCTCGGGGCGGACCAGCGCGTGGGTGCGCCAGGCGTTGCGGTGCCGGACGACGTCGCCGACCGCCAGCCGGTCTTCTGCGGAGGCGACGACCCGACCGAGCGACCGGCCCTCCAAGGGCGCGTGCAGGTCCCAGCCGTCGTCCATGAGCTGGCGCATGTACGGGTCGACCGACACGTACAGGTTCTCGACCAGGGCGGTGCCCGGTTGGACCCTCGGCAGGGGAGCGTCCAGGAAGGCGAAGTCGCCGGCCGAGGGGAAGCCGCCGGGCCGGTTGACGAGGTGGATGTACGTCATGCGATCGGTCATGCCGCATGTCTACCCGCGGTCCGGAGCCGTATACAGAGGTCCGCGCGGATGGAACCGGCGCTTGCATGAGCGGTGCTCATGGAAGCCGTGTCGGCGTCCCGCGGTTGCCGCGAGGGCGCGCGAGGGGCTAGGTTCGCCCGGTGAGCGACCTTTCCCCCAACGAACTGCGCGTCCTGGTCGCCGTGGCCGAGGAGCAGAGCTTCACCCGCGCGGGCGCGAGGCTGGGCATGACCCAGTCGGCCGTTTCGCACGCGGTGCGGGGGAGCGAGCGCAAACTCGGGGCGGTGCTGTTCGAACGCGGACGCCAGGGCGCCCGCGCCACCGACGCCGGACTCCGGGCGAGCACGCAGGCCCGGCACATCCTCCGCCTCCTCGACTCGATGGGTTCCGAGACCCGCGGCGCGGCCGAGCGGACGGTCACCGGGACGGTCAGGATCGCCGCGTTCCGCTCCGCGGCGGCCGGGCTGCTGCCCGAGGTCCTCGACCGGCTCGCCGCCCTGCATCCCGGGCTCCACCCGCAGGTGAGCATCGTCCGCGACGTCGGCCGCGGCAGCGCCGGAGAAGTGCTCGACGCCAACGCCGACCTGGGGATCACCACCGTCCCGCCGACCTCGACCGTCCCGGACGGCCTGATCTTCAACCGGCTCTACGAGGAGCGGTACCTGCTCGCCGCCCCCGCCAAAGCGGCCGACCCGCGCCGGCTGCCGCTGCTCGACTGGTCCGAGAACTGCTCAAGCTACACCCGGCGGTGGTGGACCGAGCAGGACTGGCTCCCCGAGCGCCGCATCATGGTCGAGGACGACAGCGTCGTACTGTCCATGGTGGCCGCGGGCATCGGCATGGCCGTGATGCCGCACCTGACGCTCGCCGCGCCGCCCGAGGGCGTGAGCGTCACCGATCTGGGTTCGACCGCCCCGACCCGGCACCTGGGCTACGTCACCACCCCCGCCCTCGCCCGGACACTGCCGGTCCGCGCCCTCATCCGCGAGCTCCGCGCCGCCCACGCGCGCTGACCCGGGCGAGCGTGTGCCGGGCGGTCGGTGCAAGCTGCGGACCCCCGAGCGGCGCCCGGTGCGCACGGTGTGCGCTATCCTCGCCGGGACTTGCAGGAGGTTGCCATGGCCGAACCGTCGATCCCGTCCGTATGGGCGCGTGAGGCCGCTGCGAAGCCCGCCGGGCTCAGCCGCGAGCGGATCGTGGCCGCCGCGCTGGAGCTGCTGGACGCGGAGGGCTTGGCGGCGTTGAGCATGCGCTCGCTGGGGAAGCGGCTCGACGCGGGCGCGACCTCGATGTACCGGCACGTCGCCAACAAGGACGAGCTCGTCGAACTGGTCGTGGACGAGGTGTACGGCGAGGTGGCGGTGCCCGAGCCGGACGGACGGGACGGCTGGCGCGGCGGGGTCGCGGCCGCGGCGCGGAGCCTGCGTGCGATGGCGTTGCGCCACAAGTGGGTGACCGGCGTGCTCGGGCAGGTGGGCCTGGCCTACCTGGGGCCCAATCTCGCCCTGGTCTCGCAGCGGATGCTCGACGTGTTCGCCGCTGGCGGGTTCGAACCGCTGGAGGCCGATCAGGCGATGAGCGCGGTCACCGCCTACGTGGTCGGCACCGCGACCAGTGAGGCCGCGTGGCTGGACCTGGTCGACCGCAGCGGCAAGTCCGAGGCCGAACTCGTTGCGGGACTGCGGGAGACGCAGGACCACCTGAACGAGACGGCCGCCGCCGAGGTGTACGACGACCCGGCCGTCTACCGCGAGGACGCCTTCGCGTTCGGGCTCGACCTCATCTTGGACGGGCTTCAAGTCCGGCTCGACCGCAGGCCCTGACCTCGACCACCAGGACGGGCGGCGCTTTCGCGCCGCTCGTTTTCCGTGCGCTCCAAGCGGTTCGATGCGAAAACGCGACCCCCTCTTGCGCAGCGCCCAACCGGATGCGTACAGTGTTCTCATGAAGCGCACAGTGTGCGCAACGCTGAGGGAGACATGATGAACGACGTTGCAACCGAACCGCGCAGAACACTGGGTCGCCGCCTGATCGGCGGCCTCGGGCGCGGACTCGCCTGGGCCATCGCCGCATTGACCGTCCTGATCGGACTCGCGTTCTTCGGCGGTTCGATCCCGCTCGGTCCCGCCGAGGACGCGGTGAGCACGGTCGCGATGCTCGTCCCCTGGCTGACCGGCACGCTGATCGTGTTCGGCCTCATCGGGATCGCCACCGCCGCATACGCATGGCGGACCCGCCGCCGGGCCCTTGCGACCGCCGGAGCACTCGCGGGGATCGCGGCCTCACTCATGTGCGCCGTCCCATGGGGCACCGCGAGTCGCGACGCCGACGTGTCCTGGGGCGAGTACTTCGCCGCCGTGCCGCAGGCGACGCCGGACGCGACCGAGACCTATACGACAGTGGACGGTCAGGACCTCCAAGTCGATGTCTACGAGCCCGCCGGCGCCTCCGGCCCGGCGCCCGCGATCATCTACGTGCACGGCGGCGGCTGGTCCGGAGGTTCGCGATCCGAAAGCGCCCCTTGGCAGCAGTGGCTGTCCGACCAGGGCTACGCGGTCTTCTCGATCGACTACCGGCTCGCCTCCCCGCCGCGCTGGCAGGACGCGGTGGGCGACGTCAAGTGCGCACTCGGATGGGTGCGCGCCAACGCGGCGACGTTCGGCGCCGATCCCGCCGCGGTCTCGCTCGTCGGCGACTCCGCGGGCGGGCACCTCTCGCTGATGGCCGCCTACACCGTCGGCGACCCGGCATTCACGCCCTCATGCGCCGTCGAGGAAGCACCGGTGTCCTCGGTGTCGGCCTGGTTCGCCCCCACCGACCTCACCGCGCTCGCGGCCGACTCGGACATGCCCGCCAGCGCCGAGGGCTACCTCACCGCGTTCCTCGGCGCGAGCCTGGACGAGGAACCCGGCCGCTACGAGACGGCCTCACCGCTGACCCATGTGGACTCCGAGGCGCCTGCGACGATGATCGTCCAGGGCGGAGTGGACCGGCTCGTGTCACTCGACCAGGGCGCGGCGCTCGCGCAGGCGCTCAAGGCGGCCGACGTCCCGGTCACGGAGCTGGACCTGGCATGGTCGCATCACGGCTTCACCGGCCAGTGGGGCTCATGGGGTTCGCAGGCACTGCGGCCGGCGGCGCTGGAATTCCTCGGTGAGTACGCGGGATAGCGTCCTGGCCGGCGTGGGCCGGAGCGCGATCGGGCTCCGGCGCCGATCTGCCGGGCGAACCGGGGAGACCTGACGGCCCAAGGGAAGTAGCTATTCGGCGCCGGTGTCCCGCATGCGGGACACCGGCCGCTCGTGTCAGCCGTTGAGGATCGCCTTGAACTCGGGGCAGGACGTGAACGGCTCGTGCTCGCACTTCACGGCGTGGCGCAGGCCGTCCCTGACCCGCATCATGTCGGCGATGTCCGCGTCCAAGCGATCCGCCTTGGCGGCCAAGCGGTCCCGCAAGCCCGCGCTGTCGAGGCCCATGTCGAGCGAGCGTGCGATCTCCTTGACGGCGAACCCCGCGCGCCTGGCGCACGCGATCAGCCTCAGGCGGTCAACCATCTCCCGGCTGAACCGCCGCCGCAGACCGTGCCGCGCCTCGGAGGCGACCAGCCCCTGCTCCTCGTAGTACCGCAGCGCCGATGGCGCGAGACCGGTGAGGGTCGCGACCTCGCCGATGTCCAACAGATCGTCGCGCAACAGGACTCCTCCGGGACTTGACCTCAAGTGCACTTGAAGTGACAGGCTACCCGACATGACCATCCACCACCTGAACTGCGGTTCGATGCGACTCCTCGAAGCCACCTACGACGGGCCCGCACCCGCGCCCGCCGTCAACCACTGCCTCCTCGTCGAGACCGACGACGGCCTCGTCCTGGTCGAGACCGGCCTGGGCCTCGGCGACATCGCCGACCCCGACGGCAGCCTCGGCGCCGAATGGGTCGCCCAAACACAGCCGGCTCTGGACGAGGACGAGGCCGCGATCCGGCAGATCGAACGGCTCGGCCTCCGCCCCGAAGACGTCGCGCACGTCATCGTCACCCACCTCGACGTCGACCACTGCGGTGGCCTGCCCGACTTCCCTTGGGCGCGAGTCCATGTGATGGAGGCCGAACTGAAGGCGGCGCTCTCGGGCGAGAGCGGGTACCGCTACCGGGAGCGCCACTGGGTGCACGAACCGAAGTGGGCGACCTACGAGCCGACCCCGGGAGACGACTGGTTCGGCTTCACCGCGATGCGACCCGAAGGCCTCGGACCGCAGTTCCGGCTGGTCCCGCTGGGCGGGCACACGGCCGGGCACATGGGGATCGCGGTGCGCGACGCCGACCGGTGGCTCCTGCACTGCGGCGACGCCTACTACTACCACAAAGAGCTTGAGCCCCAAGGGCATCCGCATCCGCTGCTCGACGTCGTGCAGACGCGGTCCGAGGTGCACCACGACCTGCGCCTCGGCACCCAGGCGCGCCTGCGCGAACTGCTGCGCGACCACGGCGACGAGGTCACGGCCTTCAGCGCCCACGACCCCTGGGAGCTCGCGAGGCACCAGACACCTGGAGCGGCCTCGGAATGATCCGGGGCAGCATCGTCTAGCGCAGGACGGCCACCAGCCGGAACCGTTGCAGCACCGTCAACGTCGTGTCGTCGACGGTGTACTCCGGATCGCCCAGCGCCTCCCGCATCTCCTCGCTGTGCCAGAACGACTCGTGGTTCGCGCGCCATGAGGCGATGCCGCGGTCGCCTTCGCCCTCGTCGATCACGTGCTCCAGGTCGACCTCCGACAGCGGCACGACCCGCACTTCGGTGGTCTCGATGACCGCGACGGGCCGCTCACCGGAGTCGACGACGACCGCGCGCTCGCCGACCTCGGGAAGGGCCTCGCCCTCGTGCTCGTAGTCGACCACCAGACCGGTCGTGGAGGTCTTGGCCCCGGTGAGGATCGCCGCCACCAACCGGTCGCGCAGCGGACCGGGAAACGCGAACTCGGACTTCGGCAACGCGGCGATCTCGGCCGGGGTGGGAACGCTCGTGGACATGCGCCCCACGGTAACCCCTGGGAATGCCGGAAGTACGCCCCGGATGACGGCAGCGCCAGCAGCACGAGCCCGCCGAAGATCCACGTGAGCACTCGTGCGGCCGGCCGACCGGAAGCGTCCGGGAACCCGAGGAGGATGAACAGCGCCACGCTGAGCACTGCGATGCACACAGCGGCGGCACTCGTAGCTCTCGAGTAGTGATCGCTGATCGCCGCCGTGCCCCGGTCACGTCTGGCGGTGTGCCGTCGGGTTCCGGCCTGAGTTCGGACATGGAAGCGACCGCGAGGTCCTGGGGGTTCGGATTCGGTCCGGCGCGAATTATCCTTGGAGCATGGCATCACTCACGCCGGAGGACCGGCTGCGGTTGGCCCGGGAGATGGACGAGACCCGTCTGCGCATGTACCGCATGAAGGTGCTGCGCGAACGCCCGGACCTCGGCGAGGGGGAGTTGCAGCGCGCCGTCGCGGACTGGACGAGCGAGGCCGGCGTCCACGACGCCGACGCCGCGGGCCCCGAAGCGGCGAAAGAGGCCATGGCGAACGACCTCGAACGCTCCTACGCCCGCCTCGCCACCGCCTTCGACGCGCTCGAAGCGCCGTGGGCGCTGGCCGGGAGCCTGGCGGTCTCGGCGCGCATCGAGCCCGTGTACATGACCCACGCGAGCGTGATCCTCTCGGTCAAGAAGGAGGAGATCGCGCACGGCATCCTCGACGGACTCGAAGAGATGGGCCTGCGCCTGCTCAGCGTCACCGACCAGATGTCGGTCAAGAACTGGGACCACGAGCGCGGCGTCCCCGCCGACCCCGCGAACCTCGAAATCGAGCACCACCCCAACGGCCTCGTCGCCGGAGCCCGCCTCGTCGACGACACCGGCGACCGCGACCTCGACGTCGACCTCGTGTTCGCCGCCTCCGGCATCGAATCCGAGATCACCGCCGCCGCAGAGGAACTGGAGATCCTCCCCGGGCAGACGTTCAGCGTCGCCCGCACCGGGCACCTCATCGCCATGACCCTCCTGTCGTTCGGCGAGACCGGCAGGCAGCCCCTCCCCGACCACTTCGAGGAGATGGACGCCTTCGCCGCCGAACAGGCCTACCAGGGCATCCGCGAGCACGCCGACCTCAAGGCCCTGACCGACCACGCGACCGAGGAGGACTGGCGGCTCGCCTGGGAGGCGGTCGACCTCATGGGCACTCGAAGCGCCACCCGGTCACGCGACCTCCGGACGGAACTGGCCGCGTTCCTGGCGCAGGCCGAGGACTGAGCCCCGACCGCCACCGCGCCTACTCGCCGGTGCGCAGGTTCTCGGCGCCGGGAATCTCGACGAACGCGGACACCAGCCCGTACACGATGAGCACGCCGGCCGCGAAGACCTCGGAAGTCGCCGGAAGCACCGCCGCCACGTCCTCCCAGGAGACCGCGTCCACCTCGCCGCCGTACTCGGCCTTCACCGCGTCGAACGCCCGGTGCAGCAACCACACCGAAGCCAGGAACAGCAGCCCGAACGCGGTCTTGTAGACCCCCGCCAGGCGCGGGTGCAGGTCGTCGAGCCAGAACCCGTTGAGCATGGCGCGCACACCGAAGTACGCCATCGCGATCAACGACAGCACGCCCACGAGATAAACGGCGAGAAGGACGAGCCACAGCAGCCAGTCGACGAGCACGAACACCTCGACGTGCAGGCCGTAATACGAGTAGAGCTGGAAGAACAGCAGCCCCGCGAGCATCGCGCCGGTGTAGAGCCCGGCCAGCTCCAGTCCCGCCCGCGTCTTCGCCTTATCGGCCCGCCAGCTCGGAACCACGGCCAGGACGACCAGCGAGGCGCCCAGCGCGACCACCGCCGCCGGGACGAGCACCGCCATGTGCACGATCTTCACACTCGCGGCCGCCAACGCCGGCCGCACGCCCACCTGGAGCGACAGCAGCACCGGCAGCGCGAACAGGATCGCCACCACCGCACTGACGGCCATGTTGACCCAGTCCCGCGGCCCGCTGCCCTTGAACATCCGCTTGGCGCTCGCGAGGACGGCGAAATACGCGCACGTCACGAACACCGCGGCCGAGAGCAGGACGAGCACCCACGTCCCGAATCCCATCGGATCACCGGTCATCGCAAGGTGCTCGATCGTCCAGAGGACGAACGCATCGAAGGTCTGCTGCACGAGGGGCCTTTCCAAGGGGGCACAAGGGGGTCGCTACGGATCATAGAGCCCCACCGCCCTCGGGAGGGTTCACGAACAACGCCCGCTGCACGCCTCGGCCCCTGCCGGAATCCGGCAGGGGCCGAGGCGCTCCGCTCGGCGACCGAGCGAGCCCCGGGGCGGGGAGATCGGGATCAGTACTTCGAACCGCAGTGGTGGCCTTCGCTATTGGTGTTCGTCAGGCAGGCCCTGACGTAGAGGTTCTTGATGTTCCCCTTGGTCCAGTCGCCGTCGGCGGTGTCCCATGCGCTCCAGGCGCGCTGGCTCGACGGCGGGACGTCGTAGTGGGTGTCGCCGTCGGTCCCGGTCCACTCCATCCGGATGGTCGCCCCGGCCCCGTTGGCCTCGGTGTCGGTGACGGTCCAGTCGACGAACGTGTCGTAGTACCCGTTGCCGCGGGCCTTCCAGCACAGCGTGGCGGACACGAACGCGCCACCCCCGTTGTTCGCATTGTCGATGTGGACCTCGCGGCCACTGGGGTAGCCCAGCGCATTGCACAGGCTCGGAGCGGCCGAGGCCGGCGAGGCGATCGCGGTGACCCCGATGGTGGCCATCAAGGTCACCAGGACACCGATGAGCGCGCGGCGAAGTCGCATGTGAGGGTTCTCCTTCAGGTCCGCGTCGGGAGCCAGGACGGCACCGTGCCCGACGTCGGTCATCAGCCTAGGAACCCGCCCGTATAAGCCCGGTACACGAGACGTACAAGAACCGATTCATCCGTGGCTGCGACAGGCCTCGGTCACGGTGTCGATCCAGACCTGCGGGTGCGTCGACCAGAAGTCGTGCGGCACGTCGGGGATCTCCCGGAACATCGCTCGCGGCACCAGGGCCGCGAGTTGGCGCAGCGGCCACGAGGGGCGGATGTCTTTTGCGGCAGCGATGACGGTCATCGGGACCGTGCAGTCCGCCAGACGCCGGAACAGGTCCGGTTCATGGATCCACTCCAGGAACGACGCCATCAGGGCCTTGTGAACCGCCGGATCCCACTGGATCTCGATCGCGGGCTCGGTGTCCTTCAGCGATTCGTAGACCTGGGACCAGCTGCGGTCCTTGTGAAAGCCGTGACCGGCCACCGCGACGACCCCGCGGGTGCGTGATGGATGGTCCAGGGCATAGCGCACCGCCAGATCGGCGCCCCACGAATGCCCGAGCACCACCCAACTGTCAAGCCCCGCAGCACGTCTGACCGCCTCAAGATCGGCGACGGCCTGGTCCATCCCGTGAGGGCCGCCTCCAGAGCGGCCCACGCCGCGCGGCTCGGGATACCACGCCTGCATGCCGCCGGGCGCGATCGCCTCGTCTTCGAGGTAGTGGACGCAACCGGGACCGCCCGACAAGACGACCACACCGGGCCCGCTCCCGGTCACCGCGACGTGCAAGCGGGTCTGGTCGTCGGCCTCCACCGTCATCGATCGCATAGCCCGATCATAGGAAGCCCGCCAGTTGGGCCGGCCGTGGCGCTGGCCCCGAACCGATCAGCGCATGCGTGCGTAAAGCGTCGTGACCGCCTCGAAGCGGCTGTCGGGGTCGATGCGCGCCTCGGACATCGCCAGCGCCGGTCGGCATCGGACCAGAGCGCCCGTTCAGTACGGTGGGAGTCGATCGCTCCCGCCCCTCAGAGAGAACGGTGACCGCTTGCGCCGCCTCGCGATTCCCCTCCTCGCCGCCCCACTGGTCCTGGCCGCGTGCGGCCCCGAACCCACGACGGTGACCGATGCCGACGTCGCCCGGATCGAGCAGAGCCTGGAGCGCGGATCCGAACTCGCCTGGGAGCTCACCCAAGCCGAGTCCCGCGTCGCGGCCATGTGCATGCAGGACCTCGGTTTCACCGTCCACGACCGCAACCTCATGCACGGCATGCGAGTTCCCAACCGTTTCGAGGGCTTCGCCTCGCCGTATGCGCGCATCCCCACCGCCGAGCAGGCCGAGCAGTTCGCATTCGGGTACTGGGTGAATGCGACCGACACCGACGCGGCCCGGGCCATGCGCGAGGACCTGGCCTACCTCGACTTCGCCGGCGCCGACCTGGGATGGAGCGATCCGACCGAGTACGAGGAGTACGAGGAGTGGAAGGCCTTGGGCGAGGACTACCAGCAGGAGTGGCTCGACGCCTTCCTCGGGCCTGAACGCGCGGCCTACCAGGCGTCCATGAACGCCGGGAACCACGACGAGCCGGTGGAGGAGCCGCCGTTCGGCGGCTGCGAACTGGCGACCATCGAGACCGTCTACGGCGACCCGGTCCACCTTGAGTACGAGCACGGTTCCTTCTGGACCCGTCCCGACCTGGAGAGTCCGCTGACGTGGGTCGGCGACGGGGAGCTGTACGAGGAACTGTCCGCGCAGCTCGCCGACCAGGAGCAGGACTTCTTCGACTGCGTCGAGACGCGCGGGTACGGCCGGTGGGAGTTCGACAGCATCGGCTACCTGCCGATCCCGTGGTACGTCGGACAGCTCTACGGCAGCGGCGCCTCCTACGAGGGCATGGAAGACGACCTCCCGCCGCTTTCCGAAGCCGCCGAAGACACCGAGGACCCGGTGGCCTTCGAGTTCACCATGGCCCGGGACTTCGCCGGCTGCGCCGACGAGGCGGGCCTCCGCGACGCCGAATCACGGTGGGCCCGCATGTACACCGAACGGCTCATCGACCGCGAGACCGAGGTCTACGCCTGGGAGCAGGAGATCGAGGGCTACCTCGCCAACGCCCAGGCCGCCATCGCCGGCTGAACACCCCGCCACTGGGGCGCCTCCTGGAGCGATGCCGCGGCATCGGCCGAGTCGGTGTGCATGATCGAATGGCCCGATGCCCAAGAAGCAACCCGCTCCTCTGCGCTTCCTCGTGGTCGCGCGCACCCCGCCCGGCCCCTACCCGCACCCGGTCGAAATCGCCGTCTATCCGGCCGGCGCGGACTCGCTCGTCTCCTTTTCGATCGGCCCGCACGTGGTCAACGCCGGCGGGCAGGTCCCGCTCGCCCGCGTGCTCGACGACGCCGGGACCGGACTCAACCCGGTCTTCGCCGAGGAGTTCGATGCCGCGGACCTGCACTGGCTCGTTCCCTACCTGGTCCGCCTCAAAGCCGGAGACGACGTCGCCGACGACATCGTGACCGCCTACCGAGCACGGCACCGCACTGCACCCGAGACCATGCCGGTGGGCCGCGCCGCCTCCTGACCACCCGAACCAGGCCCTCCATTGTGCTGCATGGGATGCACCACGCCGTCGGCCGGCTTTGAGCGGCCCGCGCCGACCAGCGCCCCGCTCTTCAGGAGGCGGTCGAGGTTGCGTCGGTGGCGATGCGGTTGAGGGTTCGCTGGGCCCAGCGGCTCATGCCCGGGTTGGAGTCTTGGTAGTACCAGGCGGCGCCTAGCGCTTGTTGGAACGCCCAGGCGCGGCCTCGGGTCCATTCCAGGGCGTCGCATTCGAGGGCTTCTCGGAGGACCTGTCGTGGCGTCTCCTCCAGGAGATGCCAGGCGCTGACAAGGTCGAGCGCCGGATCGGCCGGCTGGAGACCGCCTGCGTCCAGGATCCCGGTGAGACGGCCTTCGCGGACGAGGACGTTGCCGGGAATCAGGTCGCAGTGGTTCATGACGTCAGGTGCGTCGCCGCGGGGCAGGTCGACCATTTCCGACCACAGGCCTCGCATGAGCGGTACGTCGAGGAGTCCGTGACTGGCCTCAAGGGACGTCGCCATCCACTCCGCATGGTCGCGCAGCGTCCCGCCGCGGCCGCCGCCGCTGAAGGTTCGGCCCTGGGTCGGGATCGCCCGCACTTCGAGGATGAACGCCGCCAAGTCCTGCGCGAACCCCACCGATTCGCCCGGATCCGCAACGGTCGCATCCACTCCGGGGACCCAGGTCTGCACCGACCACGGCAGCGGATACCCCGCCCCCGGTTCCCCGATCGCGACCGGTTCGGGAGTTGCGAACCGCGTCCGCCCCACCAGTTCAGCGGTCGCGGCGGCCTCGGCCTCCAGCCAGCGCCGTACCTCCTGCGGATCGCCCGGTTGCAGCGGGAACCGCGCCGTCAGGTGCTCGCCGATCCGGGCGATGGTGTTCACCGTCCCCTGCGAGTCCACCATCGCCACGCGCAGGCCCCGCCACTGCGGAAACTGCGCGTCGACGAGTTCCTGGACCGCGGCCGCCGAGACCGCGAGCTGCCCTGGGTGCATCTCCATCCCGAGAGCCTCACACCCGACTGAGCTTGTCGACAACCCGATTTCCGCACCTGCTCCGGCCGCGAGCGGAGTCGGCCGGGACTGTCGGAGGCCGCTGTTACGGTTCCGGTCCGACGGAGATGATCAAGGGAGGGGCCGCTGTGGCGGATGTGGGACTGCGGCCGGTCGAGGACGCTGATCTCGACGTGCTGTTCGAGTTGATGCGCGATCCGGAGTCGGTGCGGATGGCGGCGTTCACCGCGAAGGACCCCGACGATCGGGAGGCGTTCGACGCGCACATGGCGAAGATCCGGGCCGCTGCGGACGTCACCATGCGTGCGGTCACGTACGACGGCCGGCTCGTCGGCAGCGTCTCCAGCTTCGTCATCGAAGGCGACACCGAGGTCACCTACTGGATCGACCGCTCCGTCTGGGGAAAGGACGTGGCGACGCGGGCGCTCAAGCAGCTCCTGGAGATCGTCGAGGTCCGGCCGATCCACGCCCGGGCGGCCAGTGACAACACCGCATCGCTTGCAGTGCTCAAGAAGGCGGGCTTTCAGGCGGTCGGCACCGACGTCTCCTACGCGACCGCGCGAGGTGCCGAGATCGAGGAGACCATTCTTCGTCTCGCCTAGCGCCTTCCCGTCATCGCATGTCCATGCGCCACATGCGACTGTCGGATCGAAAATGGCAGGGGCGGCGGGTGACCCGGGGGCGGCTCGTGTGGGAGCCTGGAGCGGTAAACCCTGGGCGTTGAGGAGACCGGAATGTCGTCGGCGCAAGCGAAGGATGAGATTCGACACCGCGTGTGGGCGTTGTTGGAGCGTCAAGGAGCCGTCGACGGGGACCCGCGGGGGCGGGTTCCGATCTTCGAGGGGGCCGAGGAGGCGGCGCGGCTGCTCGCTTCGACCGATCAGTGGCGGACTGCCAAGGCCGCCAAGGTGAATCCCGACCGGGCCCAGCACCAGGTGCGGGCGCTCGCGTTGGACGCGTCGAAGGCGACCTATATGGCGGTGCCGAAACTCGCGCTGGAGCAGCCGTTCTATCTTTTGAATTCGCTGCTGCCCAGCTACACGCCCGACGAGGCCGCGACCCGGGACGCGGCCGAGGCGCACAGCCTGCTGGTCGGGGTCGAGGCCATGCAGCGGCTCGACCTGGTCGTCTCCGGGGCCGTCGCCGTCAACCGCGAGGGCGCCCGGGTCGGCAAAGGGAGTCCGTACGCCGACATCGAGTACGGCATGCTCACCGAGGCCGGGCTCATCGACGAGCGCACGGTCATCGCCACCACCGTCCACGATCTCCAGGTCGTGGACGAGGCGATTCCCGAGGAGGCGCACGACTTCCGGGTCGACCTGATCGTCACGCCGACGCGGATCATCCGGTGCCCGCGCAGCCGGGCGAGGGGTAGCGCGGCTCACGTTTCGGCCCTGGCGTCCGAAACGCTCGGCATAGGAACGTGCGGACGTAACACGCGGCGGCTAAGCTAGCGTCCGGACGTGCCACGATTCCGCACGCCGCACCGTCCAGACGCGCATGAAAGGTACGGACCCGCATGACGAGCAAGGCCGCCGAGGAGCCGCGCAAGCGCGTGCTCATCGCCGAAGACGAGGGGCTCATCCGCCTCGACCTGGCCGAGATGCTCACCGAGGAAGGCTATGAGGTCGTAGCCGAGGCCGCCGACGGTGAAGCCGCCGTGCGCCTCGCCGAGGAGCACCAGCCCGACCTGGTGATCTGCGACATCCAGATGCCGATCATGGACGGACTCCAGGCCGCCGAGAAGATCGTCTCCGCGCGCATCGCGCCGGTCGTGATCCTCACCGCCTTCTCCCAGCGCGACCTGATCAGCCGCGCCACCTCCGCCGGTGCCATGGCCTACCTGGTGAAGCCCTTCCAGAAGTCCGACCTGGTCCCGGCCATCGAGCTGTCCCTCACGCGCTTCGCCGAGATGACCGCCCTGGAGAAGGAGGTCGCGAACCTCACCGAGCGCCTGGAGGTCCGCAAGCTCGTCGACCGCGCCAAGGGCCTGCTGATGACCCAGTACGGCATGGCCGAGCCCGACGCGTTCCGCTGGATCCAGCGCGCCGCGATGGACCACCGGCTCTCCATGAGGGCCGTCGCCGAGCGCGTCATCGCCGAGGCCGAGCAGAAGGAAGCCCAGGAAGCCGAGTAGGCGACCCCGAGCATCGAAGGCCCGCGACCGACCGGTCGCGGGCCTTTTCGCAAAGGCGAGCCGCGCCGTCGCGGACTTGCCCCGATCCTGTCGGACCCACTCGATAGGCTCAGGGACGTGACCGCTTCCCAATCCCGCCTGCTGCTGATCGACGGCCACTCGATGGCCTACCGCGCGTTCTTCGCCCTGCCGGCGGAGAAGTTCGCCACCGACGACGGCCAAGTCACGAACGCCGTGTACGGCTTCGCCTCGATGCTCATCAACCTGCTCAAGGCCGAGGAGCCCACCCACATCGCGGTCGCCTTCGACCTCTCCCGCCACTCGTTCCGCACCGACGAGTACCCCGCCTACAAGGACGGGCGCGGGGAGACCCCCGAGGAGTTCAAGAGCCAGATCCCGATCATCCAGCAGCTCCTGGACGCCTTCGGCATCAAGTGGCTGACCAAGCCCACCTTCGAGGCCGACGACATCATCGCCACCCTCGCCACCCAGAGCGAGGCCGCCGGGCTCTCGACCCTCATCTCCTCGGGCGACCGGGACGCGATCCAGCTGGTCAACGACTCGGTCACCCTCCTCTACCCGGTCAAGGGCGTCACCGAGCTCGCCCGCTACACGCCCGCCGCCGTCGAGGAGAAGTACGGCGTCACCCCCGGCCACTACCGGGACCTCGCGGCCCTGGTGGGGGAGAAGGCCGACAACCTCCCCGGCATCCCCGGCGTCGGCCCCAAGACCGCCGCCAAGTGGATCGTCAAGTACGGGTCCCTCGACGGCCTGGTCGCCAAGGCCGACGAGATCACCGGCAAGGCCGGGCAGAGCCTGCGCGACCACCTCGACGACGTCCTGCGCAACCACCGCCTCAACGCCCTGGTCACCGACGTCGAACTCGACAAGACGATCGCCGACCTCGAATGGGAGGGCTGGGACGTCGCCGAGACCAACAGCCTCTTCGACGCCCTCCAGTTCCGCGCCCTCGGCGAGCGCCTCAACGCCAACCTCCCCGACAAGGCCCTCGGCGCCGCGCCCGCGCCCGCCGCCGAGACCGCCCAGATCGAGTCCGCCGCGCTCGAACCCGGCGGCCTCGCCGCCTGGCTCGACGCCCGCACGGGGGACGTCGCGATCGCTTTCACCGGCCAGTTCGCCTCCGGCGCCGGCTCGTTCGACACGATCGCCCTGGCCGAGGGCGGCCAGGCGCTGTGGTTCGAGCCCTCGCAGCTGGACGCCGAGGACGAGCAGTCCTGGGCCGCATGGCTGTCGAACGCCTCCAAGGCGAAACTCGTGCACGACGCGAAGGCGTTCTGGTGGGGCGCCGACGCCGCGGGCTGGCCCGAGCCGGCCGGGCTCAAGGCCGACACCATGATCGCCGCGTACCTCCTCAAGCCCGAGCAGCGCTCGTACGCGCTCGGCGACCTCGCGATGCAGTACCTGGGCCGCGAACTCGCCACAGCGGCCTCGCCGGCCGACGATGGCGCGCTGTTCAGCGACGCCTCCCTGGCCGCCGGGGACGACGCCACCGCGCGCGTGGAGGCCGACTGCGCCGCCGCCGCGGTCGTCGGCGAACTCGCCGCCGTGCAGGCCGAGCGGCTGGAGCAGCGTCACCAGGCGACGCTGGCCGACGAGCTGGAGTTCCCGGTCATCGGGGTGCTCGCGCGCATGGAGATCGTCGGGATCGCCGCCGACGAGGGCCACTTCGCCGACATCGAGTCCGGGTTCGCCGCCCAGTCCAAGGACGCCACCGACCGCGCCCACGAGATCGTGGGCCGCCAGTTCAACGTCGGCTCGCCCAAGCAGCTCCAGGAGATCCTCTTCGACGAGCTGAAGATGCCCAAGACCAAGCGCACCAAGACCGGCTACACCACCAACGCCGAAGCGCTCCAGCAGCTCCTGGCCAAGACCGGGCACCCGCTGCTGGAGCAGCTGCTGCGCTACCGCGACGTCGAGAAGCTCAAGCAGATCGTCGCGACGCTGCGCGCGACCATCCAGACCGACGGGCGCATCCACACCACGTTCCACCAGACCGTGGCCGCCACCGGGCGCCTGTCCTCGGCCGACCCGAACCTCCAGAACATCCCCGTGCGCTCCGAGGCCGGGCGCGCCATCCGGGCCGGGTTCGTCGTCTCCGACGGGTTCGAGTCGCTCATGACCATCGACTACAGCCAGATCGAGATGCGCATCATGGCGAGCCTGACGGGCGACGAGGGCCTGATCGAGGCGTTCATCGCCGGGGAGGACATCCACTCGGCGGTCGCCGCGAAGGTCTTCGGCGTCGCCCTCGGCGAGGTCACGGCCGAGCACCGCCGCAAGATCAAGGCCATGTCCTACGGCCTGGCGTACGGCCTGTCCACGTACGGGCTCTCCCAGCAGCTGGGGATCTCCAACGAGGAGGCCCAGCAGCTCTCGGACGACTACTTCGCGCGCTTCGGGAAGGTCCGCGACTACCTGCACCGCGTCGTCGAGGAGGCCCGCAAGACCGGGTACACCGAGACGATCATGGGCCGCAGGCGCTACTTCCCGGACCTGACCTCGGACAACCGGCAGCTGCGGGAGATCGCCGAGCGCGCGGCCCTCAACGCCCCGATCCAGGGCAGCGCGGCCGACATCATGAAGACCGCGATGCTCGGCGTCGACCGCGCCCTGCGCGAGGCCAAGCTCGACTCGCGGGTGCTCCTCCAGGTCCACGACGAGCTCGTCTGCGAGGTCGCGCCGGGTGAGGCGAAGCGCCTCGAAGCGCTCGTCAGGGAGCAGATGTCCGACGCCGCCACGCTCGCGGTGCCGCTGACGGTGTCGGCCGGGTTCGGCGCCTCATGGGAATCGGCCGCCCATTAGGGGTGGTTGTCGACACCAGCCCCAGGCCCGGACTGGCGCGGGATTATCGCGCACGGTAACCTGGACTGGCCTGGGCTTGTCCGCGTCCTCAGAATGGAGCAGGACGCCGCCGGCGGCAAGGGCGGCCCGGGACTGAACCGCGAGTGCGCGCGTCCGGCCAGGGTGCGTGCGCGAGCCCACGATTGATACGTATCCGGAGCACCAGCCCACATGACGAGCAGCATCGAGGCCACCTCGAGCAACGCTGAGAACAGCACGGTCGACGAGAATCTGTCCGACGAGGAGCTCCTCGCCGCGATCGACGCGACCATCAAATACTTCAATGACGGCGATATCGTCGAAGGTACCGTCGTCAAGGTCGACCGGGATGAAGTCCTGCTCGACATCGGCTACAAGACCGAGGGCGTCATCCCCTCGCGCGAGCTGTCGATCAAGCACGACGTCGACCCTGAAGACGTAGTGTCTGTGGGCGATCACGTTGAGGCCCTCGTCCTCCAGAAGGAGGACAAGGAAGGCCGTCTGATCCTCTCCAAGAAGCGCGCCCAGTACGAGCGCGCCTGGGGGACCATCGAGAAGATCAAGGACGAGGACGGCGTCGTCCGCGGCTCGGTCATCGAAGTGGTCAAGGGCGGTCTCATCCTCGACATCGGCCTCCGGGGCTTCCTGCCCGCGTCGCTGGTGGAGATGCGCCGCGTGCGCGACCTCCAGCCGTACGTGGGCCGCGAGCTCGAAGCCAAGATCATCGAGCTCGACAAGAACCGCAACAACGTGGTCCTGTCGCGCCGCGCCTGGCTTGAGCAGACCCAGTCCGAGGTCCGCACCGAGTTCCTGCACCAGCTCGCGAAGGGCCAGGTCCGCAAGGGCACGGTCTCCTCGATCGTGAACTTCGGCGCCTTCGTCGACCTCGGCGGGGTCGACGGCCTGGTCCACGTGTCCGAGCTGTCCTGGAAGCACATCGACCACCCGTCCGAGGTCGTCGAGGTCGGTCAGCCGGTCGAGGTCGAGGTCCTGGAAGTGGACCTGGACCGCGAGCGCGTCTCCCTGTCGCTGAAGGCGACCCAGGAAGACCCGTGGCGCCAGTTCGCGCGCACCCACGCGATCGGTCAGATCGTGCCCGGCAAGGTCACCAAGCTGGTTCCCTTCGGTGCGTTCGTGCGCGTCGAGGACGGCATCGAGGGCCTCGTGCACATCTCCGAGCTGGCCGAGCGCCACGTGGAGGTGCCCGAGCAGGTCGTCAAGGTCGGCTCCGACGCCATGGTCAAGGTCATCGACATCGACCTGGACCGCCGCCGGATCTCCCTGTCGCTCAAGCAGGCCAACGAGGCCTACGTCGAGAACGAGGAGCAGTTCGACCCGACGCTGTACGGCATGGCCGCGCAGTACGACGACCAGGGCAACTACATCTACCCCGACGGTTTCGACTCCGAGACCGGCGAGTGGATGGAGGGCTTCGACGAGGCCCGCGAGGAGTGGGAGCGGCAGTACGCCGAGGCCCGCGCCCGCTGGGACGAGCACGGCAAGCAGATCGCCGAGCGCGTCATCACCGAGGCTCCGGCCAAGCCCGCCGAGGGCGAAGCCGCCCCCAAGGGTGAGAAGGGTGCCAAGAAGGCCACTTCCGAGAAGAAGTCGGCCCCGGCGGAGCCCCAGGGCACGCTGGCCACCGACGAGGCGCTCGCGGCTCTCCGCGAGAAGCTCGCCGGCAACTAGCACCTTCTGGCGTCACTCTTTCAACTGAACGACCACTGCCCGTCCCAGGCTGTTCGCCTGGGGCGGGTAGTGTTTTAGTTGTGCTTAAAGTCGCATTGACCGGTGGCATCGGAGCCGGTAAGAGCACGGTCGCGCAGAAGCTGTCGCAGCTCGGGGCGAGCGTCATCGACGCCGACGCCCTCTCCCGCGAAGTCGTGGCCCCCGATACGGAGGGCCTGGCCGCAGTCGTCTCACGCTTCGGCCCCGAGGTCTTGACCCCGGAGGGCGCGCTCGACCGCGCGAAACTCGCCTCGATCGTCTTCAACTCGCCGCCCGCCAGGGCCGAGCTCGAAGCGATCGTCCACCCGCGCGTCCGCGCCCGGGCCCGCGAGATCACCGATTCCCTGCCCGAGGACGCCATCGTCGTCCAAGACATCCCGCTCCTGGCCGAAACCGGCCAGGCGCCCGGCTTCCACCTCAACATCGACGTGGAAGCGCCGCGAGAGCTCCGGCTCGAACGGCTCGCCGCGCGCGGTCTCGACCGCGCCGACGCCCTCCGAAGGATCGACGCCCAGGCCTCCGACGCCGACCGCCGCGAAGTGTGCGACGTGGTCCTGTCCAACGGCGACGACGTCCACGAGCTGGAGCGGCGCGTCGCGCTGCTGTGGGACGAGCGGATCAAGCCGTTCGCCGAGAACCTCCAGCACGGGCACGCCGAGCGCCGGCCCGAGAAGCTCCAGTTCGTCGAGTCCGACCCGGCCTGGTTCCGCCGCTTCGAGCACCTGGCCGCGCGCCTGCGCCGCGTCATGGGCCCCAGCGCGGTCCGCATCGACCACGTCGGCTCCACGGCCGTGGCGAACCTGCCCGCCAAGGACGTCGTCGACATCCAGGTGACCGTCGTGTCCCTGCACGTCGTGGACGCCTTCGCCGAAGCGCTCGGCGACGCCGGGTTCTACGGCGGGGTGGGCTTCGACTCGCCCAAACCGGAGCACCCGGACCTCGCCCAGTGGGAGAAGCGCCTGTACGGCTACGCCGATCCCGGCAACGTCGCGCACATCCACTTCCGCTCGATCGACACGCCCGGCCAGCGGTTCGCGCTGCTGTTCCGCGACTGGCTGCGCGCCGACGCCCAGGCGCGGGCCGACTACGCCCAGGCCAAGGGCGTGCTCGCCGCCAGCGCCGACTCGGTCACCGACTACGCCGAGGCCAAGGAGCCCTGGTTCGACGCGGAGGGCTGGCCGCGCGCGAACGCCTGGGCCGCCGAGCACGGGTGGCACGCGCCGCTCTGCTGACAACCGTCCAATAGAGACATACCGGGCCCGCGGCGACGCCGCGGGCCCGGAGTCGTCTCCGGTCGCCCCGTATGTCACTCGACGTATCAGTAAGTTGACGGAATTGCAGGTATGATGCCCGGTGCCCGATTCTGATACGCTGAACAGTCGCGTTCGACGAGTCGTTCGACGACACCCATCCCATCTCGGCGGCGAGCTGCGGCAGTTCGCACGCCGATGTCAATCAGCTTGATCGAGTAGAGAAAGCATTCCCACCACAATGGATTCACCACTCAATCCATCGACCCCCGGCCCCCGGCCGGGCTCGCGCCACGCCAAGCGCCGCCCCGCGGCCGGCGTGCTCGGCCGCATCGGCCTCGGCCGCAAGAACGCCCGGTCCGAATGCCGGCACATCGACACGAAGATCAAGGACCCGCGCGACGTCCAGCGCGACGCGCGCGCCGCGATCCTCGACGCCAAGCAGAACAGCGAGGACCGCGACCGCGCCGTCCACGACCTGGCCCACGGCCCCGGCGCCGACGAGGTCTCGCGGTGGACGCTGCGCAACACCATCCAGGACCGCTACCGCGACCAGGGCCACCGGCTCGCCATGGCCGAGGAGTACCGCCGCTGCGAACCCGCGGCCGCGGTCGAGGCCCTGTTCCTGTTCGCCCTCGACGGCGGCAACGACCCCTTCGCGCGCCTCACGGCCGCACGGCTGATCGCCGACGAGACCCAGCAGCGCCTCGCCGTCCTGGTCATCGCCCGCTCCGCCGTCGACGCCGAATGCCGCCTGCGCGCGGCCGTCGCGCTCAAGCCGCTGGCCCCGCGCGACTCCGAGGAGTCCATCAAGGCCCTCGCCACCGACGCCGAGGTCAGCTTCGGGGTGCGCCTCGAAGCCGTCCGGGCCTGGGCGCCGGTCAACCGGACCGCCGCGGTCGAGGTGCTGTGGCAGATCGTCGGCTCCGCCGAGGCCCCGTGGATCCGGCGCATCACCGCCGCGGCCGAACTGGTCCTGCTGCGCGTCCGCGCCGCCTACAAGATCCTCCTCGACTGGGTGGAGAACCGCGAGCTGCCCGAGGAGGCCCGCACGCACCTGTTCGCGACCCTCAGCCGCCTGGAGGCGCAGCGCGCCGTCTGACGCCTGACGCACGACGGGCCCGGTCGATCGACCGGGCCCGCGGCGTTGTCCTTGCGGCTCAGCCGATCCGCTCCTCGACGGCGGCCGGGACCGGCACCATCGGGTAGTCCTCGTAGTCGACGTCGGCGCTGGCGACCCCGTAGTAGGTCATCATCTCCACTTCGGTCAGGCGCTCGTCGGCGACGTGGTAGCGGTACGCCGAGCGGCCCGGTTCGGCCGCGGCGTCGCCGTTGACGGGGAACTCGACGATCGACACCGGCTCGTCCTCGGTCCCGTCGGTGCGCAGCAGCCAGGCCTGCTCGGCGATCGCGTCCTCGTCGTCGCTCTCCTCGGCGGCCATCTCGAGCAGCCGGTACACCAGCGATTCGACCGCTCCGAAACTCGACGAGACGTCCTCGTCGGTGAGCTCGTGGATCTCCCAGCCCTCGGTCGGCGGCGTCTCGGGCAGCTCGCCGTCCTCGACCGCGAGGGTCGCGAACCCGCCGGGGCGCGCCAGCAGCAGCCGCTGCCCGTTCGCGTCGCTCAGGTGCAGGTACGCGGTCATGGTCCGCCAGTCGACCGACCCGGTACCGGTCGCGACCTGGTCGTCGCCGACCGGGACGCTGAGGGCGACCTCGGCGGACTCGGACCAGTTCTTCGCGCGCAGGTCCGCGATCGTCCCGGCCAGGTCCTCGTCGACCGCCTCGGGGGCGATCTGCGGACCGCCGAGCAGGTCGACGGGGACCAGGCCGGCGGCGTCGAAGGACACCTCGCGCAGGAAGTCGACCGCCGAGAGGTTCTCGGCGCCGGTGTTGACCTGGAAGCGGCGCAGGTTCCCGTCGCCGTCGAGCGAGTACAGGGCCTCCGGGGCCGCCTCGGGGGCCGCGCTCTCGCTGGCCTGCTCATCGGTCTCGACCATGATCGGGGCGCGGAACGAGTCGACCGCTTCCCCGTCGATGATGCCCTCCTCGCGCCAGACCGCGTCCTCGGCGAGCTTCGCCGGGTCGTCGGCCGCCTCGGCGGTCAGCGTGAACAGGGAGGACACCAGGATGTCCAGGGTCGTCTCCAGCTGCGTACCGGCGCCCGAGAGCATCGCCCGGGTCGTCCAGCCGTCCTCGGGGACGCGGACCTCGGCGAACGCGGGCTCGTCGTCGGCGCTGGTGGCGATCAGCCCCGGGACGGCCTGGACGAGTTCGTACCCGCCGGCCCCGTCGGGGACGCGCGCGTAGGCCATGGGGACCTGCCAGTCCAGGTAGCCGTCGACGGTGAGCGTCTCACCCTCGACCGGCAGGCTCATCCGCAGCGCGACCGGCGCGGCCTCGTGGTTCTTCTGGCGCATGCCCGCCAGCAGCGCGGCCTCCTCGTCGCTGACGGGCCGCTCGGCCTGCGAGTTGCCGGGGCTGCACGAGACGGCGAACCAGCCGGCCACGGCGACCGCGGCGATGATGGCGACGACCCACATCAGGGCCGATTTGAATGGAATCGAGGTAGTGGAGCTCACGCAGGGACCAACGAGTCGGAACCGGAAAAGTCACCGCCGGAGCCCGAGAGTGTCGGACCCCGGGGTTACCGTTGGGCCGTGGCATTCGATATTCCCCGCGCCGACGGGCGCTTCGAGGTGGTCAGCGAGTACCAGCCCTCCGGAGACCAGCCGACCGCGATCGCGCAGCTGGCCGAACGGGTGGGCTCGGGCGAGAGGGACACCGTGCTGCTGGGCGCCACCGGCACCGGCAAGTCCGCGACCTCGGCGTGGCTGATCGAGAAGCTCCAGCGCCCGGCCCTGGTCATGGCCCACAACAAGACCCTCGCCGCGCAGCTGGCCAAGGAGTTCCGCGAGCTGCTGCCCAACAACGCCGTCGAGTACTACGTCTCCTACTACGACTACTACCAGCCCGAGGCGTACGTCGCCCAGACCGACACCTACATCGAGAAGGACGCCTCGATCAACGAGGAGGTCGAGCGCCTGCGCCACCGCGCCACCTACTCGCTGCTGACGCGGCGCGACGTGGTCGTCGTCGCCACCGTCTCGGCGATCTACGGCCTGGCCACCCCCGCCGAGTACCTCGAACAGGCCACCGAGGTCGCCGTCGGCCAGGAGTGGGACCGCGACAAGCTGCTGCGCCGCCTCGTCGACGTCCAGTACGCCCGCAACGACATCGCCTTCACCCGCGGCACCTTCCGCGTCCGCGGCGACACCATCGAGATCATCCCCGCCTACGAAGAGCTCGCGATCCGCATCGAGATGTTCGGCGAGGAGATCGACCGGCTCTACTACCTGCACCCCATCACCGGCGACGTCATCCGCGAGGTCGACCGGGTCCTGATCTTCCCCGGCTCCCACTACGCCACCGGCGACGCCCGCATGAAGCGCGCCATCGGCGACATCGAGGTCGAACTCGAAGAGCGCCTGGCCGAACTCGAAGGCCAGGGCAAGCTCCTGGAGGCCCAGCGGCTGCGCATGCGCACCGTCTTCGACCTGGAGAACATGAAGCAGACCGGCACCTGCAACGGCATCGAGAACTACTCGCGGCACATCGACGGCCGCCCGGCCGGGTCGCCGCCGCACACGCTCCTGGACTACTTCCCCTCCGACTTCGTCACGATCATCGACGAGTCCCACCAGACCGTCCCCCAGATCGGCGCCATGTCCGAAGGCGACGCCTCCCGCAAGCGCAACCTCGTCGACCACGGCTTCCGCCTCCCCAGCGCCCAGGACAACCGGCCCCTGCGGTTCGACGAGTTCCGCGAGCGGGTCGGCCAGAGCGTGTACCTCTCGGCCACCCCCGGCAAATGGGAGATGGCCGAGACGAACGGCAAGTTCGTCGAGCAGGTCATCCGCCCCACCGGCCTGATCGACCCGCACGTGGAGGTCCGGCCCACCAAGGGCCAGATCGACGACCTCATGCACGAGATCCGCGAGCGGGCCAAGAAGGACGAGCGCGTCCTGGTCACCACCCTCACCAAGAAGATGGCCGAGGACCTCACCGACTACTTCCTCGACAACGGCATCCGCGTCCGCTACCTGCACTCCGAGGTCGAGACCCTGCGCCGCATCGAACTGCTCGGGGAGCTGCGCCGCGGCGACTACGACGTCCTGGTCGGCATCAACCTCCTCCGCGAGGGCCTCGACCTGCCCGAGGTCTCGCTCGTGGCGATCCTCGACGCCGACAAGGAGGGGTTCCTGCGCTCGGCGACCTCGCTGATTCAGACCATCGGCCGAGCCGCCCGCAACGTCTCGGGCACCGTGCTCATGTACGCCGACAACCTCACCGACTCCATGAAGGCCGCGCTCGACGAGACCGACCGGCGCCGCGAGAAGCAGGTCGCCTACAACACCGCGCACGGCATCGACCCGCAGCCGCTGCGCAAGCGCATCGGCGACATCATGGAGGACCTCTACGACTCCGCGGCCGAGACCGCGAAGCTCGTCGCCGCCGAACGCCCCGTCCGCGGCAAAGCCGCGAACACCAAGGGCGCGGGCAAGGTCCGCTCGGAGATCCTCCAGCAGATCGACGAACGCAACGAGCAGATGCTCACGGCCGCACGCGAACTGCGCTTCGAACTGGCCGCGGCCTACCGCGACGAGATCGCCGACCTCAAGCGCGAGCTGCGCGAGATCGAGCAGGCCGGCGGCTGAGCGCCTACCGCCAGGCGTTCACCAGGTCCTCGGCGCAGAACACCGCCGACCACGGGCCGGTCTCCGAGCGGGCGCGCGAGACGCCGATCAGCGGCGTCTCCGCGCCGGCCCCGGGCACCCGGGTCGCCGCGGCGGCCAGCGCCGTGAAGTCCTTGCGCGCCAACGGGGCGGTCTCGTGCCATTTGACCGACCCCAGGTACCCGACGCGCTTGGCGACCGGGCGCCGGTCGGCGCCGACGAGGTCGATCTCCACGTCGTTCGACCGCGTCCAGTAGCCGCCGACCTCCACCGCCGCGTCCGGGTCGCACCAGTCGGCGCCCTCGACCGGCACCAGCCGGGCCAGTGACTCGCGGACCAGGGGCTCGACCACCCGGCCGCGCCACGAAGGCCAGCTCGCCTCGATGCGTCGCTGGGCGCGGTCGGACCTGCCGCGCTCGATCACGCCCAGCAACGGGCGCACCAGGCCCAGCCAGAACCGCAGGTAGGAATCGGTGATCCGGTAGCGGGTCTCCTTGGAGGGCTTGGCCGACAGCGGCGTCTCGGCCGCCACGATGCCCTTCTCCACCAGGATCGCGAGCGCGCGCGAGAGGGTCATGCGGCTGATGTCGACGTCGCCGAGGATCGAGGTGAACGTCCGCTCGCCCGACGCGATCGACGCGAGCACATGGGGGGCATGGGCTTCGGGCGGGAACTCTCCGGCGAGCGTGAGTTCGCCCAGGGTGATGAACGGGCCGACCGGGTCGGCCAGTGCCGACTGGAGGAACCCGTCCAGGTTCGCCCCCTTCGGCCACTGGAGGCACAGGCGCGGCATCCCGCCGGTGACCAGGTGCGCGTCGATCGCCTGCGCGGGCGACAGTCCGGTCATGTCCTGCACGTCGGCCGGGGTCAGCGGCTCGATGAGGAACGGGTTGCCGCGCTGGTAGAACGGGCGCTCATAGGTGTTGAGCGCGTTCATGATCGACAGGTCCGAGCCCACCAGCAGGAGCAGCACCGGCTTGCGGGACATGACCCGGTCCCACACCGTCTGGAGCGTGCCTTCGAAGCCGGGCACCTGCTCGGTGAGGTACGGGAGCTCGTCGAGGACGACGATGCTGGGGCGGTCGGCGGGGAGGATCTGCGCCAGCAGCTGCATGGCGCTGTGCCAGGTGGGCGGCGGGGTCTCGAAGACGTCGGCCTCGGGGAGGTCGGAGGCGAGGACGACCTGCGTGAAGTCGTAGAGCTCCAGCGCCGGGGGGATCCCGGAGGCGGTGAAGTACGCCGAGGGCGCGTCGGTGCGGCGCAGGAACTCCTCGATGAGCCGCGACTTGCCGACGCGGCGGCGGCCGCGGATGATCAGGCACTGCCCGGTGCCGCCGTCCTCGACGGCGTCCCAGGTGCGCCGGAGCTGGGCGAGCTCGCGCTCGCGGCCGAAGAACTCCATCCACGCCTCCTGAAGAGTATAGAAAACGGTACTCTACAAGAGTATACTGTATCTTGAAAGAGTATCGTTGACTATACTTTTAGTCGATGTCGGCGACGTGCTCGACGAACGGCGGTGCTGCGAAGAACGGGCCGATCGCCTCGCGCCACTTGGGGAACCGGTCGGTCTCGCGGAAGCCCTGCTCGTGGGCCTCGACGGAGTCCCACTCGATGAGGAGCACGAAGCGGCCCGGGTTCTCCACGCCCTGGGTCATGCGCATCGAGCGCAGACCGGGGGAGACCTCGACGAAGGTGCGGGCGGTGCGGTACGCCTCCTTGAAGGCGTCCTCCTGGCCGGGGGTGATCTTGATTTCAGCGACTTCCAGAACCATGCGCGGAGCCTCCCACAGGATTCCTCACACTCCGTGCACCCGCGGTACTGTCGAGAGAGAAGTCACAAATCTGACTGGTGACAAGTCGGATTCCGGCAGGCAGAATAGTCGCGTCTGTTCAAAATCAGGTATGTGGGGAGTATCCCGCAGCGCCAAGCGCTGTTAGCGTCGTCGTCAATGCACGGGACCGCCATCGGTCCCCGGTGACGCTGGTCCGTCAGGATCGGGAGAGACCATGTGACCCTCCAGATGTCAAGGAAGGCAACACATTGGAACTCCCGGCCTGGGCCTGGGCGCTGACCATGATCGGTCTCGCCTCAGTCGTCGTGTTCGACCTGGTGATGGCGGTCCGCAACCCCCACAAACTCTCCACGAAGGAATCGGCGACGTGGGCCGGCGTCTACGTCGGCGCGGCACTGCTGTTCGGCGCGCTCATCCTCATCACTGAAGGCCCCCAGTTCGGCGGCGAGTTCTACGCCGGCTACCTCACCGAACTGGCGCTCTCGGTCGACAACCTCTTCGTCTTCCTGCTGATCATCCAGTCCTTCAAGGTCCCCGACGCGCTCCAGTCCCGGGTGCTGCTGGTGGGCATCGTCCTGTCGATCATCCTGCGCGGCGGGTTCATCGCGGTCGGCTCGGTCCTCATCGAGCGCTTCAGCTGGGTCTTCCTCATCTTCGGCGCGATCCTCATCTGGACCGCGTGGGGCCAGCTGCGCGACAAGGGCGGCCACGACGAGGACATGCCGCAGAACGGGTTCATGCGCTTCGCCGAGTCGCGCCTGCGCGTGGCCCCCGACTACGACGGCGGCAAGCTCTCGACCCGCATCAACGGCGTCAAGTACGTCACGCCGCTGCTGCTGGCGATGCTCGCGATCGGCTCGACCGACATCCTGTTCGCCCTCGACTCGATCCCGGCGATCTTCGGCCTGACCCAGGAGCCCTACCTGGTCTTCACCGCCACGATCTTCGCGCTCATGGGCCTGCGCCAGCTGTACTTCCTGCTGGCGGCCCTGCTCAAGTCGCTCAAGGGCCTCTCGCTGGGCCTGGCCGCGATCCTGGGCTGGATCGGCGTCAAGCTCGTCCTGCACGGCCTGCACGAGAACCAGCTGCCGTTCATCAACGGCGGCGAGCACATCGACTCGATCCCCGAGATCCCGACCGCGCTCTCCCTGGGCGTCATCGCCGGCGTCCTGACCCTGGTCGTCGTCGCCAACGCGATCATCCTGCGCCGCGAGGGCAAGACCTGGAAGGAGCTGTTCGCCGAGGCCGAGGCCGAGCAGCACGTCCCGGCCACCGCGGGCGCCGAGAAGCTCTAGCGAAACACGGAACGGCCCGCCTCCATCGTCACGGAGGCGGGCCGTTCTCGTGCGTCTAGGCCCTGACGGGCAGGCGCCGGCACGCGGTGATGCGCGCCAGCTCGGAGTCCTTGAGCGACTCGGCCACGACCTTGCCGTAGACCGGCGAGGAGAAGATCACCTCGGGCAGGTCGGACTGGCTGCGCTCGGCCATGATCGCCGGGGTCTTCGGGTCGCCGCCGTGTTCGAGGAACACCAGGTCGCCCGGGTGCAGGTCCTCGAAGGCCACGCCCTCGCCCGACTCGATGAGCGCCTCGTTGAAGCGCGGCACGTCGATCCCCAACTGGCGGTAGACGATCCACACCAGCCCGGGGGAGTCGATGCCGTAGGCGCTGACGCCGCCGTGCAGGTAGGGGATCTCCAGCAGCTGCTGGGCGAGCTTGACCGCGTCCAGGCCCGCGGCGACCATCGCCGTCGAGGGCGCCGACAGGTCCGCGGCAGGCTCGGCCGTGAGGTCGCGCTGGGGCACCCAGCCGGGCTGCTGCGGCCCCGGCAGGGCCACGGGCACCCAGCCCCGGTACGCCTCGCCCACGACCCGCAGGCGCGTCCCCAGGGTCACCCCGGGGATCGACACGTCCCCGCCGGGCTCGTCGCGCACCGCCGTGGCGGTGGCGCTGACGAGGTACTCGGTGCCGCCGGTGCTGGAGTCGGCGGGGTGCACGAGCTGGTCGAGGGGGACCCAGCCGGTGGTCTCCTGCGACGGGCAGGTGACCTTCGCCCAGCCGTCGGCGACCTGCTCGACGTCGACGCGGGTGCCGAGGAGGCACTGGGTGCGCACGCGTCCCTTGAGGCCGTTGGCGCGGATGTCGTTGGTGAGCCGGGCGACCCATTCGCGGATGGCGGACGGCACGCCCAGTGCGAGCCGGTCCTCGGGCCCGGCGGCGGAGGGCTGGGCCCAGAGGGTCGCGACTGCCACGGCGATCAACGCCGGCTGTCCAGGTGCGATCGGCACGGTTGATTCTCTCCGGATGGTTCGGGCGGTTCACAATTGGAGACGCGAGCAGGGGGGATCTCCACCAGCCCGCCGCGTCCTTCGCAGCACCGACCACCCACTGTAGCAAGTGTAGGCGGATCGCGACGCTCCGGCCTGAGCGTGATGTCGGGAGGGCATTCCGCCCGATACCACCCGCACCATCGGAAAGTCCCGCAACCCCCGGCTGTGGCAAGATCTTGCCATGACCGCACTCCAGGACGCCCTCGCACGACTCTCCGCCGCCGCCGATTCCGGCACCGTCCCCGAGGCGGCCGACCTGGAGGCCGTCCTCGCGAGCGGCGACGCCGAGCTGATGGACGTGGTCGCCGCCGCCGCGCGACTGCGCTTCCGCCACTTCGGGAACACGGTCAAGCTCAACTACCTCGTCAACCTCAAGAGCGGCCTGTGTCCCGAGGACTGCAACTACTGCTCCCAGCGCCTGGGCTCCAAGGCCGACGTCCTCAAGTACACCTGGCTCACCCCCGAGCAGGCCGCCGACGCCGCGGCCGCGGGCGTCGCGGGCGGGGCCTCGCGCGTGTGCCTGGTCGCCAGCGGGCGCGGTCCGACCGATATGGACGTCGAGCGGGTCGGCAAGACCATCGCCGCGGTCAAGGGCGCCGCCCCCGGCGTCGAGGTGTGCGCGTGCCTGGGCCTGCTCAAGGACGGCCAGGCCGAGCGCCTCGCCGACCTCGGCGCCGACGCGTACAACCACAACCTCAACACCTCCGAGGACACGTACGCCGAGATCTGCTCGACCCACACCTTCGCCGACCGCGTCGACACCGTCAACGCCGCCCACGGCGCCGGCCTCTCCCCGTGCTCGGGCCTGATCGCCGGGATGGGGGAGTCCGACGCCGACCTCGTCTCGGTCGCCCTGGGCCTGCGCGGCCTGGACGTCGACTCGATCCCGGTCAACTTCCTGCTGCCCTTCGAGGGCACGCCCATGGAGGCCAAGTGGGACCTGGACCCGCGCCGGTGCCTGCGCATCCTGGCGATGGTCCGCCTCGCCAACCCCGCCGCCGAGGTCCGCCTCGCCGCCGGGCGCGAAGTGCACCTGCGCACCCTCCAGGCCACGGCCCTCCAGGTCGTCAACTCGATCTTCCTGGGCGACTACCTCACCAGCGAGGGCCAGGCCGCCAAGGACGACCTCGCCCTCATCGCCGACGCCGGCCTGGTCCCGCTCGGCCTGGACGCCGTGCCGGAGGAGGTCCGCGAGGTCGTCAAGCCCCGCCGCCGCGGCGCCGGCACCGACGTCGCCCCCAACGCCTGAGGTCGCCGAACACGACGACGGCCCCCGGCATCGCGCCGGGGGCCGCCTGCGTTTCGGTCTACTTGACGGCGGTCGTGGACTCGCGCACGACCAGTTCCGTCGCCAGTTCCAGGCGCGGGGAGTCGATCTCGTTGCCCGCGGCCATCTCCAGGACGGTGCGGGCGGCGAGGGCGCCCATCTCGGCCAGGGGCTGGCGGACCGTGGTCAGGGGCGGGGAGGTCCAGCGCGACTCGGGCAGGTCGTCGAAGCCGACGATGGAGACGTGCTCGGGGATGCGGAGCCCGGCCTGGCGGATCGCCTCGTAGGCGCCGAAGGCCATCTGGTCGGAGGAGGCGAAGATCGCCGTCGGCGGCTCCTCCAGGCGCACCAGGGAGTTGGCGGCGTCGAAGCCGGACTGGTGGTAGAAGTCGCCGTCGTAGACCAGGGCCGGGTCGAACACGATGTCGGCGGCCTCCAGGGCGGCGCGGTAGCCGTCGAAGCGGGCGCGCGAGCACAGGACCTGCTTGGGGCCGTGGATGAAGCCGATCCTGCGGTGGCCCAGGGAGATCAGGTGCTCGGTCGCGGCCAGGCCGCCGGCCCAGTTCGTCGCGCCGATCGCGGGGGCGTCCATCGTGGGCCCGCCGGAGGGGTCGAGGACCACCATCGGGACGCCCAGGTGGCGCAGCTGCTCCAGGATCGGGGACGCGAGCTGGGAGACGACCAGGATGACGCCGTCGGAGGCGCGGGTGCGGAGGTTGTCGAGCCACTGCTCGGTCGAGGCCCGGCGCCGGTGGACGGCGGAGACGACGGTACCGACTCCGGCCGCGTGGGCCGCGTCCTCGACGCCGCGGATGATCTCCACGGCCCAGGGGCTGTCGAGCTCGTTGAACACCAGGTCGACCAGGCGGGCGCGGCTGGGCGTCCGGGTCGAGCGGCGCCGCTGGTACCCGCGCTCGTTCAGCAGCTCCTCGACGCGGCGGCGGGTCTCGGGGGCGACGTCGGAGCGGCCGTTGATGACCCGTGACACCGTCGGCACGCTGACGCCGGCCTCGTCGGCGATGGCGCGGATGGTGATCCGCCCGTGTTCGGCTTCGCTCAAGGGTCTTCTCCTGGTCCGGTGACAACGGTTCGCCTGCACATCCTATAGCGCGCCTCCCCGGCTCCCGGAGCGCGCCCGAAAGTTTCGGTAGGAAGTCCTCAAACAGGGTGCTGGGCAAACGCATCCCAACGTCAGATTGACGCTAGAACTGAGGCTTCATCAATGTTATGGTGTGCGAACCTGTATCGAAAACGATCAGAAAAGTTTCAGAAACTATCGGCCCGGAACCGGCAGCCTCGGCGCACGCCGGGCCGTTTGAGCGGAGCAGCATGGACACCGACACCCCTGTGGAGGCGGCCGAACGGGCCGCCGGGCTGGTCAAGCGGATGACCCTCGAAGAGAAGTGCGCGCAGCTGTCGAGCCTGTGGCGCGGAGTCGAGGCCGACGCCGGCGACATGGCCCCCCACCAGAGCGAGCAGACCGGCGCCGCCGCCGAGTCCGACCCCCTCGCCCACGGCCTCGGCCAGCTCACCCGCCCCTTCGGCTCGGCCCGCGTCGACCCCGCCGCCGGCGCCGCCCGACTCGCCGAACTCCAGGCCCGCATCCGCTCCACCAGCCGCTTCGGCATCGCCGCCCTCGCCCACGACGAATGCCTCGCCGGCTTCATGGCCTACGGCGCCACCGTCTTCCCCACCGCCCTCGCCTGGGGCGCCACCTTCGACCCCGACCTGGTCGCCGCCATGGCCCGCCAGATCGCCACCGCCATGCGCTCGGTCGGCATCCACCAGGGACTCGCCCCCGTCCTCGACGTCGTGGCCGACTCCCGCTGGGGCCGAACCGAAGAGACCATCGGCGAGGACCCCTACCTCACCGGCGTCCTCGGCACCGCCTACGTCACCGGCCTCCAGGACGCGGGCGTCGTCGCCACCCTCAAGCACTTCGCCGGGTACTCCGCCTCCCACGCCGCCCGCAACTTCGGCCCGGTCTACCTGGGCCCCAGGCAGTTCGCCGAGACCTACCTGACCCCCTTCGAGATGGCCGTGCGCCTGGGCCGCGCCAAGTCCGTCATGCCCTCCTACGCCGCCAACGACGGCGTCCCCTCCCACGCCAACACCCGCCTGCTCACCGGCATCCTCCGCGAGGAGTGGGGCTTCGAGGGCACCATCGTCGGCGACTACTTCGCCGTCAACTTCCTCAACTCCCTGCACGGCATCGCCGCCGACCGCTCCGCCGCCGCCGCGCTGGCCCTGAACGCCGGCGTCGACGTCGAACTGCCCGGCGCCGACTGCTTCGGCGAACCGCTCCGCGCGGCCGTCGCCGACGGGTCCGTCGAGGAGAAGACCCTCGACCGCGCCGTCGAGCGCGTCCTGACCCAGAAGATCGAACTCGGCCTGCTCGACGAACTCCCCGCCGCATCGGGCACTGTGGACCTCGACCCGCCCGAGGCCCGCGCGCTCGCCGCCGAGGTCGCCCGCAAGTCGATCGTGCTGCTCGCCAACGACGGCACCCTCCCGCTGACCGAGGCCCCCGCGCGCCTCGCCCTCCTCGGCCCCGTCGCCGCCGACCCCGCCGCCATGCTCGGCTGCTACTCCTTCCCCAACCACCACATGCGGTACGACCCCGAATCGGGCGAGCCCTACCCCGAGGTCGACACCGGCGTCGCCATCGCCACCCTCGCCGACCGCCTCGCGATCGACCTGCCCGGCAGCGTGATCGAGCACGTGCCCGGCGGCTGGGTCCTGGAGGCCACCGACACCGAGATCGCCGCCGCCGCCAACGCCGCAGCGGCCGCCGACCTCGCCGTCATCGCCGTCGGCGACCGCTCCAGCCTCTTCGGGCGCGGCACCTCCGGCGAAGGCTGCGACGCCCCCGACCACGCGCTCCCCGGACGCCAGAGCGAACTCCTCGAAGCCGTCCTCGACTCCGGCACCCCCACCGTCGTCGTCGTCATCTCCGGGCGCCCCTACGCCCTCGGCACCGCCCCCGAACGCGCCGCCGCCATCGTCCAGGCGTTCCTGCCCGGCGAAGAGGGCGCCGACGCCATCAGCGCGATCCTCACCGGCGCCGCCGCGCCCGAGGGCCGCCTGCCCGTGGGCATCCCGGCCCGCCGCGACTCCCCGCCCGCGACCTACCTCGGCCCCCAGCTGGCCCGCCGCTCCGAGGTCTCCTCGGTCGACCCCACCGCCCGGTACGCCTTCGGCCACGGCCTGACCTACACCGAGTTCGCCTGGGACGCACCGCAGCTGCTCTCCGGCCCCGAGACCGCCCCCGACGGGCGGATCGAGGTCGCCGTCCGCGTCGCCAACACCGGCGAGCGCGCCGGCACCGAGGTCGTCCAGCTCTACCTCCACGACCCCGTCGCCACCACCGTCCGCCCCGTTCAGCGCCTGGTCGGCTTCGCCCGACTCGACCTCGACCCCGGCGAGGCCGCGACCGCGCACTTCGCCGTCCCGGTCGACCTGGCCGCGCTCATCGGCCTCGACGGCCAGTGGACCGTCGAATCCGGGGCGCTCGAACTGCGCCCGGCCCGCTCCGCGGCCGACACCACCGCGGGCGTCACGGTCGAGGTGACCGGCGAGCGCCGCATCGAGCCCGGGGCCCGCGCGCTGGCGACCCAGGTCACTGTCGAGCGCGCTGTCCGCTAGTATTGCCAGCGACGCTGGAAAACGTTTACCGAACCTCCGTGCTGAAGGAGCCCCCTGTGTCCTCCACCTACCGCCTCGCCATCGTCGGCACCGGCGGCATCGCCCACCTGCACGCCGACGAACTGCGCAAACACGTCTCCGGCCGCATCGAACTCGTCGCCGCCGTCGACCCCGACACGGCGCGTCTGGACGCGTTCAAGGACAAGTTCGGCGTCGCGGCCGGCTACGCCTCGATCGAGGAGCTCCTCGCGAACGAGGAGCTCGACCTGGTCGACCTGTGCACCCCGCCGGTCGCCCACGCGCCCGGCGCGATCGCCGCCCTCGAAGCCGGCGTCGGCGTCGTCTGCGAGAAGCCCCCGGCGCTCAGCCTGGAGGAGTTCGACCGGGTCGCCGCCGCCGCGGCCGCCTCCAGCGCCGACTTCGCCGTCATCTCCCAGCACCGCTTCGGCTCCGCGGCCGAACGCGTGCGCAACATGATGGCCTCCGGCGTCCTCGGCCGCCTCGCCGTCGCCAAATGCGACACCCTCTGGTTCCGGCCCGAGGAGTACTTCGCCGTCGAATGGCGCGGCCGCTGGGAGACCGAGGGCGGGGGCCCGACCATGGGCCACGGCATCCACCAGATCGACACGCTCCTGTCCATCGTCGGCCCCTGGTCCGAAGTGGTCGCCACCGCGCACCGCCACCGCCGCCAGACCAACACCGAGGACGTCTCGCACGCGATCGTCACCCTCGCCTCCGGCGCCTCGGTCGTCATCACCAACTCGCTGCTGTCCCCCCGCGAGGTCTCCCAGATCCGCCTCGACTTCGACACCGCCACCGTCGAACTCGACCACCTCTACGGCTACGGCGACGACAACTGGAAGATCCACCCCATCGAATCGGCCGCCGACGACGTCCAGCGCGCCTGGGCCGGCGAACCGCGCGGCCAGGGCTCGGGCCACGGCGCCCAGTTCAAGCGCATCGCCGACGCCCTCGACGGCCGAGGCACCCCGCCCGTCACCCTCGAAGACGCCCGCCGCACCCTCGAACTGCTCGCCGCCATCTACGCCTCGGCGTTCACCGGCAAGCGCGTCCGGGCCGGCGACATCGACCCCACCTCCCCGTTCTACCAGCGCATGGACGGCTCAGGCACCCCCTGGCCCGACCTCAAGTGACCGACCGTACCGACCACACCGGAGAGACATCGATGACGCTGCAACTCGACGACAACGGCACCGCGCTCTCGATCACCAAGGGCGACCTGGAGATCCTGCGCTACGTCTACCGACCCGACAACGACCAGTTCGAATCCCCCCGCCCCTACTTCGAGCCCCTCCGCGACCTCGCCGGACGCCAGGTCAGCCTCTACCGCCCCCACGACCACGTGTGGCACAAGGGCATCGCCCTCTCCCTGCCCAACGCCGGACCCGAGAACTTCTGGGGCGGGCGCACCTTCCGCCGCGACCTCGGCTACGTCGACGAGAAGAACGACGGCGCCATGGTCCACCAGGAGTTCACGCAGCTCACCGCCGACGAGACCGGCGTCAAGGCCGTCGAGCGCCTCGACTGGATCACCGAGGACGGGCGCCACTTCTTCTCCGAGACCCGCGCCTTCGCGATCACCGTCCTGTCCGACGACACCTGGGTACTGTCGTTCTCGACCGCGTTCACCAACGACACCAAGGACACCGTCGTCATGGGCAGCCCCACCACCGAAGGGCGCGAGAACGCCGGCTACGGCGGCTTCTTCTGGCGCGGACCGCGCTCCTTCACCGAAGGCCGCGTCTACACCGCCGACGGCGAAGGCGGCGACGAGCTCATGGGCGTCCGCGGCGACTGGATGGCCTTCCGCGGCGCGCACGACTCCGTCGACGCCGCCTCCACCCTCGTCTTCACCGACCACCCCGCCAACCCCGGCGCCCCCGTCAAGTGGTTCGTCCGCTCGACGCCCTTCGCCGCGGTCTGCCCCGCCCCCTTCTTCGACACCGAGCTGCCGATGGCCCCCGGCGACACCGTGACCCTGCGCCACGCCGTCGCGATCGTCAACGGTGACACCGGAGTCGACGGCGCCGCCAAGACCGCCGCGCTCGCCGCCGCCGAACTCGCGAAACTCGACTAGCCGTGGCCGGATTCCCCGGCGGCACCGCCGTCTCCCTCGTCACCGTCTACGACTGGCCGGCCGTCGACGGCCAGGCCGGCGGCTCCCCGCACCTGCACACCGCCTCCACCGAGGGCTACGTCGTCACCGCCGGGACCGGCGCGGTCGAGACGCTCTCCGGCGACGGCTACGAGCGGCGCGACCTCGCCCGCGGCACCGTCCTGTGGTTCACCCCCGGCACGGTCCACCGCCTCGTCAACGGCTCCGGGGACCTCCAGCTCGTCGTGGTCATGTCCAACGCGGGCATCCCCGAGGCCGGCGACGCCGTTTTCACCTTCCCCGAAGACGTCCTCGCCGACCCGAAGGCCTACAACGCCGCCGCGACCGCACCCGCCGCCCCCGGCCTCACCGAGCCCGAACGCGGCGAAGCCACCCGCAAGCGCCGCGACCTCGCCGTCGAGGGCTACCTCGCCCTGCGCGAACGCGTCGAGAAGGAAGGCGCCGATGCCATGCAGCCGCTGTGGGACCGCGCCGCCCGCATCGTCGCCGACCGCACCGACACGTGGCGAGGGCTCTGGGCCGACGGACCCAAGGCCCAGGCCGACGCCACCGGCGCCCACCTCGACGCCCTCGCCCGAGCCGAATCGGCCCACCTGTGCGACGCCCACGTCGGCTCCGCCGGCGACGCCGTCGGCAAGTGGGGCATGTGCGGCCGCCTCGAAACCTGGGACCTGCGCCCCTGACCCACTAGACGCATCAGGGCCGGGTGTTCGCCAAGTGAACGCCCGGCCCCGTGCATATGCACTCGCAGCGTGTCGCTCCCGCTACGATGGCGCAGGACTTGAAGGAGCGCAGTTGGTCGACCACAACCCGGCGGAATGCGGCATCATGATCGACGCCGCGACCACAGTCGACCGCGACGACGCGGTCTGGATCGAACCGGCCGGCGACGGCTTCGACGTCTGGATCCACATCGCCCGCGCCGCCGACCACGTCCCCGTCGGCGGACCCGTCGACACCGAAGCGCGCCAACGGGTCCACACCCGCTACCGCGCCGACCACACCCGCCACATGCTCCCCGCCCCCGTCGTCGAGGCCGCCACCCTCACCCCCGACCGCCCCTGCGACACCTTCGCCGTCCACCTCCGCATCGACCCCGCCGGACGCGTCGTCGACGCCGAACTCGGCCCCGGCCGCCTCACCCGCTCCTGGATCATGACCCACGCCGAAGCCGCCGCCGCCTCAGGCGACCGAACCCACCCCCTCCACGACACCCTCGCCCTGGCCCTGCGCTTCGCCCAGACCATGCTCGCCGCCCGCCGCAACGCCGGCGCCCTCGCCTTCTACGACCTGCTCTCCGGCTTCGCCACCAACGAAGAAGGCCAGATCGTCCGCATCGACTCCGCGGAACGCAACTCCGGCTACATCATCGTCCAGGAGTTCATGATCGCCGCGAACTCCCAGATCGCCGCCTGGGCCGTCCGCGAAGACCTCCCCGTCCTCTTCCGCAACCACCGCCTCGCCGCCGTCGCCGGCGACCCCGCCGAACTGCGCGACGAACTCGACGCCGTCGCCGCCGCAGGCGACGGCGCCGCCTTCGAGATGCTCCGCTCGCGCATGAAGATGGTCTCCCGCGCCGCCACCTACGGCCCCACCGTCCACGGCCACCACGGCCTCCAACTCCCCGTCTACACCCACGCCACCAGCCCCATCCGCCGCTACCCCGACCTGGTCACCCAGCGCATCCTCCTCGCCGCCGCCCTCGGCCACCCCAGCCCCTACACCTCCGCCGAACTCGCCCAGATCGCCGACCACGTCAACGAGCACCTCGAAGCCGAACGCCGCGCCAAAGCCGAGTACTTCAAACAGCGCGCCCAAGCCGAGACCGCCCGCCAGATCCAGGCCGCCGACTTCGCCGCCCTCCCCTACAAGCAGTTCGCCCGCGTCCTCCAGTTCGCCGTCGAACGCGGCGACGCCCCGCCCGGCCTCGCCGCCGACACCGCCCGCCGCCTCGACGACCGCGAACTCCAACTCCGCGAATTCGCCACCGTCTACCTCTACGGCCCCGCCGACTTCGCGCCCCTGCGCGAACGCATGAACCGCCGCCTCGCCCGCGAACCCCAGCAGGCCCAGTCCGTCGCCAACGTCTACCTCCAGGACCGCCTCGGCGGCCCCGTCAGCAACGAGACCAACGTCCACTGGACCGTCGAACCCGAACCCGGCTACGAAGGCCCCCTCTTCGGCGCCCAAGTCGCCCTCACCTTCGACGACACCCGCATCGAATCGCCCAAACGCTTGCAGCGCAACAAGAAGGACGCCCGCAACCAGGCCGCGCTGGCGCTCGTCGCGATGCTCGCGGGCCTGCCGGACCTCTCCTCCGACATCGAGGTCAAGCCCCGCGCCGACGTCCAGCGCAAGCTCCTGGTCGACGCCGCGGTCAACCCCGCCGAAGCCGTCCAGATCTACGCCGCCCGCGGCATCATCGAAGGCCTGGCCTGGGACTTCAGCGTCGACGGCCCCTCCCACGAGCGGGTCTTCACCTGCCGCGGCGAGGGCTTCCTGCGCGCCGCCAGCGAGCACGTCGCCGTCGAAGGCCAAGGCCCGACCAAGCAGGCCGCCAAGACCGCCGCCTCGGTCGAGCTGCGCGTCCTCATCGAGGCCGGGCTCGCACTCGGGGAGACCGGGAGCCGCTCCCCGGCGTAGGCCCCGCCACCCGCGCGAGCGCACCGCGAAAAGCGTTTCGGCCGCTAGGGCACAATGAGGGCGTGCATATTCTCGACGATTTCGCATGGCGCGGCCTCATCCAGGACTCCACCGGCATCGACTCCCTTCGCGAGTCCATCGACGCCGGGCAGCTCACGTTCTATGTGGGCTTCGATCCCACCGCCGTCAGCCTGCACGTCGGCCACCTGATGCAGGTGCTCACCGCCCGCCGCCTCCAGCAGGCCGGGCTGCGCCCGCTGCTGCTCGTCGGCGGCGCCACCGGCCAGATCGGCGACCCCAAGGAGGCGGGGGAGCGGACCCTCAATCCGCCGGAGGTCGTCGCCGGCTGGGTCGAGAAGATCCGCGCCCAGGTCTCCCCGTTCGTCTCCTACGACGGCGACAACGCCGCGATCCCGGTCAACAACCTCGACTGGACCTCTGAACTGAGCGTCGTCGACTTCCTGCGCGACGTCGGCAAGCACTTCCCGATCTCGAAGATGCTCGCCCGGGAGGTCGTCAAGGCCCGCCTGGACGCCGGGATCTCTTTCACCGAGTTCTCCTACCAGCTCCTCCAGTCCCACGACTACTTCGAGCTCAATCAGCGCCACGGCTGCACCCTCCAGTTCGGAGGGTCGGACCAGTGGGGCAACATCACCGCGGGCGTCGACTACATCCGCCGCCGCACCGGCGCGCACGTCCACGCCTTCGTCACCCCCCTCGTGACCAAGGCCGACGGCACCAAGTTCGGCAAGACCGAGGGCGGCGCGGTCTGGCTCGACCCCGAGCTGACCAGCCCGTACGCGTTCTACCAGTTCTGGCTCAACTCCGGCGACGCCGACGTGGTCCGCTACCTCAAGTACTTCTCGTTCAAGTCGCACGAGGAGATCGAGGAGCTTGCGGCCGCGACCGCCGAGAAGCCCGCCGCGCGCCTGGCGCAGAAGGCCCTCGCCGAGGAGCTGACGACGCTCCTGCACGGCGCGGAGGAGACCGCGAACGTCATCGCCGCCTCCCAGGCCCTGTTCGGCCGCGGTGAGCTCGCCGAGCTGCCCGAGCCGACCCTGCGCGCCGCGCTCGTGGAGGCTGGCCTCGCCGAGATCCACAAGCCCGACGTCACCGTCGCCGAGGCGATGAAGGAGGCCGGCGTCGTCGCCAGCCTCGGCGAGGCGCGCCGCGCCGCCAAAGAGGGCGGGGCGTACCTGAACAACGTCCGCGTCACCGACCCTGCGGCCGTTATCGACCCCTCTGACCTGCTTCACGGCAAATATGGAGTGATCCGGCGCGGCAAGAAGACCGTCGCCGGGGTCGAGGTCATCGGCTGAGGCCTACACTTGATTGGTTTTGTCGCGGTGAATCGAGGGGGAGAAGCAAGTGGCTGAAGACGGCCGCGCCCGCAAGGGTGGAGAAGACCGACGAGGCGGCTACGGCCGTCGCGAGGGCGGCGGCTACGGCGACCGTTCGAACCGGGGCGGTTCCGACCGTCGCGATGATCGAGGCGGGAACCGGGGCGGCTACGGCCGCAGTGAAGGCCGCGACGACCGTCCGCGGCGGTACGAGGACCGGGACGACCGGCCGCGCCGCGACGGCGACGACCGTGGCGGCAACCGCGGGTTCAACCGCGACGACCGCGGCGGCGACCGCGGTGGTTTCAACCGTGACGACCGCGGACCTCGCCGCTACGAGGGCAACCGCGACGACCGGGGCGGCCAGCGTGGCGGGTTCAACCGCGACGATCGCGGTGGCAACCGCGGTGGTTTCAACCGTGACGACCGCGGTCCCCGTCGCTACGAGGGCAACCGGGACGACCGGCCGCGCCGCGACGGCGACGACCGTGGCGGCAACCGCGGGTTCAACCGCGGGTTCAACCGCGACGACCGCGGCGGCGACCGCGGTGGTTTCAACCGTGACGACCGCGGACCCCGTCGCTACGAGGGCAACCGCGACGACCGGGGCGGCCAGCGCAGCTTCGGCAACCGCGACGACCGCGGCCCGCGCCGCGACGGCGACAACCGGGGCGGCGGCTTCAACCGCGACGACCGCGGCGGCCAGCGTGGCGGGTTCAACCGCGATGACCGGGGCGGCAGCCGTGGTGGTTTCAACCGCGACGACCGCGGACCTCGCCGCTACGAAGGCAACCGCGACGACCGCGGCCCGCGCCGCGACGGCGACGACCGCGGTGGCAACCGCGGGTTCAACCGCGACGACCGCGGTCCCCGTCGCTACGAAGGCAACCGCGACGACCGCGGCCCGCGCACGTTCGACCGGGACGACCGTCCCCGCCGCGACTTCCGCGACGACCGCGGCCCGCGCCGCGACGGCGACAACCGCGGCGGCGGCTTCAACCGCGACGACCGGGGCGGCAGCCGCGGTGGTTTCAACCGTGACGACCGCGGCCCCCGCCGTTTCGAAGGCAACCGCGACGACCGTCCGCGCCGCGACGGCGACAACCGCGGCGGCGGCTTCCGTGACGACCGCGGTGGCAGCCGCGGCGGCTACGGCAACCGCGACGACCGCGGCCCCCGCCGCTACGAGGGCAACCGCGACGACCGGGACGACCGCTTCGGCCGCGACGGCAAGGAGCGTCGCGGCAAGGACAACCTGCGCCCCCTTGAGGAGCGCGAGGCCGGCCACGAGGGTCCGATCCGCCTCGGCGAGTCCGACGAGGCCCCGAACCTGCCCGAGGGCATCGAGTACGGCTTCGACCAGCTCGACAAGGAGACCAAGGACGGGCTGCGCAGCCTGAACAAGCAGCTGGCCGAGGCCGTGGGCAACCGCCTCCTCGCCGCCGCCGCGCTCCTGGCCGAGGACGACATCGAGGGCGCCCTGGAGCAGGCCCGCTACGCCCGCCGCAAGGCGTCCCGCGTGGCGATCGTGCGCGAGGTGACCGGTGTGGCCGCGTACGGCGCCGAGGAGTGGCAGCTGGCCGTCAACGAGCTGCGCGCCGCGCAGCGCCTGGGCGGCACCCACGACCACGTCGCGCTCATCGCCGACTGCGAACGCGCCCTTGGGCACCCCGAGCGCGCGATCGACCTGTACCGCGAGTTCGGCTCCGACGAGAGCGTCGACCCCGAGGTCCGCGTCGAGCTGCTCATCGTCGCCTCCGGCGCCCGCCGGGACATGGGCATGGGCGAGGCCGCGACCGCGATGCTCAAGGTCGGGGCGCTCAACTCGCCCAAGGCCGAGCCGTGGGTCGCGCGCCTGCGCTACGCCTACGCCGAGGGCCTGCTGGCCGACGGCCGCGAGGACGAGGCCCGCGAGTGGCTCTCCCAGGCCGTCGCCGCCGACGCCGAGGGCGAGACCGGCGCCGCCGAGCGCCTCCTCCAGTTGGAGGGCATCGACTTCGAGGAGATCGAGGACGAGCTCGACGACGAGTACGAGGACGACGAAGACGACCTCGACGACGACGAGGACGAAGAAGACGACGACCTCGACGTCCGCGACCAGGACGACCGCGACGACCTTGACGACGATGACTACGACGACGACGAGGACGACGAGGAAGACGACGACCTCGAAGACGAAGAGGACGACGAGGACGAAGACGGCGAGGACGAAGCCGAGGGCGACGAGCCCGAGGCCCCGCGCGAGGAGCGGGAGCGGTCCGAGCCGGCGGCCGACCAGGCGAACCCCGACGCTGAGGAGTCCGATGACCCGATTGAAAGGCGCCGCTGAGGCACTCGCGAGCGCCTATGACCTGGCGCTGCTCGACCTCGACGGCGTCGTGTACCTGCTGCACGAGCCCATCCCGGAAGCGGCCGCGACCCTCGCGGCCCTTCCGGGCCTCGACTGCGACCCGGTGTTCGTCACCAACAACGCCTCCCGCAGCCCCGAGACGGTGGCGGAGTCCCTGCGCGGCATGGACATCCCCGCCGAGGCCGACCAGGTCCTCACCTCAGCGCAGGTGGTGGCCTCGGGCATCCTCGACCGGATCGGCAAGGGCGGCAAGGTCCTCGTGACCGGCTCCGACGCACTGCGCACCGCGGTCGTCGAGGCCGGGCTCGTCCCCGTCGAAGACCCGAAGGCCGCCGGCGCGGTGGCCTTCGGGTACACGCCGCAGACCACGTGGCGCTCGCTCGCGGACACCACGATCGCCGTCCGCGGCGGCGCCTACTGGGCCGCGGCGAATCTCGACGCGACACTGCCCACTCCGGACGGTCCGCTGCCGGGCATGGGCGCTCTGGTGGGCGCGGTGCAGACCGCGCTCGGGCACGGCCCGGACTTCGTGGCCGGCAAGCCCGAGCAGCCGATCTACCGGCTCGCCATGGCGCGCAAGCCAGGCGCCCGCGCGATCATGGTCGGCGACCGCCCCGACTCGGACATCGCCGGCGCCAACCGGGCCGGGCTCGACTCGCTGCTGGTGTTCACCGGGGTGGTCTCGCCGCGCCTGGCGCTGCGCCTGCCGCCCGAGGAGCGCCCGACCTACCTCGGCTGGAGCCTCGCGGCACTGACCGAGCCGCACCCGGAACCGGACTGGAACGACGCGGTCGACCGCATCGAGTGCGGCGGCTGGACCGCGGCCCTCGACGGCGGCGTGATCCGCCTCAGCGGCTCCGGCGGCGAGCTGGACGCGTGGCGGGCCCTGTGCGAGTTGAGCTGGGCCGCAGCCGACATGACCGGCTACGACCCGACGCGCGCCCCCGTCCCGGTCGGCGAGGCCGCCGACAAGCTCCTGGCCGACTGACCCGAACCCGTTCCAAGGCAAGCGAAAAGCCCGGACTGCCGTGGTCCGGGCTTTGTCGTCTCTTGAGGCCGGCAGGCCCTGGGGGACTAGTCGACCTTGAGGGCCTTGCGCAGCTTGGCGAGGTCCTTGACGGACGCCTTGACCTTGATCTTGCCGGTCAGGAACGCCTTGGCGGGCTTGAGTTCCTTCTTGGACAGGGCGATCAGGTCGTCCGAGCCGATGATGATGCGGACCTCGGCGTCGGGGGCGTCCCCGTCGAGCAGGTCCGTCAGCTTGCCGCCGGCGAGCTTGGCGCTGAACGCCTGGCCCAGGTCGGTGACTTCGACGGCCAGCGTGCGTTCGAAGTCGTCTTCAAGGTTGAGCTCGTCGGATTTCCTGGCGACCTTGCCCGCCAGCTTCTCCAACACGTTGCGGACTTCGTCAACAGTGGCCATGCGGTCCTCCCGATAGTGCATACGAAGCTCGACCCGCTCGGCTGCATGGTCGGCTGCGCAGAGATTACAACGTGGCCTGAATGCTGTTGCGTCCGACCGGGACGCATTTGACCGTCCGCGGGCCGCAGGGGGCGGGGCGGGCCTCACGGCCCGCGCCCGCGCACCCTACGCCGCAGAGCGGTCGCGTTCCCCCGGAGGGCGATGCGGCCCTACAGAACCTGGCGGAGCTTCATCAGGTCCATCATGGGCGCCTTGATCTTCACCTGGCCGCCGGTGAACGCCTTCATGAAGTCGAGCTCGCCCGCGACGAGCTTGAGGAGGTCGTCGGAGCCGACGATCATGCGGATCTCGGCGTCGGGGTTGTCGCCGTCGGTGATGCCGACGAGCTTGCCCCCCTCGAAGCGGCCGTTGAACGAGACGTCCAGGTCCTTGATGTCGGCGGCGAGGCCGCGCTCGAACCCGGTGAGCTTCTTGACCGTCTTCGGGTTCGAAGCGAGGTTGTCCGCGAACTGCTCCAGGGCGGTCCGGCATTCGTCGATGGTGGCCATGGGGCCCTCCTGTTTCGTCGGCGCGGGCGCGGCAATGCGCCCCCCAGTATGTTACCGACCAGTACGACACGTCGGTCGCGACCGGTCACAGGTAGCTTGGCAGTACCGTTGGAGGCAGACGACCCCGTCCCGGGAACCTGGCAGACCCCGAAAGGAGTGGGACCACATGTCCGGAAGCGCCCGCGCCAACTTCGACACCGTCTTCGGCTTGGCAGGCGAGCCCGCCCGCCGCGCCCGTGAATTCGCCGGCAAGGTCCGCGAGGACCTGCGCTCGGGCTCCGAGAGCGCCCGCTCGGGAGCCGAGCGGCTCCGCGAGCACGGCGGCCGCACCGTCCACGACGTGCGCCGCCTCATCCGCGCCGAGTTCGACAACGGCCTCACCCGCATGGGCGTCGCCACCCAGGCCGACCTCGACGACCTCAACCTGCGCCTGGAGCACTCCGAGGAGCAGATCCGCGAGCTCCGCGTGCGCCTCGCCGAAGCCGAGGCCGCCGCCACCGCGGCGAAGCTCGCGGAGGCGTCCGACGCCGCCGCCAAGCGGGCCGAGCCCGCCCCCGCCGAGGCCCCCGCACCCGAGACCCCCGCCGCCGCCCCGCCGACCAGCGACGACGACGAAGGGCACGCATGACCGACGCACCGAACCCGGGGGCCGTCGCGGCCCGCCTGCAACCGCACGGCGACACCGACGACGTCGAGGCCGAGGTCGAAGCCGCCCTCGGGCGCCTCGAAGCGCTCCCGGACCTGCCCGTCACCGAGCACGTGGCCGTCTTCGAAGGCGTCCAGCAGCGCCTCTCGGAGATCCTCAGCAACGTCGACGACGCCTGACCACGAATCCTTAGAAAGCCTGCGACCGCGCCATGCCGACGCGCTACCGACTCGACGCCGAACTCGTGCGCCGCAAGATCGCCCGCTCCCGCGAGCACGCCCGCGAACTCATCGCCGCCGGGCGCATCCACCTGCGGGGCATCCCCGCCACCAAGGCCGCCACCAGCGTCACCGGTGACGACTCGATCCGCCTGGTCGGCGACACCGACGACTACGTCTCCCGCGGCGCCCACAAGCTCATCGGGGCCCTCGACGCGTTCGGCGTCGATCCCGCGGGCCTGCGCGTCCTCGACGCGGGCGCCTCCACCGGCGGCTTCACCGACGTCCTGCTGCGCCGCGGCGCCGCCGAGGTCCTCGCCGTCGACGTCGGCTACGGCCAGCTCGCCTGGAAGCTCCAGACCGACGAGCGCGTGGTCGTCCACGACCGCACCAACGTCCGCCACCTCACCCCCGAGCAGCTCGGCGGCCCGGTGGACCTGACGGTTGGGGACCTGTCGTTCATCTCCCTCGAACTCGTCCTGCCCGCCCTCGCCGCCTGCACCAAGCCCACCGGGCTCATGCTCCCGATGGTCAAGCCCCAGTTCGAGGTCGGCAAGGGCCAGGTCGGCGCCGGGGGCGTCGTCGCCGACCCCGCGCAGCGCGCCGGGGCCGTCTGGAACGTCGTCGAGGCCGCCGCCCGCCTCGGCTGGACCACTACCGCCGTCGCCGCCAGCCCCCTCCCCGGCCCCAAAGGGAACGTGGAGTTCTTCTGCCGCATGCAGACCGGCGGCGAACCCGTCGCCCGCGAGACGGTCGACGCCGTGGTCGCCGCCGGTCCCCAGTCCGCTTAGGACAGATCGGCGGCGATGATCGCCTCCAGGTTGCGCTCGGCCAGGGCCGTGATCGTCACCAGCGGGTTCACGCCGATCGAGCCGGGGATGAGCGCCGAGTCGGTGACGTAGAGGCGGTCGTAGCCGTTGAGGCGCCCGAACTCGTCGGTCACCTCGCCCAGGACCGCCCCGCCGAGCGGGTGGTAGCAGAAGTCGTCGGCGAAGGCCCGGTTGCCGCCGAACAGGTCGCGCCGGTACGTGGTGCCGTGGACGCGGTTGATGGCGTCGAACAGGGACTTCGCCTTCGCGGTGCCCGTGGCCGACTGCGCCGCGGTCCAGTGCAGCAGGGCCCGGTCGGCCGCGGCGTCGTAGGTGAAGTGCCCGCGCTCGGGGTTGTCGGTGATCGCCAGGTACAGGCTCACGAACGTCTCCAGCCCGGCGGGCATCGGGGCGATCTCGGCGAAGACGCGCTTGTCGTCCCAGGCGTCGATGCCCGTGACCGGGATCGTGGACTGCTTGCAGCCGGTGGGCTCCCACGCGTGGTTGGCGCGGGCGGTCATGACGTTGCCGTTGGGTCCCCAGCCCTGGCCGATCGCGTCGTCGAGGTCGGGCAGGTCGCCGGTGTCGCGGGCGCGCAGCAGCAGCTCGGTCGTCCCCAGGCTCCCCGCGCCCAGGAACAGGCGCTCGGCGGTGATCCGCTTGGTCTCGATGAGCTCGTTGGCGTCGTCGCGGTGATCGACGGTGACCAGGTAGTTCCCGTCCGCGTCCTGCTCGATGCGGCGCACCTCGTGGCGGGCCGCGATCGTGACCAGGCCGGTCCCCAGCGCCTTCGCCAGGTACGTCTTGGGCAGGCTCATCTTGCCGTGGTTGTTGCCGTAGATGACCTCCGAGGCCAGGGCCGAGGCCGGCTCGTCCCCGGCCTCCTCGCGCCTCATGTACTCGAAGTCGTAGACCCCGGGCACGAACACCGTCTTGAACCCGGCCTGCTCGGCCTGGGCCGCCGCCTCGCGGCTGAACCGGTAGTACTCCGACTCGGCGTAGTACGCCGGGTCGATCGAGGTGGCGTGCAGCTCGGTCTGGGCCAGCGGGAAGTACCGGTCGTACATCGCGTCGGCGTCGACGCCGGGGAGGACCTCGGCGAAGTAGTCGCGGCGGGGGACGACGGCCATGCCGCCGTTGACCAGCGAGCCGCCGCCGACGCCGCGGCCGACGTAGACGGCCATGTCGCCGTGGTCGACGCGGTCGAGCACGCCCGGGTAGGGCTCGATGGCGCGGTTGACCACGTCGAGCCACAGGAAGCTCGCCAGGGGCGCCTCGGTGCGTTCGCGGAACCACATGCTCCGCTTGTCGGGGGCGGTGATCGAGCAGAAGACCTTGCCGTCCTCGCCCGGCTCGCTCCACAGCCGGCCCATCTCCAGCATGGTGACGGGGATGCCGGCCTCGGCCAGGCGCAGGGCCGAGACGGCCGCGCCGTAGCCGGTGCCGATCACCAGGGCCGGGACCGTCGCGCCGTTCGCGGCGGCGGCCTTGGGCCCGACGGTGGCGAGCCCGGCCGCGGCGGCCGCGGTGAGGGCCGAGTATCCGAGAAGTTGGCGTCGTGTCGCCATGGGCGCTCCAATGCGGTTGGTTGGCATTGGGGACACATTGTGCCCCAAGGAAACCGCATTCTCCAGAGCGGTGAGCGGCCTGTCTCCCAAGCGAAGGCGAACTTCAGCCGTTCGGGCCGGAACCGCGATCGGAAAGCGTTCTCTTCGGTATGCTCACCGATACCGCCCGTGTTCGCGTGCGGTGTACAGTTCGAGGCCCTGTAGCCGTCTGTGAAGGAGCGCGAGTGGGGTCGCAGGAAAAGCCCGGCCGCGTCTTGGTCGTGACGCACCCGCTCCGCGAGGACGTCGCCGAACTCGCCGAGAAGCTCGCCGCCGCACTCCGCTCCGCCGGCGTCGCCGTCCGCATCCTCACCGGGGAGATGCGCACCCTCCGCCGCCCCGACGCCCTCATCATCGACGAAGCGTGCGGCCCCGGCGAGGAGACCTCCGCCACCGCCGACCTCGTCCTCGCCCTCGGCGGCGACGGCACCGTCCTGCGCTCGGCCCGCCTCGCCGCCGAAGCCGACATCCCGCTCCTGGGAGTCAACTTCGGCAAGGTCGGCTTCCTCGCCGAAGCCGAGACCGGCGAACTCGAAACGGTCGTCTCCCGCCTGCTCGAAGGCGACTACTCGGTCGAGGAGCGCACCGCGCTCTCGGTCGAGGCGATCGGCACCGACGGCGAGCTGCACCGGTCATGGGCGTTCAACGACATCGCCGTGGAGAAGGCCGAACCGGCCCGGATGCTCGAACTGTTCATCGAGATCGACGGCACCCGCATCTCCCGCTACGGCTGCGACGGCGTCGCCGTCGCCTCCCCGACCGGCTCGACCGCGCACGCGATGTCGGCCGGCGGCCCGGTGGTCTGGCCCGATGTGGACGCCCTGGTCGTCGTCCCCATGAACGCCCACGCGCTGTTCGCCAAGCCCATGGTCGTCCACTCCTCCTCGCTGATCCGCATCGGCGTGGAGTCGGTCGGCACCGAGGGCGCGCTCATCGCCGACGGCAAGGAGCTCACCCGCCTGACGGCCGGCTCCACCGTGACCATCCGCCGCTCCGAGCGCCCGGTGCGCCTGGTGCGCATGTCCGGTCAGCCCTTCGCCTCCCGCCTGGTGTCGAAACTGTCTCTGCCCGTTGACGGTTGGCGCCACGGGCGAATCTAGCTCGCACCTTCTCCTACTGAACGGCCGATTGTCGGTCGGGCAGGCTAGGCTCTGAAGCGTGTTGGAGGAGCTTCGCATCCAGAACCTGGGCGTGATCGCTGACGCCACCCTGCCGCTCGATCCCGGCCTGACCTGCATCACCGGTGAGACCGGCGCCGGCAAGACCATGGTCGTGGCCGGTCTGGGTCTGCTGTTCGGCGGTCGTGCCTCCCGTGCCCCCCTCGGTGCCGATCGGGCCCTTGTGGAGGGCCGCTTCGCCGTGGCCGAGGCCGCGCTCGAACTTCGCGAGCGCGCCATCGAGGCCGGAGCCGACCTGGAGGACGGCGAACTGCTCCTGGCCCGCTCCGTGTCCTCCGAGGGCCGGTCCAAGGCCTGGGTCGGCGGCCGCTCGGCGCCCGTCGGCGTCCTGGCCGAACTCGGCGAACTCGCCATCTCGGTCCACGGCCAGTCCGACCAGATGCGCCTGCTCCAGCCCGCCGAGCAGCGCGCCGCCCTCGACCGCTTCGCCGGCGCCGACCACGGCAAGGTCCTCGACGCCTACCGCGCCGTCTTCCACGAACTCGGCGCCTGCGCCGCCGAGCTGTCCCGCCTGCGCACCAGCGCCCGCGAGATGGCCCGCGAAGCCGACCTGCTGCGCCTGGGCCTCGACGAGATCACCGCCGTCGACCCCCAGGACGGCGAGGAGTCCGAACTCGCCGAGGAGGCCCTGCGCCTGGAGAACGCCGAGGCCCTGCGCCTGGCCGCCGCCACCGCGCACGGCGCGATCAGCGGCGACCCGGCCACCGGCGAGGGCGGGGCCACCGACACCGTCGGCGCCGCCGCGCGCGCCCTGGAGCACGACGCCCACTCCGACCCCAAGCTCGCCGAGTTCGCCGAGCGCCTCGCCGAAGCCGGCGCCCTCCTCGCCGAAGCGGCCGTGGACCTCTCGTCCTACCTCGACGACCTCACGGCCGACCCGCGCCGCCTCGAAGAGATCTACCAGCGCCAGGCCGCCCTCAAGACCCTGTACCGCAAGTACGCCGAGGACCTCCCCGGCGTCCTGGCCTGGGCCGAGAACGCGAGCAAGCGCCTCGGGGAGCTCGACGTCTCCGACGAGCGCGTCGCCGAACTCGAATCCCAGCACGCCGAGCTCACCGCCCGCGCCGCCGACCTCGCCACCCAGCTGCGCGCCTCGCGCCGCGCCGCGGCCGCCCGCTTCTCCGAGTCGGTCTCGACCGAGCTCAAGGGCCTGGCCATGCCGCACGCCGAGGTCGTGGCCGCCGTCGAACCGCGCCCGGCCGGACGCGGCAGCGTCGACCTCGCCGTCGAGACCGCGGTCTCGGGCGCCACCGAGGACGGCGCCGACGAGGTCGAACTGCTCCTGCGCCCCCACCCCGGCTCGCTCCCCGCGGCCCTGCACAAGGGCGCCTCCGGCGGCGAGCTCTCCCGCGTGATGCTCGCGATCGAGGTCGTCTTCGCCGAGATCGGCGGCCCGCCGGTCCTGGTCTTCGACGAGGTCGACGCCGGCGTCGGCGGCGGCGCGGCCATCGAGATCGGCCGCTGCCTGGCCAAGCTCGCCCGCCGCCACCAGGTCCTGGTCGTCACCCACCTGCCGCAGGTCGCCGCGTTCGCCGACCGCCACCTGGTCGTCTCCAAGGACACCTCGGGCGCGGTCACCGTCTCAGGTGTCCGCGTGGTGGACGATGCGGCCCGGGCGCGTGAGCTTGCTCGCATGCTCGCGGGCATGCCCGACTCCCACCTGGGCGTCGCCCACGCCGAAGAGCTCCTGGCCGAAGCTGCGAAGATGAAGTCCTGAGGCCGAGCGGCCCAGACCGAACCGCGTCCCCGCCCCGCGCGTCCATGCGGCGCGCCGTCGTCCGGGGCGCGGCAACTGGATGGCATGATGATGCACGATGCGTGTACCTAGCTTGCGTTTGCCCGGGCGGAACCAGGGGGGCGACCCCGCCGACGGACGGTTGGTCGGCACCGCCCGCCTCGACCGCCGTACCAAGCGGCTGTGCGGCCGGCTCGAACCCGGCGACGTCGCCATAATCGACCACGTCGACCTCGACCGGGTCGCCGCCGACACCCTCGTGGGCACCGGCGTGGCGGTGGTCGTCAACGCCTCCCGGTCGATCTCCGGGCGCTACCCCAACCTCGGCCCTGAAGTGCTCGTCAAGGCCGGGATCGTCCTCATCGACGACGTCGGCGACGCGATCTTCGACAGGGTCCGCGAGGGCAAGTCCGTCGCCGTCGAGGACGGAAAGATATATCTCGGCAACGAGGTAATCGCCGAGGGTGTCGTCCTGACGCCCGACTCCGTCGCCGAGGCCATGGAGGCCGCCAAAGAGGGCCTGTCCATCCAGTTGGAGGCCTTCGCCGCCAACACCATGGAGTACCTCAAGCGCGAGCGGGACCTCCTGCTCGACGGCGTGGGCGTCCCCGAGGTGAAGACCTCCTTCAACGGCCGCCACGCCCTCATCGTCATCCGCGGCTACAACTACAAAGAGGACATCGATGTCCTGCGGCCCTACATCCGCGAGTTCAAGCCCGTGATCGTGGGCGTCGACGGCGGCGCCGACGCGCTCCTGGAAGCCGGCTACACCCCCGACATGATCGTCGGCGACATGGACTCGGTCTCCGACGACGCCCTGCGCTGCGGCGCCGAGATCGTCGTCCACGCCTACGCCGACGGGCGCGCCCCCGGCATGGAGCGCATGAACAAGCTCGGCGTCCCCGCGATCCCGTTCCCGGCCGCCGCCACCTCCGAGGACATCGCGATGCTCATGGCCGACGAGAAGGGCGCCGAGCTCATCTGCGCCGTCGGCACCCACGTCACCATGGTCGAGTTCCTCGACAAGGGGCGCGGCGGCATGGCCTCGACGTTCCTGACGCGACTTCGCGTGGGCGGCAAGCTCGTCGACGCCAAGGGCGTCTCGCGCCTGTACCGCCAGGACATGTCGATCTCCGCCCTCCTGCTGCTCATCGTCTCCGGCCTCGCCGCCATGGCCACCGCCGTCGCCATCTCCACCGTCGGCCGCTCCTTCGTGGACGTCGTCGCCGACTGGTGGGACGGGCTGCTCTTCCAGATCCAAAGGCTGTTCTCGTGATCAACTTCCGCTACCACCTGGTGAGCCTCACCGCGGTCTTCCTCGCCCTCACCGTGGGCCTCATCCTCGGCACGGCCGCGCTCAACGGCCCCGCCATGGAGGCGCTGGAGTCCACCAGCCAGGGCCTGCGCGACTCCAACGAGCAGCTGCGCGCCGAGGTCACGCGCCTCGAAGACCAGCTCGGCGACGAGCAGGAGTTCGCCGCCGAGGTCGCCCCCGCGTACCTCCAGAACCGCCTGACCGGCAAGAACATCCTCGTCGTGGTCCTGCCCGGGGCCACCACCGACGCCGTCGACGGCGCCGTCGAGATGCTCGGCTACGCCGGGGCCACCGTCTCGGGCCGCGTCTCGGTCCTCGACGACTTCTTCGACCCGGCCAACGCCGACCAGCTCGTCGACCTCGTCGACACCGCCACTCCCGCGACCGTCACCACCCCGGTCACCTACGACGGGGTCCAGGCCATGAGCTACGTCCTGGCCGCCGTCACCACCGGCAAGGTCGCCGGGACCGCCGTGGCCATCACGCCCGGGGACATCACCACCGTCACCACCGCGCTCAGCGACCTGTCGATGCTCACCGTCGAGACCGCCCCCACCGGCCTGGCCGACGGCGTCCTCGTCCTCGCCGGGTCCGGCGCCACCGACTCCGACGCCGAGGCGCGCAACACCGGCATGGTCACCACCACCAACGAGTTCGCGGCCGACGCCCCGACCGTGTACGGCGCCATGACCTCCACCGGCGACGGCAACCCCATCGCCACCATCCGCTCCGACGACGCCGGGACCGTCGCCACCGTCGACAACGCCCAGTTCACCCAGGGGCAGATCGCCGCGGTCGCCGCGCTCGGCGACTTCGTCAACTCCGGCACCGTGGACCACCTCGGCATCGGGGAGGGCGCTTCCGGCCTGCTTCCCGACGCCGCCTAGTATCGCGCCCATGAGCCAGTTGACGCGCACCGTCGGTAGGGCGTTCCTCGGAGGGGTCGCGGCGGGCGGCACCATCGCCGCCATCGGCATCATCCGACGCTCCAAGTGGGCCGCCGACCTGGAACGGATCAACCACAAGGGCGACACCGTGAGCCTGGCCGAAGGCCCCGGCATCACCGCCGGCGCCACCGTCGGAGCCGTCCTCGGGGCGAACTCCCCGGCCTACGCCGCCGCCGCGGCCGCCGCGGGGCTCACCGCCGGCGCCGTCGGGCTCTACGACGACATCGCCGACGCCAAGGGCGAGAAGGCCAAAGGCTTCAAAGGCCACGTCGGCGCCCTCCTCAAAGGACGCGTCTCCGCCGGCCTGGTCAAGATCCTCGGCATCTCCGGGGCCGGCCTCGCCTCCGCGGCCCTCATCGACCTCCAGAACGGCGAGCTGACCGACCGGCGCCGCCACTGGATCCGCCGCGTGTGGAACGTCGGCGTCGGCGGCGGCGTCATCGCCGGCGCCGCGAACGTCGTCAACCTCTTCGACCTGCGCCCCGGCCGCGCCCTCAAGGTCGTCACCCTCCTCTCCGCGCCGCTCTCGCGCCCGACCGGACCGAAGTCCCGCCGCGCCACCGCCGCGGGCGGGGCCAACACCGCGCTCGCCGTCTCGGCGGCCGCCGGTGCGGCCATGGCCGAAGACCTCGACGGCAAGACCATGCTCGGCGACGGCGGCGCCAACGCCCTCGGCGCCCTTCTCGGCCTCGCCTACATCGCCCGCACCGGCATGATCGGGCGCCACGTCGCCCTCGCGGGCGTCGCGGCACTCATCGCCGCCTCCGAGAAGGTCAGCTTCACCAAGGTCATCGCCGAGACGCCCGTACTGCGACAGCTGGACGAGCTGGGTCGGACGAAGTCTTGACCGAGACCCGACGCGAAGTCGGTCGTGCCGCCTCGGTCATCGGTGCGATCACCGTCGCCTCCCGCCTGGCCGGATTCGGCCGCACGATGGTCTTCACCTGGGCAGTCGGCTACTTCACGCTCGCAACCGCCTACCAGACCGCCAACAACATCCCCAACATCATCTTCGAACTGGTCGCCGGAGGCGCGCTCTCGGCCCTGGTGATCCCGCTGCTGGCCGCTCCGCTCGCCCGGCACGACCCCGCGCAGGTCAGCCGGATCGCCTCGGCGCTGCTGACCTGGGCCCTGACGATCCTGGTCCCGGTGGGTCTGGCCGTGGCCGTCTTTGCCGGACCGCTCATCGGCCTCATCGCCGGTGACCGGGTCACCCCGGCCACGATCGACGTCGCCACCGAACTGCTGGTCCTGTTCGCCCCGCAGCTGCCGCTCTACGGTGTCGCGGTCGTGCTCACCGGCGTCCTCCAGTCCCACCGCCGCTTCGCCTGGCCCGCACTCGCACCGCTGCTCTCCAGCGTCGTCATGGCCGCGGTCTACGTCGCCTACGGCCTCAGCTCGGGGCGCGCCAACAAGGCCGAAGGGCTCGGCCAAGGCGAGATCCTCCTCCTCGGCCTCGGCACCACCGCCGGCGTCCTCGCCCTCGCCGGCTGCCTGATCTTCCCCCTGCGCGGCCTGCGCCTGAAGATCCGTCTGACCTGGCGCATGGAGACCCATGTCGCTTCCGGCCTGAAGTCCCTGGCCATCGCCGGGGCCATCACCGTCGGCGCCCAGCAGCTGTGCCAGGCCCTGCTCATGCGCCTGGCCAACAACGCCGGCGACGGCCCCGTGGCCATCTTCACCGTCTCCCAGACGTTCTTCCTACTGCCGTGGGCCGTGCTCGCCGTCCCCCTCGCGACCGCCGCCTACCCCGTTCTCGCCGAAGCGTTCTCCCTCGGCGAGCACGACCGCTACCAGTGGCGCCTGGCCCAGACCGGCCGCGCGGTTCTGCTGCTGTCGGGCCTGGGCGTCGCCGCCCTCGCCGGACTGGCCGAGCCCATCTCGACCGTCCTCGCCTCGGTCGCCGCCGGCGGCAACGACAACGCCGACATCCACCTCCAGGAGACCCTCACCGGCCTCGCCTTCGGTCTCTTCGGCTACTCGATGTTCGCGATCTACTCCCGCGGCCTGTACGCCATCGGCCGCAACAAGTACGCCGCCGGAGCCACCTCGGTCGGATGGGCGGCCGCCGCCGCTGCCGCGATCCTGCTCTCCCAGGCCATGCCCCTCGAAGACCGGACGCTCGCGCTCGCGATCGCCTGGTCGATCGGCATGACCGTCATCGGCCTCGCCCTCACCGCCGCGATCGCCCGCCACACCGGCGCCGCCAGCCTCCGCGGCATCCCCAGGGCCGCCCTCGCCGCAGTCATCGCCTCGGTCGTCGCCGTTCTCGCCGCCCGTGAGCTCATCGTCCTGTGGGGCCACGCCGACACGATTTACGCCGCACTCATCCAAGGCGTCGTCGTCGGCGCCGCCACCGGCGTCGTCTACCTCGGTGTCGGCGCCCTCATCGGCGGTTCAGGTGTCGTGCGCCCGGTCCTGCGACGCGCTGGCAGAATACGGTCGTCAGAAGCACAGCAACCCGACGAAGACGGAGCAGACCAGTGAGCCACCGCCGTATCGCCTTGGTGCTCGGCCCCTCGACCGGCGGCATCGGGACCCACGTCGCCTCGGTCGCCGAGGGCCTGGTCGCACGCGGCGACGCCGTCCTGGTCGTCGGCCCGCCCGAGACCGAGGAGCGCTTCGGCTTCCGCGCCCGCGGCGCCCGCTTCGCCCCCGCGCCCATCACCGCCAAGCCCTCGCCCGAACTGCCGCTCGCCTGGTGGGCCGCCCGCAACGCCCTGCGCGGCATCACCGGCCGCGGCGTCGACGTCGTCCACGCCCACGGCCTCACCGCCGGCTTGACCGCCCTCGCCGCCCGCCCGCAGGGGGCCGCGCTCGTCACCACCTGGCACAACCAGCTCATCACCTCTGGTGTCAAGCGCCGCGTCTCCGACGAGATCGAGAAGCGCCTGGCCCGCGGCGTCGACGTCGCCCTCGCCGCCTCCTCCGACCTCCACGAGCACCTGGTCGCCTTGGGCGCCAAGGACGCCCGCCTCGCCCCCGTCGCCGCCCCGCCGCGCCGCGCCACCGGCGAGCCGCGCGCCGTCCGCGACGAGCTCGGCATCGGCGACCGGCCCCTGCT
>NZ_QFRW01000330.1 GCF_003265355.1 Glycomyces dulcitolivorans | reverse complement strand
GCTCGACCGCGGACCCGCCGCGGTCGAGCCGCTCCGTCGCTATGCGGGGGCGGGCGCGTCCTGGAGGGGGACGGCTGCGGGGCGGTCGCAGGTGCTCTCGACCTGGAGCTCCCTGCCCTGGTCGGCGGAGGCGAGGAGCGCGGTCATGATGTCGAGGACGTGGTAGGCGAGGTCCCCGTTGGCGCGGAAGGGTTCTCCCGCGGGCGTGACGGCGAGGTCGGCCACGCCGTAGCCGCGTCCCGAGTCGCGGTAGCCCGCACTGGGTTCGAGGGTCTGCCATTCGCCGTCGAGCGGGTGGTACTTGACGTCGCCGTCGAAGTGGTTGGGGTCGGGGACGATGAGGGTCCCGGTGTGGCCGTGGACTTCGATGTTCGAGGCGCGGGTGGCGACGACGTCGAAGCTCATGACGAGGGTGGAGAGGGCGCCGGACTCGTGGCGCAGGACGCCGGTGACGTGGGTGTCGACGGTGACCGGGATCGTCTCGCCCGCACGGGGACCGGAGCCGATGACGCGGGTGTCGCGGGTGTGGCCGGCGGCGCCGACGACCGAGGCGACCGGGCCGAGGAGCGTCACGAGCGCGGTCACGTAGTAGGGGCCCATGTCGAGCAGCGGGCCGCCGCCGGGGACGTAGTAGAAGTCCGGGTTCGGGTGCCAGCGCTCGTGGCCGGGGGTGAGCATCGTGGCGGTGGCGGCGACCGGGGTGCCGATGAGGCCGTCGTCGACGGCCTTGCGGGCGGTCTGGATGCCGGTGCCCAGCACGGTGTCCGGGGCGCAGCCGACCCTGACGCCGGCCTCGCGGGCCGCGTCCAGGACCGCCTTGGCGTCGCCGAGGTCGGCGGCCAGGGGCTTCTCGCCGTAGACGTCCTTGCCGTTGGCGATGGCCTTGAGGGCGATCTCGGCGTGGGCGGCGGGGATGGTGAGGTTGAGGACGAGGTCGACCTCGGGGTCCTCCAGGAGCCGGTCGACGGTGAGGGCGCGCACGCCCTGGGCGTCGGCGACGTCCTTCGCGCGGGCCTCGTCGAGGTCGGCGACGGCCGTGAGCTTCACGGCGTCGAGGCGTTCGAAGGCGGTCAGGTACTGGCCGGAGATCGCTCCGACCCCGACGATGCCGATCCTCAGCGGCTGGCCCACAGGATGCCCCTCTCGATGATGGTGCGCACGTTGGCGTCGGCGAGGACGCCCATGTCGTGGCCGGGGGTGCACACGAAGATCCGGCCCTCGCCCCACAGGCGCGTCCACACGGCCGGGCAGGTGATGGGCCGGTGCCACGGGTGGTAGGCGGTGACGGGGATGGTGGTGGTCGCCAGGACGTCGTTGTACTCGTCCGAGAGGACCCAGTACTGCTCGGTGTGGAGGTCGAAGTCGCTGATGCCCTTGACGATCGGGTGCTCGGCCTGCTCGGGGACGATGTTGACCGTGTAGTGGGTGAAGCAGTCGGCGGCCTCGCCCTTGAGCTCCTCGCGCGGCGCCCGGGTGGGGTGGGTCGCGAACTGGCCGCCGATGAACTGGAGGTAGTCGGAGCTGTTGCGGTAGGAGTCGGCGATGCCGCCGTGCCAGCCGGCCATGCCCGCGCCGCCCTCGACCGCGGCGATGAGTCCGAGCAGCTCGTCGCGCTCGATGGTGTTCATGGTGTTGGTCTGGACGATGAGGTCCACGGTCGACATGTACTCGGCGTCCGCGTAGACGGCGGTGGCGTCCTCGACGCGGACGTCGTAGCCGTGCTCCTTGAGGAAGGGCAGGAACGAGTCGGTGGCCTCGACGGGCTGGTGCCCGTCCCATCCGCCGCGCACGACCAGCGCGCGCTTGCTGCCTGTAGTCGACATGCGAAGTTCAGCTCCAAATGTTGCGCAACTTCAGCGCCGGTCCGGCGCTTCGCGTTCATTATGACAAGAGTTTTCCGCTAAATCTAGTGCGTTTCGAGGGCGTAAAGTTGCGCAACTTTTCGACCTGTCGGTATGCTCGCGCCATGCAGGATTCCCGACGGACGACCCTCGCCGACGTGGCCGCCGCGGCCGGGACGACGGTGCCGACCGTCTCGAAGGTGCTCAGCGGCCGCTCGGACGTCTCGGCCGCCACGCGCACCCGCGTCATGCGCGCCGTGGCCGAGCTCGGCTACCGCGGGCGCTCGGGGCGGGGCGCGGTGCCGCGGCTCGACCGTCCGTCGCTTGTGGATCTGGTGTTGAGCGGGGTGGAGGGGACGTGGGCGAACCGGGCCCTGAGCGGCGTCGAGCGCGCCGCCACCGCGGCCGGGGTGGACCTGGTGCTCACCGTCGCCCATGACGACGGGGCGTGGCTGAACCGGCTGCTGGAGCGGAACCTGAGGGGCGCGGTGCTCGCGCTGGTCGACGTCAGCGCCGACCAGCTGGCGACGTTGGTCGCCGCGCGGGTCCCGGTGGTGCTGCTCGACCCGGTGACGCAGCCGCCGAGCACGGTCGCGAGCGTGGGCGCGGCGAACTGGGCCGGGGGCCGGGCCGCCGCCGAGCACCTCATCGGGCTCGGGCACGAGCGCCTGGCCGTGATCGGGGCCGACCGCCGGGCCCTGTACACGCAGGCGCGCATCGACGGGTTCCGTTCGGCCGCAGCGCAGGCCGGTGCCGAGGTCGAGGTGCAGTACATCGAGTGGAGCGCCACGGGCGCGGCCAAGGCCGCGGCCGGTCTGCTGAGTCGCGCGGACCGGCCGACGGCGCTGTTCGCGTGCACCGACAACATCGCCGCGGGCGTGTACGACGCCACGGAGTCGCTGGGGCTGCGCCTCCCCGAGGACGTCAGCGTCGTCGGCTTCGACGACCTGCCCGAGGTGCAGTGGCTGCGACCGGCCCTGACGACGGTGCACCAGCCGATAAGCGAGATGGGCGAGGCCGCGCTGCGGATGCTGCTGCGGATCAGGGCCGACCCGCCGCCGCTGGCCCCGCGCGAGGAGCTGGCGACGCAGCTGGTCGTCCGCGGGTCCACCGCCGCCCCTTAGAACAGGTGCCCGTAGCCCATGGCGACGAGGTTGTCGTGGGAGATTCGCAGGCTCTCGAACGCGGTGCGGCCGTAGAACTCGTCCTGCTCGACCAGGAGGTGGTCGGCGCCGATCGCGATCGACGCCTCGATGATCGCCGGGAAGTCGAGGTTGCCTTCGCCGACCTCCGCGAACTGCACGAGCTGTTGCAGCCCTTGCTGCCACGGTTCGCGGTCGCCCGCGTCCAGGGCGGCGTAGACGTCGGCGGGGAGTCGCGCGATCCGGTAGTCCTTGAGGTGGACCATCGAGACGCGCCCGGCGTACTTGTGGAGGGTCGCCACAGGGTCGAGGCCGCCGCGCTGGACCCAGTGGGCGTCGATCTCCAAGCCCACCAGCGGGGCCCGGTCGGCGATGACGTCGAGCAGGAACCGGCCCTCGTATTTCGCGAAGTCGACGTGGTGGTTGTGGTAGTGCAGGCGGATGCCGTGATCGGCGAGGCGGACCGCGACCTCCTGGCAGGCGTCGGCGAAGGCGGCCACGGTTTCGAGATCGGCCATGGCCTCGGCCGGGAGCATCCCGATGCGGATCATGTCCGCGCCAAGGGTCTTCGCGTCGTCGACGAACTTGTCGAAGGTGGAGGTCAGGGACTCGTCGCCGGTCAGTCCGCCCGAGATGGAGGCGAACTCGAAGCCGAGCTCCTCCTTCACGCGCACCAGCTCGGCGACGTTCTCCTTCGTCATCGGGACCGCCGACACCTCCCCGATGCGGTAGCCGATGGCGCGGACCTCGCGGAACGCCTCGAAGACGCCGCGCGAGGCGATCTCGTCGCGAAGGGTGAAGCACTGGACGCCGATCCTGGTCATGCTCGCTCCTCGGTGGTGCAGGTCAGTTCGAACTCGGCGGCCAGGGACGCGCCTCCGACGAGCACCAGCGGGCCGAGCGGGCCACCATCGGATTCATAAGGGCGGCAGGCCGGTTCGAGGGCGATCGTGTCGGCCGTGCCCCACCACGGGAAGCCGGTGGTGGCGCGGTGCTCCTGCCAGACGAACAGGAACGGGAACACCTCGGGGTCCCAGGTGAGGACCGCGGCGGTGCCCTTGTCGGCGTTGCTGATCGAGGCGGTGCCCCGGCCTTTGGCGCGCACCACTTGGAAGTCGCTGTGCAGCTCGTCCCCTTCGGGGAAGCGCGCGTCGACGCGGTCGCCACCGATTGCCACGGTCGTCCCGGGCCCGATGAGCGCCGGGCCGAAGGCCGGGTGCTCGACCCACGTGAACGCGGCCTCGCGAGGCGAATGGTTCCAGACGGTCTGGCGCACAAGGACACCGGTGCCCGTGGCAGTCACCCGGCGGCGCACGGTCAGCGGCGCGGTGCGCAGCACGATCGCGAACTCGCACAAGGCGTCGTCCGCTTCGGTCAGACGCCAGCGCCGCCAGGCGGCCTCGCCGTGGAAGGGGTGCGCGACCCGGTCGAGGGTGCGCGCGTCGCCCGCGTGGGGCACGAGCGTGTGCCAGCCCCCGGCGTAGCGGCGGTGCCATTCCTCGTTGGAGCCGGTGAACTGGTAGGTCCCGCCCCAGTCCTCCTCTCCCCACGCGGTGGTCAGCAGGTATTCGGTCCCGGTGGGGGCGTGCAGGATCGAGGCGATCCGGGCCCCGACCGCATCGACGTCCACGGTGTACTCGCCTGCGGCGAGGCTGATCGGGCTCACAGGCCGTACCGCCGGGTGCGGCGCACCGAGGGCGCGAAGGAGGCGTGGAAGATCGTGGATGCGGCGCCGATCGCGCCGGCCTCGACCTTCACCAGGGAGCGCTCGACGGCGACGTGCCGGGCGTGCCGCGCGGTGGGCATGGTGTTCACCGCTTTGTCGATGGCGTCCAACGTGATCGCCTCGATCTCGGGCGCGAACGCGGGCCCGCCGACGACCAGCAGCGGCAGGTCGAGCAGGTCGATGAGGGCGACCGCGCCGAGGGCGACGACGTCGGCGATCTGGCGGGCCGCGGCCGTCGCGGCCGGGTCCCCGGCGCCGACTTCGGCGCACATCTCCTGGTAGGTGACCGCGGGCCCGGCGTAGCCGAGTTCGCGGGCGATCTCGGGGAGCGCGGCGGTCGGGTTGCATTCGCGCACCAGCTGCGGGCGGCCGTCGTGGTCGATGCGGCCGGAGCGGACGGCGCACAGCTGCCCGAACTCGCCGGCATTGGCGCTGGCGCCGCGGTAGGTCTCGCCGTTGAGCACGAGGCCGGAGCCGACGCCGGTGCCGACGTACAGGTACACGAAGTCGCTGGCGCGGTCGGTGCGCCCGACCCACCGCTCCCCCACCGCGGCCGCGGCGCCGTCCTTCTCCAACACGACGGGGCAGTCGAGGCGCTCGGCGAGCATGGCGCGCAAGGGAACGTTCCGCCATTCCTTCGACAGCGGCAGGTCGAGCAGCTCCCCGTCGGTGGTGATGGGGCCGGGGGCGGCCACGCCGACGCCGAGGAACGTGGAGCGGTCGATCCCGGAGGAGGTCACGGCGTCCTCGGTCGCGGCGGCGATGATCTCGACGAGCGCTTCGGGGGAGGTGCCGTGCTCGACGGGGATGCGGCGGCGCTGGAGCGGGGTGCCGTCGAGGTCGGTGAGGACGATCGAGACCAGCTCGGGGTCGACGAGCGCGCCGACGGCGTGGGCGGCCTCGGCGCGCAGCCGCACCGGCGTGCGGGGCTTGCCGAGGCGCTCGGCCCGCTCGGAGGCGTTCTCGACGAGGAGGCCGCGCTCCAGGAGGATGCGCAGGATGCGCGAGACCGACTGCTGGGTCAGGCCCGTGCGCTCGGCGATCTCGACGCGGGAGATGGCCCCGGCCTGGCGGATCGTCTCGACGATGGTGGCCTCGTTGAAGGACCCCAGGTCGGACTGGTTGGCGCCGGCCCGGTCGCCGGGCGGCGCCGGGGTGCGGCGGGTGGTGGTGTCGTTCCGGTCGGTCACGGGGCCTCCAGCGCTCCGTCGGGTCTGCGGACGCCGGCGGCCCAGGCGTCGTGCCCGGACAGCTCGGCCGGGAAGCGGGCGGCCGCCTGCTCGTCGATGTCGATGCCCCAGCCGGGGGCCTCGTTGGGGTGCAGCCAGCCGTCCTCGATGCGGAGGGTCCCGGGGAAGACCTCGTGCACGCGTTCGCCGTAGACGTGGCCCTCCTGGATGCCGAAGGCCGCGGAGGTGACGTCGAGGGCGACGTTGGCGGCGGCGCCGATCGGGGACGTGTCGCCGGGGCCGTGCCAGGCGGTGCGCACGCCGCACAGTTCGGCGAGGTCGGCGATCTTGCGGGCGGCGGTGAGGCCGCCGATGTCGGAGACGTGGCTGCGGATGAAGTCGACGCCGCCGTCCTTGACGAGCCGCACGGCATCCTGAAGGGACGTCGTGAGTTCGCCGACGGCGATCGGGACGGGGCTGGCGGCGCGCACTTCGGGGAGGCGGTCCCAGTGCTCGGGGGCGAGGACGTCTTCGAGGAAGAACAGCCGGTAGGGCTCCAATGCCCTTGCGAGCCAGACGGCCTCCTTCGGGGTGAGTCTGGAGTGGACGTCATGGAGGAGTTCGACGTTGTCCGGGAGCTTGTCGCGGGCGGCCTCGAAGAGGGCGGGGGTGCGGCGCAGGTAGTCGCGGGCGCTCCAGCCGTTCCGGTAGGGCGCGTCGGGGTACTCGGTGGGGACGCTGGGCGCGCCGTACCCGCCGCCGCCGGGGGTGGACATCTGGAGGCGCACGTGGCGCTGGCCGCGTTCGATGAGGCGCTGGGCATCCTCGATGACCTCGCCGATGGTGCGCCCGGCGGCGTGGAGGTAGGTGTCGGCCGCGGCGCGCACCTTCCCGCCGAGGAGTTCGTGGACGGGCATGCCGGCGCGCTTGCCGGCGATGTCCCACAGGGCCTGGTCGATGCCGGAGATCGCGTTGTTGGTGACGGGGCCGCCGCGCCAGTACCCGGTGAACCCGGCGAGGCGCACGAGGTCGCCGATGTCGCCGGGGTAGCGGCCGACGAGGAGTCGGGCGAGGTGGTCGTCGACGAACGACACCACGGCCTTCCACCGCTGCGTGAAGGTGGCGCAGCCGAGGCCGTAGAGGCCGGGGACGTCGGTGTCGATGCGCACGACGACGAGCGCGATGCCGTCGGGCGCGGTCGCGATGGCGCGCACGGAGGTGATCCGCACGTCCTCGCGGGCCGGCCACGGGTTCGCGAACGTTTCAATCGTCATGGGTCGCTGCTCCTTGCTGGGTCTCCATTATGCGGGTCACTTGAAATCGGCGGGGAGGTCGAGCGTCGGAATCGGCAGGTCGCGGTGGGCCTCGAAGCCGATGAGCTCGCGCGCGGGCGTCAGGTCGATCGGCACTTCGCGCCCGACGAAGCGCCGCAGGCGCGGCGCCCGGGGCGCGAACGCCTCCAGCAGCTCCTCGGTCCGGTAGGGCGCGACCGTCGAGTTCGCGGCCAGGAAGAACGCGTGCGCGCCGGACGTGTTCGCCGTGAGCGCCAGGACGATCGAGCGGGCGGCGTCCTCGGTGTGCAGGTACGACCAGACCTCGCACAGGCCCGGCCGCGGGTCCTGCTCCAGCTGCTTGGACTGGGCGAGGAGGGCCTGCTCGTCGTGGACGTGCGGGAACCGCAGGGTCACGACGTCGATCCCCCACTGCCGCCAGGCCATCCGCGCGGTGGACTCCCCGTGGTGCTTGGACAGGGAGTACCAGTCCGAGATGTCGACGGGGATGTCGGTGTCGAGCGGGAAGTACGCCGGGACGACCTCGTGGCGGTTCATCGGCAGCCCGTAGGCGTTGATCGACCCGGCCACGACCGCCCGCGCGATCCCGGCCTCCCCGGCCTGGGCGAGCACGTTGAACGTGGAGACCACGTTCGTGGAGTACACGTCGTAGGGCGGGGCGATGTCGCGGTGGGCGAGCGCGGCGAGGTGGACGACGAAGTCCGCGTCTTCGAGCGCGGCCCGAACGTCCTCCTGGGACCTGGTGTCGCCCACCAGGACCCGCTCGGCCTCCAGCCCGGGGTTGGCCTGGATCGAGAGCGTCGTGACCGACGCGCCCGCCGAGCGCAGGTGCGCGACCGCGACCGGGCCGATGCGCCCCGAGGCGCCGGTGACGAGCACGCGGGCTCCGTTGAGGGGGGTCATCCCTTCACACCTCCTGCGGTGCCGACCCCGCGGAGGAACTGCTTCTGGAAGATCGCGAAGAGCACCACGGGGATGATGATGGACAGGAACACGGCGGCCATCTGGACCGCCAGCGGCGAGTTGCCGGTCGCCAGCCGTGGCAGCATGACCGACACGGGCTGGAGGTCGGGGTTCGACAGGACCAGCATGGGCCACAGGAACTCCTTCCACGAGCCCACGATGGACAGGAGCACGATGACGCCGAGGATCGGGCGCGACAGCGGCAGGACCACCATCGTGAGGATGCGCAGCGGGCCGGCGCCGTCGATCTTCGCGGCCTCCATGTACTCGCGCGGGATCGAGTCGAAGAACCGCTTGAGGACGACGACGTTGAACGCGCTTGCACCGGCGGGCAGCCAGACGGCCCAGAACGTGTCCTGGAGGCTGACGTTGAGCAGCGGCAGGTCCAGGATCGTCAGGTACAGCGGCACGAACGACACGACGCCGGGCAGGAACAGGGTCGCCAGGATCGCGCCCGACAGCCACGGCCCCCACTTGGGGCGCAGGACGCTGAGCAGGAACGCGGCGGCGACGGAGACGATGAGCGTGGACAGGGTCGAGCCGGCCGCGAGGATCACGGTGTTGCCCAGGGACTGCCCGATCCGGGCGCCGTTCCAGGCCAGCGCGAGGTTCTGCCAGTCGTTGGGGCTGAACCAGATGCCCATCGGGTCGGCGACGATGTCGTTGCTCGGCGAGACCGATGCCTTTGCGGCCCATAGGAGCGGGCCGAGGCCGGAGACGATGAGGACCAGGAGCAGGAGGCCCTGGACGAGGCCGAACCAGGTCCGCACGACGGGGCGGCGGCGGTCGGAGACGGAGATGACGCCGCGGTCTTTGAGGTCGGTCATGTCGTCGTGCTCCATCGCTTGGTGACGAAGTAGTAGACGACCGACAGGAGCCCGAGGAAGGCCGCGAGGAGGACGCTGAGCGCGGTCGCGGCTCCGAAGTCGCCGTTGACGAACGCGTAGTTGTAGATCTTCAGCAGGATCGTCTGGGTCGCGTTGTTGGGGCCGCCGCCGGTGAACAGGAACGGCTCGGTGAAGATCTGGAACGTCCCGATGAGCTGGAGGAGCATCATCACGAAGATGACGTTGCGCAGCTGCGGGAGGGTGATGTGCCAGATGCGGCGCCAGATGCCGGCGCCGTCGATCTCGGCGGCCTCGTACAGCTCGGTGCGCACTGTGGACAGTGCGGCGATGTAGATGATCGCGGTGGACCCGGCTCCGGCCCAGGTGGCGTACAGGACGATCGAGGGCATCGCGGAGTTCTCGGCGTTGAGCCACGGGAAGGGGCCCAGGCCGATCCAGCCGAGGGCGGTGTTGAACATGCCGGTGGCGTCGGGGTCGTAGAAGAACTTCCACAGCAGGATCGCCGCGACGGGCGGGACGATCGCCGGGAGGTAGGCGAGCGCGTTGTAGAGCGTGTCGTACTTGCGCAGCTCGTTGATGAGGACGGCCAGGACGATCGGGATCGGGAAGCCGAACACGAGGGCCAGCAGCGCGAAGTACGCGGTGTTGAGCGAGGCCTGGACGAGCCCGGGGTCCGAGAGGACGTACGTGAAGTTCCCCCAGCCGACCCATTCGGCGGGCTGGATGAGGTTGGTCTTCTGGAAGCTCAGGACGAGCCCCTGGACGACCGGGCCCCAGCTGAAGTACACGTAGACGAGGACGACGGGGACGGCGAAGAGCACGGCGTGCAGGCCGCCGCCGCGGGCCCATCGGACGGGGTCGAAGCGCGGTTTCCTGCGCCGCCTGGCGGTCGCGGCGGCGGCCGCGTCGAGGGTCTTGGTCATGTGGTCTCCGTTCCGAGGGACCGGCCGGGCCTGGTGCGGGGCCCGGCCGGCTGCTCGGGTTCCTACCGGGCGGCCTGCTCGATGATGCCGTTGACGATCTCGGTGGCGTCGGCGACGGCCTGGGCGATGTCGGCGCCCTCGTCGGTGAGGATCTGCTGCACGACCGGGTCGAGGGCGGCGTAGGTCTGCTGGGTGCCCGCGGGCGGTTCGGCGATGAGCTGGAGGGTCGAGCCGGTGTAGCTCGCGAACTGCTCCAGGGGGACGTTGATGTGCGGTTCGATCCAGCCGAGGTAGCGGTCGTAGATCTCCTGCGAGACCGGCGGGAGGCCGGGGAGGCCGACGGGGTTGCCTTCGGCCGCATTGGATTCGGCGTCGGCGAGGGCGACGGCCTCGTCGTAGTACTTGTCGAACTCGTAGAACTTGATCCACTTGGCGGCGGCTAGGAGCTGGTTGGGGGTGGCCTTGGCGTCGAACAGCTTCAGGGTGCCGCCGGTGAGGGTGCCGTTGTTCCCGGCGCCGCCCTGGGGCAGCTGGCCGATGCCGAAGTGGGCGGGGTCGAAATCGTAGTCGCGCACGAGGGTGTTGTACGCGTCGGGGGCCTGGAGGACCATGCCGATGGTGCCGCCGGCGAAGGCCTGGCGCACGCCTTCCTGGTCGTAGAGGAACTCGCGGCCCATGGTGTCGTCGACCCAGCGCATGTCGTGCAGGAGCTGGAGCGCGGCGATGGTGGCCTCGCCCATGACGGACTCGGTGCCGGCGTCGTCCTGGATGCGCCCGCCGTTGGAGTAGGTCATGGTGGTGAGCATCCACCCGCCGGTGTTGTTGGTGGTCATCTGCGCGTAGGGGGTGGCGCCGGGGACGTTCGCCTTGATCTGCTGGGCGAAGGCCCGCACGTCGTCCCAGGTGGCGGGCGGGGTGTCGGGGTCGAGGCCGGCCTGCTCGAAGATGCTGCGGTTGTAGGCGATGCCGACCGAGAACAGGCCGGTGGGGATGGTGTAGACGTTGCCGTCCGAGTCCTTGACGTTGTCGAGGGCGAGGGGGTTGAGCTCGGAGAGGAGTTCGAGCTCTTCGAGGTAGGGCGTCATGTCGGGCAGCTGGCCGTTCTCGATGAGCTCGTAGCTGTAGGTCAGGGAGACGCCCATGACGGTGGGGAGGGTGCCGCCGGCGAGTTTCGCCTGGAAGGTCTGGGCCTCCCACACCTCGGTGGAGGGTTCGAGGGTGATGTTGCCGTTGGCGGCCTCGAACTCGTCGACGCGCTCGTTGAACGCGGCGAGCTCTTCGGGCTTGTCCTCGGTCGGCTGGTCGCCGACGGAGATGGTGACGTCGGCCGAGGGGTCGAGGTCTTCGGTGCCGCCGTCGGCGCCGGGGTCGCTGCACGCGGCGGTGCCGGCGAGCGCGGCGACGGTGCCGGCGGAGCCTGCGGCGAGGACGTGTCGCCTGGACAGTTTCGTCATTGAAACTCCTGTGGGGTGAAGGCCCGTGATCCGTTCGGGCCGGTCGTCGTGGTGCCAATAAACTAAATCCATTAGTGTTAGTAAGTCAACCCGGTGCGGTACGTTATTTCTGAACGCACCCCCGCACCAGGTGTCCCCCGCACACCGGATCCCAAGGAGGCCAACGACCATGAGCACTCCCGCCCCCGCACCCCTGCGCCTGGCCGTCGTCGGCTGCGGCGTCATCGGCCGCCTCCACGCCGAGGTCGCCGCCCACTCCCCCGACCTGGAGGTCGTCGCCCTCGTCGACCCCTACGAGCCCGGCGCTGCCGCGGTCGCCGCCCAGCTCACCGGCCTCGGGCAGCCCGAGCCGCGGATCTTCGCCGACCTCGCGGCGGCGCTCGACGGCGGCGGGATCGACGTCGTCGCCGTCTGCACCCTCAGCGGCACCCACGCCTCGCTCGCGCTCGAAGCCCTCGAAGCCGGCGCGCACGTCGTGGTCGAGAAGCCCCTCGACGTGGCGATGGGCCCGGCCCGGCGCCTGAGGGAGGCCGCGGCCGAGCGGCCCGGGCAGGTCGTCGCCGTCATCTCCCAGCACCGCCACGACCCGGCCTCGCTCGCGGTCCACAACGCGCTCAAAGCGGGACGCTTCGGCACGGTCACCTCCGCGGTCGCCAACATCGACTGGTTCCGCACCCAGGCGTACTACGACTCGGCCGACTGGCGCGGCACGTGGGCGCTCGACGGCGGCGGCGCCCTCATGAACCAGGGCGTGCACACCCTCGACCTGCTGCTGTGGTTCCTCGGCGAGCCCGTCGAGGTCACCGCGCACACCGCGCGGGTCGGCCACGAGCGCATCGAGGTCGAGGACGTCGCCGTCGCGATCCTCCGCTTCGCGAACGGCGCCCTCGCGACCTTGCACGCCACCACCACGGCCTACCCGGACCTCGGTGTGCGCCTTCAGGTCCACGGCACCGACGGCTCCGCGGTGATCGCCGCCGACGAGCTGACGTTCTTCCACGCCCGCGACGCCGAGGGCACCGAGTGGGAGAACGACCAGGTCGCCCGCGAGCTCCGCGAGGCCGCCGTCCAAGGGCCCCAAGGGGACTACGCGAACCCGCACCTGACGCAGTGGACCGACATCGCCGCGGCCGTGCGCGAGGGCCGCGACCCGTGGGTGACCCTCGAAGACGGGCTGCGCGCGCTCGCGACGGTGCGCGCGGTCTACCTCTCGGCGACGCTCGGGCGTCCGATCCGGGTCGCCGACGTCCTCGACGGCGCGTACGACGAGCAGGCGACGCATACCGGATTCACCGCTCCCCTTGGGAAGTAGCCGCTTCGCTCCGGTGCATTAGGGTAGAGGCCGGCACATGGGGGCGATTCGGGTTTTCGGTGGGAGCGACCATTGCGCGCAGGGCAGATCGTGGGCGGTCGGTACCGGCTTGAGGAGCGCCTCGGGTCGGGCAGCCAGGGCGAGGTCTGGCGCGCGGCCGACACGCGGCTCAACGAGCGCCCCGTCGCCCTCAAGCGCGCTTTGATCGGCGGCGACGCCGCCGCGGCCGCCAAGGTGCGCAAGGAGTCCGAGGTCCTCGCCAGCCTCAACCACCCCAACGTCGTCACCGTCCACGACGCCTTCCGGGAGCCGGCGGAGGACGGCGGCGACTGGTGGATCGTCATGGAGTTCGTCTCCGGCCGCTCCCTCGCCGAGGTCGGCACCGTGGGCGCCGAGGAGGCCGCCCGGTACGGCGCGCAGCTCGCCGGGGGCCTAGAAGCGGTGCACGCCAAGGGCATCCTCCACCGCGACATCAAGCCCGCGAACGTCCTGGTCACCGAGCAGGGCCAGGCCAAGCTCGCCGACTTCGGCATCGCCCGCCAGGTCCACGCCGAACCGACCCTCACCGGGACCGGGGCCGTCACCGGCACGCCCGGCTACGTCGCCCCCGAGGTCGTGCGCGGCGGCCGATTCACCGCCGCCGCCGACGTCTTCTCCTTGGGCGCCACCCTCTTCCACGCCGTCGAGGGCACTTCGCCGTTCGGCGAGGGCAACGCCCACGCGCTCCTGTGGCGCACCGCCCAGGGCGAACGGGTCGAGTCCAAGCGCGCCGGCGACCTCGAACCGCTCCTCGACCGCCTCCTGGAGACCGACCCCAAGCGCCGCATCCGCATCGACCAGGCCCGCACCGATCTCGGCCGCCTCTCCGGGCAACCGGTGGCCGGAGCGGCGCGGACGCCGGGGCGACGGCGCCGCTGGATCTGGGCCGCTGCGGCGGCATCGGCCCTGGTCGTCCTCGCCGTGGTCGTGTGGCCGGGCCTGCGGTCGGACGAGTCCGGCGGCGGGGAGACCGACGGCACCCCCTCCGGAACCGCCGAGGACTACATGGGCGACCCCAGGACCGCCGACCCCTGCGCGCTGCTCGACACCGAGGCGCTGAGCGTGTATGGGGACACCCGCATCGACTCGAACGACGGCGGCTGGCGGCACTGCTTCGTCGACATCACCACGGCATCGGGCTACGTCGACGTCGAGTTGTACTTCTACAGCAGCGAAGAGGAACCCGAGCCCGGCGAGACCCGGATGGTCGGCCCGATCGGCCTCATCCGCAACGAGGGCACCCATGAGGAGTGCGAGCGGAGCCTCGTCCTGCCCGACGGGGAGAACATCGTCTCGATCGACGCGGAGCAGGACGAGAGCGGCGGCGACGACCTGTGCCCCATCGCCGACACCGCCGTCGACGGGGCCCTCGCGATCCTCGCCGACGGCCCGATCCCCCGCCGCACGCAGACCCACGGCCCCGCCTCGACCTTCCACCTCGACGCCTGCGACATGCTCGACAACGAAGCGCTTGAGCACTTCCCCGGCGTCAACGCCCACGAACCCTGGTGGGGCTTCGGCAACTGGGAATGCGAGTGGTTCTCGACCACCAGCGACGACCGGATCCGCGTCGAGTTCGACTTCGACGACCCGCCCACCCCCGACGAGGGCGAGTTCATCGAGCTCGACGGGCGCACCGCCGTGATCGAGGGCGACTACTGGGCGCCGGACTCCTGCCTCGTCAGCATCGTCCAGCTCCAGTACCCCAGCCCCGACGGCGACGGCACCACCGTCGCCGAGAACGTCCGGGTCCTCGCCTACGGCGACGAGCACGACACTCAGGACGAGCTGTGCGCCCTGGCGGTCGAGCTGGCCGGTTCCGCCGCCGAAGCGCTCCCCGACGCCTGACCCGGGACCACTCCCGGACCCGCGTGGCAGGGTTGGGAGGGAAACAATCCGGAGGGCCGCTGATGACCGACATCTCCCAGGTGGAGGGCTTGGAGCCCCTGCCTCCCGACCATGCGAGCCTCGCCTTCGGGGTCGCCGACACCGCGCCGGGCACGATCTACGCGCTCTCGATGTCCGGCGGGGTCCGCTTCCGCCCCAAGGAGGAACGCGTCGTCCTTTTCGGACGGAACCGGCCCGAGGTGCACGTGTGCGTGGGCGAGGACGACCGGCGCGTCAGCCGCGCCCACGGTCGCCTCGCGCGCCGCGGCGACCACTGGTGGCTCTCCAACACCGGGCACCTGCCGTTGCAGCTGCCCGGCTCGCGCACGCTCTTCCCCGAGGACGAGCCGTTCCCGGTCCAGACCGGCTACACGCCGGTGTTCATCTCCGGCACCGCCCGGCGCCGCCACCTCGTCGAGCTGTACGTCTCCGGCGACGACGGCCGCCTCCCGCCGCCCGCGCCCGGCGCGGCCACGCTCAAGGACCGGCCGTGGCGGCTCGACGCGGACGAGCGGCTCGCGCTGGTGTGCCTGGCGCAGCGCTACCTGCTGCACGAGGCGTACCCGCAGCCGGTGTCGTGGAAGCAGGTCGCAGCCGAGCTGGGCGAGCTCGGCTTCGAGGGGAACTGGCGGCCCAAGCGGATCGAGCACCTGGTGGCGAAGGTCCGCCAGCGCCTGTCGGGCGCGGGCGTCCCGGGGCTGACCCGCGAGGAGGTCGGGGAGCCGGTGGGCAACATGCTCAACCACAACCTGATCACCGAGCTGCTGCACACCCGCACCCTCGTTCCGCCGGACCTGCGGATCCTCGGCGACGGCTGAAAGCGGCCGCGCCCCCGTGGCGCGGCCGCCGGCTCAGTCCTGGAGGCGTTCGAAGACGCTGCGGACCTCCTTGTCGCTGACCTCCGCTTCGATCTCGCCGGGAGGGCCGAAGTCGGCGTAGCCGTAGCTGTTGTAGTACAGGGTCTGCGGACAGGGGTCGCCGTCGAAGTGCACGGTGTACGAGTCGACCTGCTCGCCGGTCCGCAGGGCGAAGACCTTGACGTCGAACCGGGCGGTGTAGAAGCTGACCTGGTGCGGGAAGTAGCTGCTGAGGTCGTTCTCGTAGTAGCAGGTCTCCAGGTGCCGTCCCTGCTTCGGGCCGTCGACGCAGACGACGATCTCGGTCTCCTCGACGGTGCCGGAGGTCCACGACTCCGAGACGCCGTACGAGTCGGGGTCGAGGCCGATGACCCACATGGGGTGGGGGCTGCGGCCCGAGTAGGCGGGGGCGTCGCGCCAGGGGGCGGGGGCCTGGCAGTACTCGTCGGCGGTCAGGAGCCCTTGGACGTGCAGGAACTCGATCTGGGAGTCGACCGCGTAGAGCTCGTCGGTGGCGGCCTGGAACTCGGCGTGGTCGGGGTAGTCGACGACGAAGCGCTGGTAGGCGTCCTGGGCTCCGGTGAGGTCGTCGACGGTGGCTTCGGCGCGGGCGCAGGCGAGGAGGTGCAGCGGGACGGCTGCGGCGGCCGCGGCGATCGGTTCGGTGAGTTCGGGGGCCTCCCAGGTCTGGGCGCCGATCCAGTCGTCGACGGCGACGGCGTTGCAGGCCGGGGTGTCGTCGTCGAGGTCGGCCATCAGGTCTTCGACCGTGTCGCGGACGGTGTCGGCCTGGCCCGGTTCGGTGTCGAGGGTTTCTGTCAGCTGCTCGAAACCCGGGGCGAGGGTGGTGGCGGGGTCGCCGCCGACGCGGGCGGCGAGGAAGAGCATCGCGGCGCGCTCGGGCCCGGCACCGTCCCAGAGCGCGGCCGGGTGGTCGAGGTACTCCGCCATGGTCGCGGCGCCCGCGGCGCCGCCTTCGGCGCGGGCCTGTTCGAGGAGCGCGCACGCCTCCAACTGCGCGGCCCGCTCGTCGTCGATGCCGCCGTAGGCGATGCGGTGGCCGGCGTCGAACCGGTCGAGCGCCGCGGCGGCCGCGGTGCAGTCGCCTTCGGTGTGGGCGGTCTCGGCACCGCGGACCATCTGCCAGGCGTCCCAGCGGAATCCAATGACCGTGAGGAGGACGAGCGCGGCGGCCGTGACCGCCAGGATTCGGTCGCGACGGCGGGTGCCGGGGTGCGGTTCGCTGCGGCGGGTGAGGTACCAGGCGTGGAGGCACATCAGGAGCCACCACACTCCGAACAGGATCCGCCAGGCCAGGTTGTCGGGCTCGGCGGCGAGTGCGAACAGCAGGAAGAACGTGCCGGCCATCGCGGCCGCGGCGAGGCGCGTGCGCCGCATGAGCATGTAGCCCAAGCCGAGTGCGGTGGCGTTGGCGGCGACGGCGGCAACCGGGTCGACGGGCCTGGGCACGAACGGCGGCCGCACTTTCCGCTCGAACGGCGGCGCGAACGGCGCGGGCTGCGGCTCCCGCTCGAACCGCGGCGGCTGCGCGGGCACCCAGGGCGGGGACTGCTCCGCGTCAGGCGGCGTGGGCTCGACTCGCGGGAACGGCGGCGGGGGCGAAGGCTGCGGGGGCTCCATCTCGGGGTACACGGGACACTCCTCGGTCGGCGGTCCCCCCAGAACACCACGAACCCCCCGGGACCGGTCCCGATCAGCGCGCCGGGCGCGGGAGGGATCGGCCTCGAATCCTGGCGCGGCGGGCGGGGATGGGCGAGACTGCTTCCATGCTTCTCGTCGTTCAGGTCTTCGCGGCTCTCGCCGGTCTCGTCCACGTCTACATCTGGGTCATGGAGACGCTGCGCTTCAGCGACCCGAAGGTCCACCGCGGCACGTTCAAGACCGAGACGGCCGACCTGGCCGCCGTCAAGCCTTGGGCGGCGAACCAGGGTTGGTACAACCTGTTCCTGGCGGTCGGCGCGCTGCTGGGCACCGCGCTGGTGCGCGCCGAGCCGGCGGTGGGGTGGACGCTGATGGTGACGGCGTGCGGGTCGATGCTGCTCGCGGCGCTGGTGCTGGTCGCGACGGACCGGTCGATGGTCCCGGCGGCGGCCAAGCAGGGCGGGTTCCCGCTGCTCGCACTGGTGTTCGCGTTGACGCAGCTGTGATCTTGTAGGCTGGCGGCGCCCCTGAGTGAGTTCCCCTCGATGACTGGAGTGACCCGATGGCCTACCCGCCCGCCCCGCAGCACGTGCTCAAGCTTCGCTACAAGACCTGGTATCCGGTGCTGTTCACCGTGCTCGGCTCGGTATGGCTCGTCGCCAACCTGCTGACCCTGATGGCCGGCGCGTTCGGCATCGGCCTCGTGACCGGGCCGCTGTTCCTGCTCATCGGCATCCTGACGTTCGTGAACCCGTACTACTCGTACGAGTACGCGACCGGCGGCCTGAGCATCCACTCGCCGCTCGGCTTCCGGGCCGGGACCTACGGCCCGCCGAAGGGCGAGCGACTGTGGTACGACGGCGTGAACCTGGTGCGGGTCAAGGCGGACGGCAAGCAGAAGCGCGTGAACCTGAAGCTCGTCCGGCCCGAGGACGCGGCGCAGCTGGTCCAGGCGGTCGCGGCCGCGCAGCAGCAGGTCCAGTAGGCCGCGATGGACGACCGGCGGCTGGTCAAGGTCTCGAAGTACCTGTCGCGGCACCTGCGGCACGACCCGCAGCGGCTCGGAATCGAGCTGGACGAGCAGGGCTGGGTCGACGTGGACGTGCTCCTCGCGGCCCTCGCCCGGCAGAACTTCCGCCTCACCCGCGAGGAACTCGACGAGGTCGTCGAGCGCAATGACAAGCGGCGGTACGTGATCCGCGACGGCCGCATCCGCGCCAGCCAGGGCCACACGGTCGACGTCGACCTGGCCCTGGAGCCGGTCGAGCCCCCGGCGGAGCTGTTCCACGGCACCGCCGAGGGCTATCTCGACGCGATCCGCGCGGAGGGCCTGAAGGCGATGGCCCGCCACGACGTGCATCTCTCCCCCGACTACGCGACCGCGGTGCGCGTCGGTTCGCGGCGCGGCAGGCCGGTGGTCCTGGTGGTCGACGCGGGCCGCATGGCCGCGGAGGGGCACGTGTTCTACCGCTCGGAGAACGGCGTGTGGCTGACCGAGTCCGTCCCGGCCTGGGCCATCGCGTTCCCCGACTGATCAGCGCAGGCGCGACCGGGCGGTGGTTTCGAGCCGGAGCGTCTGGATCGGGCTCGAAAGCGCTTCCGACGCAATGGCTTCGGCGTCCACCTCACCTTGGGCGAACCAGGCCAGCACGTGCTCGCCGGTGCGGACCGGCAGGGCCGGGAAGGTGTTCTCGGCGGGCTCGGTCGTCAGCAGGGCGAGGGGCCGGAGTCCTCGCGCCTGGAGTTCGGGGCGCAGCCGGTCGACGGCGGCTTCGACCGAGGCGTCCTCGGCGGCCGGGTCGATGCGGTGGACCGCGGCGGTGATGCGCGTCGGCGAGGGCTCCTCGTGGCGCCCGGGCCGGGGCTGGTCCGGGGCCGCGAATCCGGCGCCGTCGAAGGGCGGGCGGAGCAGGAGTACGTCGTCGGAGTCGATCATGGTGGCGTTCGCCTTGTCGCGGTTGGCTTTCCACACTGGACCGCCGTAGAAGGCCTCAAGCGCTTCGGCGCGGGACTCCATGTCGCGGAAGCCGCGCACCCACACGAAGTGGTCGGGCCGGTCGAGGTCCCGGAACTGGCCGACGATCCGCATCCCGACCGCTTCCTGGCTCTCGACGAACTCGCGGTCGAACAGGTCGATGAGCTCGTCGCGCCGTCCCCGGTGGAGGGTGTACTGGCGCAGCTCGAACACGGTGCATTCGTCGGTGGTCATTCAGTCTCCAGCTGTTCGAAGTTCTGTTCGATTCTAGAGACCGCGAAGGGCCGCCGTCCTCTCGGACGGCGGCCCTGTTTCAGTGGGGCTAGACGGCGACGGGAACCGCTTCCGCCTGGGCCGCATCGGTTTTACGGGCCCGGATCACGGTGACCGCGACGACCAGCGCGATGGCGACCATGACCGCGGCGATGGTGTAGCCGAGCCGGTAGCCCGCCGTCAGGGCCTCGGCCTGGCCGGTGCCGCCGTCCAGGAGGGTGGCGGTGCGGGAGGAGACCGCGGTGCTGATGACCGCGAGGCCGACCGCGCCGCCGACCTGCTGGGCGGTGTTGAACAGGCCGGAGGTGACGCCGGCGTCCTCGGGTTTGGAGTCGGCCATGCCGAGGGTCATGAGGGCGGGCATGGTCAGGCCGAAGCCGAGCGGGGCGGTGATCATGCCGGGGAGGACGTCGACCAGGTAGGAGCCGTCGGCGCGCATCTGGGCGAAGAGCACGAACCCGGCGACCATCACGGCGAGGCCGACGATCGCGAGCTTGCGCGGCGCGACCCGCGTCAGCAGCTGCGGGGCGACCCACAGCGACACCGCGGCGATCACCAGCGGCGCGGGCAGGAACGCCAGGCCCGCGGTCAGCGGCCGGTAGTCGAGGACCTGCTGGAGGTACAGGACCGTGAAGTACATGAACCCGAACGCGGCGCCGACCATGAGCGCCTGGGCGAGGTTCGCCCCGGCGACGCTGCGGGAGAACATGATCCGCAGCGGGACCAGCGGGGTCGCGGCCTTGGCCTGGCGAACGAGGAACCCGGCCAGCAGCAGGGCGGCGACGGCGCCGAAGCCGATGGTGCGCAGCGAGTTCCAGCCCTGGTGCTCGACTTCGATGAGGGTGTAGACGGCGAGCATGACCCCGGCGGTCACGAGCACCGCGCCGAGCACGTCGGCCCCGGCCTTGAGGCCGATGCCGCGGTCGTTCTCCAGCAGGCGCCAGGCGAGGACGGCCACGATGACGCCGAGCGGCACGTTGATGAAGAAGATCGACTCCCAGCCCACGGCCTCGGTCAGGACCCCACCGACGACACTCCCGAGCGCGCCGCCACCGGCGGACGCGAACCCGAAGGCGCCGATGCCCTTCGCCTGCTGCGCCGGCTCGGGCAGCAGCATCACGACCATGCCCAGCAACCCGGCCGAGGCGACCGCGCCGCCGATGCCCTGCACGAACCGGCCCGCGAGCAGGAGCCCTTGCGTGTCGGCGAACCCGATGGCCGCCGAGGAGAGCGTGAATAGTGCCAGGCCGACGATGAACACCCACTTCCGGCTGAGGAGATCCCCAAGACGCCCGGCGAGCAACAGGAGCCCACCGAACGGAATCACATAAGCGTTGACGGTCCAAACCAAGTTGGCGGACGAAAACCCAAGGTCGTCCCGAATCGCAGGCAGAGCAATCGTGACGATGTTCTGGTCGAGGATGATCATGACCTGCGCGGCGAGCAGGACCATGACGGTCAGCCAGCGGCGGCTGAGACTCGCTTCGGTTGCGGTGGACATGTCGGGGCTCCTTCAGCTCACGGGGAACGATTTGTTCCTGGAGCAATCATGTGTTCCAATGGAGCCGTCCGGAAGAAGGCACTTTCATGTACCGGGGGATACACGGATGTTCCTGTCCAGGTCATCCGCCTGATCGCCCCAATATGAACTGGAGCACATGCCATGGCAGACGAGTGCGACGACGTCCCGATGTCCGACGTGCAAGTCGAGGCGTGCCCGATCGTCCAGATCATCGACCGGGTCGCCGGCAAGTGGTCCGTCTCGATCCTGGTCGCGGCCATCCGCCAGCCGGTCCGCTACACCGAGCTGGAGCGCAGCATCCCCGGCATCAGCCGCCGCATGCTCACCCTGACCCTCCGCAACCTCGAACGCGACGGCCTCCTCACCCGCACCGTCTACCCCACCGTCCCGCCCAAGGTCGAGTACACCGCCACCGACTCCGCCCGCGAGCTCTACGGCCACCTCACCGGCCTCCTCGAATGGGCCGAACGCCACCGCCCCGACATCATCGAGGCCCGCAAGACCTACGACGCCCTCGTCGCCGCCGCTTAGCCGCGCAACCAGACCCGGAGCGGTCCGACCGGCTTGAAGCCATGCGCAATGGCCGACTCCAGTGCTTCGCCGTGTTCGTAGCCGACCAGTGGGTTGCCTGACGCCGCGGCGAGCGCGATCGGCCAGGGTGAATCGCCCTCTGCCGCAAAGATGTTCGAGACGCCGATGACGTCTTCGCTCTGGTTCAGCACTGCGCCCGCGATGATTCGGCCGTCAGGGGTGGTTTTCGCGATCACTGAGATGTCGGGGTCGTCGAGGAGTTCTGGGCGGAAGAGTTCGGCGTTGTCGTTGTCCCAGGTGGTCGCCCAGGCGTGGAGGGTGGCGGGGTCTTTGACCAGGGTCCAGGGGGCGGTCGTCGCGGGTGTGGTGGCGGGGTGGTGGATCCATTGGGCTTCGAAGAGGATGTCGAAGCCGTAGGGGCGCAGGTCGAGGTCGGCGAAGCTGTCTTTGACGGAGGCGCCTGGGCCGGCATCGATTCGAGTGATCAGTGCGGCGGGGTCGGCGTTCGGGGTGAGGGTGACCGCGTCGGGGTAGAACAGTGGTGTCCGAAGTGGAGATGTCCAGGCGTCGGTGCCGAAGTCTCCCGTGATGCCGTGGGCGCGGCTCATCGCGGCGCACCAGTCGGCGTTGTTGCGGGCGGCGCGGGAAATCCATGTGGTGGTCACGGGGGTCGATAGTAGGCTGCCGATATGAAGGCGCACTTTGAATGCGTGGTCTTGGACTGCCCGGAGCCGACCGCGCTGGCCCGGTTCTATCAGTCGGTTCTCGGCGGAGACGTGAACCGGCCGGATCGGCGGTGGTCGCTCGGGGACGGGAGCGCGACGCTGCATCTGGAGTCCGGGTTCGTGCTGCTGTTCCAACCGGTCGAGGACTACCGGCCGCCGCGGTGGCCCGATCCGGCGTATCCGCAGCAGTTCCATCTCGACTTCGCCGTGCCCGACCTTGAGGAGGCCCAGGCGGAGGTGCTGGCGAACGGTGCAGTGCTGCTGGACGACCAGCAGGGCTGGCGCGTCTACGCCGATCCGGCCGGGCATCCGTTCTGCCTGGTCCGAGACTGGTGGAGCGAGAGCGGCGAGGGACATGGGTGATTCCAGGGCCGGGCATCTGCACCATGTCGAGTTGTGGGTGCCGGATCTCGGGCGGGCCGTTGAGTCGTTCGGGTGGCTGCTGGAGTCATTGGGGTACGAGCGGTTTCAGGATTGGGAGGCCGGGCGCAGTTGGCGGTTCGGGCCGACCTATGTGGTGGTCGAGGAGTCGTCGGCGATGTCGGGACGGCGGCATGACCGGCTCGCGCCGGGGTTGAATCACCTGGCGTTCCATGTCAGCGACGACCGGGAGGTCGAGCGGCTGGCGGTCGAGGGGGCCCGACACGGGTGGGCTTTGATGTTCACGGACCGGCATCCGTTCGCGGGCGGCCCGGAGCATTATGCGGCTTACCTCGAGAACGCGGACGGGTTCGAGGTGGAGCTGGTGGCCGAGATCGTCGGGGCCACAGGTTCCGGCGGTAGGCTATTACAGTCGTCATAGCCCGAGGAGGTTCCGTTGGCGCAGGTTGAAGCGCCCCGCGAGCGGATCGTGGCCGGTGCGGCCGAGATGATCAGCCGGCGCGGGCTGAACGCCACGAGTATTCGGGAGCTGTCGAAGCACGCGCATGCGCCACTCGGGTCGACCTACCATTATTTTCCTGGTGGCAAGGGGCAGTTGGCGACCGAGGCGGTGCGGTTCGCCGGGGAGAGCGTCGCGCGGAGCCTGCGCAAGGAGCTGCGGGTCGGCCCGCGCAAGGGTGTGGCCGCGTTCCTGGCGCTGTGGCGGGACATCGTGACCGGGACCGACTTCCGCGCCGGGTGCCCGGTGCTGGCGGTCGCGGTCGAGGAGCCGCCGGTCGGGGACGTGCCGGAGGCGGTGCTCGCGGCGGCCGAGGTGTTCGCCGACTGGGAGCGGCTGCTGGCCGAATCGCTTGCGGCCCACGGTGCCGAGGGCACGCAGGCGGCGCAGATCGCCACGCTCATCGTCGCCTCGGTGGAGGGGACGGTCGCCATGTGCCGGGCCCAGCGCGACACCGGTCCGCTCGACCGTGTTGCGGCGCAGCTGGATGCGATCATCGCGGGCGTTCTCGGGCACTGACCGGCCGTTTCGCCATCCGATCGGATCCAACGTGTCCTGACTCACAATCGGGAGTAGAGTCGGTTCCGATCCTTCTGGCGCGCAACGAACTCCAGCGGTCGAGTGGAAGGCGGGCTCCAAATGACGGGAATCGGGTTCCGGATCCTCGGACCGGTCGAGATCCTCCATAACGGACAGAAGCAGGGCCCCACCACGGCGCAGCAGCGCTGCGTCCTCGCGATGCTCCTGCTCGACCTCGACCACGTCGTGCCGACCGGACGCCTGGTCTCGGCCCTGTGGGCCTCCGACCCGCCCGCGGCCGCCCGCAACTCCATCCGCGTCTACGTCACCAAGCTGCGCAAGCTGATCGCGGCCGATCCGGCCGTCGAGCTCGTGACGGTCGGCGAGGGCTGGCGCCTGTCGTGCGACGCCGAGCGCGTCGACCTGTACCGCTTCCGCGACCTCGTCGCCCGCGCCCGCTCCGGTCCGGCCGACCAGGCGGGCGGCCTGCTCCGCAAGCGCCTCGCGCAACTGCTCATGACCGCCCTCCACCGCGGCGGCCGCACCGCCGAAGGCCTGGAAGTGTTCCGGCGCATGCGAAAGCGCCTGGTCGACGAACTCGGCATCGAACCGAGCGCCGCCCTTCGCGGCGAGCACCAACGGCTCCTCGGCACGGCCGGGCGACTAAACGTTCACTAATCGCCCGCTAAAGACCGGGTGCGAGACTCCTTCCACAATGGTTCCGATTGAGGAGGCCTCCACTCATGAAATGGACATTCCGCAGGTCACGACTGGCATCCGTGCTCGCCACCCTCGCGATCGCCGCCGGCATCGTGTTCGCCGTCGGCTCGCCCGCGCAGGCGAGAGTCGTCGAATGCACGGACTGGGACACGAACGAGAAGACGTTCAACCTGCCCGGCAAGCCCGACGTCACCGTCAACGCCATCGTATGCATCGAGAACAACGGCGCCGACTACTACGCCGCGTGGATCACCGTCTACTGGGACGGCGGCAACGTCAACCTCTACGGCGACCGCTTCGACAAGTTCAAGCCCGAGGTCTACCGCGAGCGCAACCAGAAGATCCAAGGCACGGTCTACAGCTGCGACTTCACCGGCGAGATCAACAACCTGACCGAGGCCAGCGACGACTGCCTCCAGCCGTTCAAGTACTACAACACCAACGGCAGCTGGACCGGCGACGGCTGGATCATCTACAACATCAACGACGACGGCAACGGCGACTACTACTGGTACCTCACCGGCTCCCCGTCCGTCCCCTAATCTGCTCTCCGACCCCGGGCCCCGCCGTCCTGCCATACGGCGGGGCCCGTCACGCGCCTCAGTCCGAGACGGCGCCGGTCTCCGCGCGGCGCTTCTTGTCGATCTTTTGGAGGACGACGGCGGTGACGACCAGCGCGACCTCCACCGCGGTCGCGAGCACCGCGAGCCAGCCGATCCCCTGCGTGAAGCCGATGGCCATCGCGACGGCGCCGATCACGATGAGCGGCATGAGCGCCAAGGCGATCCGGTTGCGGCGGAAGTTGGCCTCGGAGGTGTCCATCATGTTCTCCGCGATGGCCTGCCTGGGGCGGAGGATGATCTGGAGCGGCCACAGGACCACGACGTAGAACACGACGGCGAGCAGCAGCCCCGCGCCGTACCCGAGCAGGCCGAACAGCACCGAGACGACCTGCGGTCCGTCGACGGCGAACCAGTAGTGCCACTTGTCGGCGGCCTGCGCGGCGGCGATCTCTCCTGATGCGCGCATGACGATCTCGGCGACGCCCATGGCGACGACGGCGCCGAGCGCGCCGAAGAGCGGGAAGATGAACCAGCGCGGCTTCACCGTCGCCATCGACAGATCGTGGCCGCGCCGCCACGCGAGTTCGAGGGTCGGGAACGCGCCGGCCAGCGCGGGGCCGAGGAACATCAGCCAGCTGACGGGGTTCTCGCCGTCCATGTCGCCGACCGCGACGACCAGGCCCCAGGCGCTCGCGAGCGCGCCGATGACGGCGACGATCCGCGCCGGGATGCTGTAGTTCGCCGCGAGCCACGCGCGGAAGGTCATCGACTGGCCGGACGGGGGTGTTTGGGCGGTCATTCCGGGATCGTAACAACGCGGCACCAACCCGCTCGGGGTCCGCGAATCCGGCACCCGTTCACTCCCGTCGAGTGTCCTGTGCCACATTTGACTGATTGATGTCGAGGACCGCCGGTCGGCTCCGTTCCCTGGGTACGGGGCCGCGAAAGGCGCGGCCCGCGCCCGAGGAGGCAGCAGTGACCGTCATCCGCATGGACCACGCCGGCATCGTCGTCGAGGACCTCGCCGCCGCCATCGCGTTCTTCACCGAGCTCGGCCTGGAGCTGGAGGGCCAGGCGACCGTCGAGGGCGCCTGGGTCGACCGGCTCATCGGCCTCGCCGACGCCAAGGCCGACATCGCGATGCTCAAGACCCCGGACGGCCGCAACCGCATCGAGGTCTCGGAGTTCCAGCACCCGGTGTCCGCCACGCCCGCGCCGCGCGCGCCGGTGAACGTCCCGGGCATCCCCCGGCTCACGTTCGTCGTCGACGAGGTGGACGAGGTCTTCGCCCGCCTGGTTCCCCACGGCGCCGAACTCGTCGGCGAGGTCGCGCAGTACGAGGAGATCTACCGGTACGGCTACGTCCGCGGCCCCGCCGGCGTCATCATCGGCCTGGTCCAGGAACTCGGCTCCTAGGCCGCGTTCGAGAGTGGAGAACGATTTCGGGAAGATCCGTTGTGTTGCAACAAGGTTTGCCCGAAGTCGCGGACTTCATGCGCCGGCGGTGGCCCGGCGGGAGCAACCCGCCGGGCCCCTTTTCCCACTACTTCAGGCCGAAGGACCGGATCGTGGTCTGCTCGACCTCGGTTCCGGCGTCGTCGGTCGCGAAGAAGCGGGTCGAGACGAACTCGGCGCCCTCGGGGAAGTCGAGGGTCGCCGTCGCGGTGCCGCAGTCGAGGTCGATCGGCACGTCGATCCAGGTCCCGCCCTCGTCGTACGAGACCTGGAAGGTCATCGACTCCGCGGTGACCGGTTCGGCATTCCGATCGACGGCCAGGTCCAGGGTCACGTCAAGCGGCTCGGAGGCATCCGCGTAGCCGCCCTGAACACCGTCGGCGCTCATTCCCACCACCGGAATCGACAGGACCGAGGGCTCGCCCTCGGCGATCTCGGCCGGGTCGAAGTCGAACTCCCACGCCAGGGTGTTGTTGGTGCCGAACGGGACCACGTCAGTGCCGCGGCTCGACTTGGAGGTCAGCGAGTAGCGGCCGGCATCGGGCAGTTCGGCATAGAGCCCCATCACCCGGTTGGCGTCGTCGAAGCTGCCCAGGACTTCGCCGTCGAGGCTCAGCTTCACCGTGCCCTCGTAGCCGAGGAGGTCGAGGGTCTCGCCGTTGTGGCCTCCGGCCGCCCAGAGCGACAACTCCGTGTATGCGAGGTCGCTTTCGGACTCGACGAGCATCTGGGCGGTCCCTCCGCCGATCGGGCCGTGGTTCTCGGAGAAGGCGGTCCTGCCCACTTCGAGCACCCGGTCCTGGTAAGTCCTGCTGAAGCCGTCGAGCAGGTAGAAGCCCTCCTCGTCGAAGACGCCGAACTCGCTGTAGCCCGCCCAGCTGACCTCGGGCCCGGCGCTGCGGTAGTTGGTGCGGGTGGAAGGGGCCTGGGTCCAGGTCTCGCGGCACCATTCGGCGAAGAACGAACCCGCGTCGCCGTTGTCGCAGGTCCTGCCCCGGGTCACGATGCCGAAGCCGTTGTAGGTGGTCTCCTCGATGGAGAGCTCCTCGTCCGCCACGGTGAACGACAGGTCCTCGGGGTACCCGCCGGTCTCGGCGAACGAGAGGTCGTACCGGTACGGCTCTTCCGCGCCCGCAGGACTGACCAGCCGCGGCTGGTACATGAAGTCGAGCTCGAACCCGTCCGGCAGCTCCGGCTCGGGCAGGACATAGAAATCGGCGTCCGGGCCGAGCATGGAGGTCAACCCCCTGCCTCTCCCCGGTTCGTCGAACGGGCTCCGGAACCCGGCGGCGGCGTGCGCCCCGTCGTACACCGCATCCGGCTGCTCGACGTCGACGGTCACCGGCGATGCCTCCGACCCGCCGTAGCGGACGTCGACGGGGTCGTCTGCGACGGTCACGGCGACGACGCCGGACACCATTTCCGTCGCCACGAGGTTGCGCTCGTTCCAGACGCCTCCGTAGATCAGGTACTCGCCCGAAGGGAGTTCCGCGGTCCCGGTCCCGTTGCCGGTCTCGTCGAACATGACGGGGCCCCGGTCCCCGGTCGCAGCGTCGTACCAGTTGAGCCAGGCCCACTCGGGAACGGCGTCCGCGTGGTCGGCGGTGGTCACGGTGACGGTCTGGGTCTCGGCCGCCGACACGGCCCGGTCGTCGGCCGGGACGAGGCCGTCGTACTCGCGCGGGTCGAGGTCGGCCTCGGGGACCGCGGCGGCGTCGGTGTGACCGCCCGCCAGCAGCTGCGCCACGTCATAGCGCCGCGCATCCTCCGCACCCGATTCGATCGCCTCGACCCGGTCGACCGGGACCACCAGGTCGTCGAGCACCAGGTGCCCCACGTCCTCGCGACCCGCGGCCGGCTCGAACCCCTTGACACCGTTCGGCGCCACCGTCACCCGGTCACCGGTCGGAAGAACCACGGTGCCCACCGCCGCCGCCGATACCGCCTCGGCCGCGACCGGCTGGTCGGGCTCGTTCGCGTTCGCGAACGGAGTCACGGCCAGCCCGGCCACCGCGAATCCGCCGACGGCCGCCACCGCCGCAATGCTCTTTCGTCTCCGCATGGAGAGTCTCCTCTGAATCGACTGAAAAAGCGCGCACCACTCACAAGACGTAGCCGACGGACCAAAAGGTTGTCACCCGGATCAACTGTCCCACTTGCCGAACGCGGCCTAGTCGCTCCGGCCGGCCACCCACAGCCCGAACGCGATCACCGGCGCGACCAGACCCGTCGCCATCGCCGCGGCCGCGGGCACGACGATGTCCATCGGGCGCGACGGCTTCCAGGCGCCGCGGCGCAGGATCGGACTCAGCACGGCGAGTCCGGTGACCGCGAGCATCATCGCGAGGTCCACAAAGGGCGCGAAGCCGGTGAACACGGGGCGCAGCACGCCCTCGGCGCTGTCAGACAAGGCCAGTTCCCACAATCCGACCGGAGCGGGCACCGACCCGACGACCGGCGTCTGGTGCCACACGCCGGTGAACCACTCGCCGAACACCGGATCGAACGCGGCCGCGGCCAGCAGCAGCGACCAGGCCATGCCGACACCGGCGGCGATGTCGGCGCACTTCCCCTCGTCGACGGCGGCGAGCGTGGCCGATCGCATTGGCACGCATGCCATTCTGCCGAACTGGTTGCAGACGAGCAGGACGACGAGGTGGACGATCACGAAGCCTGCGACGACGGTCAGCAGGCGCCCGACCCAGGACAGGACCGCGCCGATGCCGTGCAGCAGCCACAGGAAGGCGGCGGCGATCGCGTCCCAGATCGAACCGATGACCGCGCCGCCCCCGAGCAGGTCCACGACTACGAGGGCTCCGACGACCGCGACGGCGAGCGCGGCCGCGGCCACCGTAAGCGGCCGCCGGAGTCGAGCGGCGGTCGAGTAGCCGGCGGCGTACCGGAACTCGCGATAGGGGGCGTACGCCAAACGCCTGACCCGGCTGCGCGAGCGAGCATCGCCGACGGCCGCGAACGCCGCATAGATTCCGAAACCGATGGCGACGGCGACGCCTGCGACCAGCGCGATCGTGAGGACCCAGGTCAGGACGGTGCCGATGAAGCCGCCGATGACGGTGAGGAGGCTGTACAGCCAGCGGAGGATCCAGTACAGCCACATGGCGATCGGGACGCCGACCAGACCGGCGAGACTCGCGATGACGACGATGGTGAAGGGCCGCCAGGTTCTTGCCCGCGCGGACCATCCGGCCGCCGCGAGCCACAGCACGGGAATGCCGAACATCGCCGCTTGCAGCAGGCCCCGGCCCAGGTCGCCGTACGAGAGCGTCTTGAACGTCGCCGCCCATGACGACGCCACTCGCGCGAGTGCCTCGAACGCGGCCGTCATGTAGCCGGGTCCGACACCTGCGGCCGCCACGGTTGCAGGCAGGTTCGGGAGCGTCGCGGCCACGTACACGATGCCGGCCGCGATGTAGAGGACGGCGAGCCAGATGACGGCCTTCGTCGAGCGCGGCGGGGTCGTGCGGGTGCGGACGGCGCTGAGGATCTGGGCACGTCCGACCCACCGGCGCCGACGTGCGCGCACCGGAGGATCGGGAGGAATTGTCATCGGGTCGGGTTCGAGGCCGAAACGGTACATAACTTCCAGCTTGGCACACATTGGCGCGCAACGCAGTTCGCAAACGCAGTCGTCACCGGGCTTAAGCAACCCTAGGTGAGGAGTTCAGCGTCGTGCTGCTCGAATAGGCAGCGCATCGTCTCAGGAGAGCGGTTGGCGGTGGCGTGGACGGCGTTGATCAGCGCGTTCGTCTTGGCGCCCATGACGAGAAGAGACCGGGCGGGTTCGGGGCGCGAGTTCCAGTAGGTGTGGGCGGTGCCGCCGGGGACGATCGCCGCGCCGCCGACGGGACCTCGACCTCGTCGATACGGACGCCGAGGGCCCCTTCGAGGACGTACCAGGCTTCGTCCTCGGTGTGACGGTGGAGCGGTGCCTGTTCGAGGCGTTCGCCGGTCGCGCCTTCGGCCTCCCACTCGGCGAGGACCAGGCTGTAGCCGGGCGGCGCGAGGGTCTTGCCGTGCATCTCAGGTTCGAAGGATTCGGGAATCGACATCGGTACCGCCTTCGGGTCGGGTTCAGGGGGGCCGGCACGGCCGCTCCGACCATTTCGCCGGTGTCCGACGCCGGGCCGTCAATCGGTCGATCCGATGGTGCCTCCTTCCGCGACGTCACCGCCACCGGGCTCGACCCGCTCGGCGCCGACACCTCCCGCGCCGACCGCATCCGCGAAGCCCAGCGCGTCTTCGACTGGCTGGCCGAGGTCTTCGCCGCCGCCCCGCCGATCCGCACCGGTACCTGCCCTCGCCAGGAGGCGAGTCGGTGCTAGTTGCCGGAGAAAGTCCAGAGGCGGTCGGTGAGGATGAAGCCGGCGTAACGCTGCTTGACGCCTCCACCGACGGACTTGGTGACGCCTTCGTTCCAGTCGAAGTTGCACCTCGCCCAGGAGCCGTTGCCGTAGTTGTTGCGGCAGAACCGGATGTTCTTGCTGTCGACGTCGACGTTCTCATACGCGATCCGCGCCATGGCCGCCATCCCGTCCGCCGAACCGTCCTTGACGTAGACGTAGTCGCCGTCGTAGACGACGCAGACGACCGTGTGGCCTGTATCGGCGCCAGACGTCCCGCAGTCACCGCCGCTGCTGGGGGGCCCGGCGACCTGGACGCCGGTCTGACAGGTGACCCAGTCGTTGGGGCAGCTCTGGTGGTAGTCCTCATCGGCCCAGCTCGGCGACTGCACAGCGAACACCGCGACGACTGCGGCGATCAGGCTGAGCACCGCTGCGCGCAATGCGTGTCGAGGCTTGACACGGATTCGGCCGATCATCGACGAATGCAATGGCGTATCCCTTCTTGAGCGGGACGCTGCGCAAGCGAATTCCGCTGCGGCGCAAGCAATTCCCTACCAACAGGCGCAGTCGGCGCCCGACGCGGAGAGTACCAGTCACGCCCGACACCGGATTCCTCGACGCAACTCCAAACCTGTTGCGGGACCGGGCGCCTTCGAGGCCGACCGCGCTTGCCGCAGATCGGCGGGATCACTTCGACCAGGGCCATCCGTCATCGACATACCTGAACGCGGTCTAGCGCCCGCTCGCGCGCATGTCGGTTCCGGAGAGGATGCGACCGGCGATGCCGGGCGGGAGGGCGCGGCCGAAGGCCGCGACCAGCTTGTACTGCCAGCCGGGGACGCTGAGGGCTTTGCCCTTGCGCCAGTCGCGCAGGGCTGCGGCGGCGACGGTGTCGGGGTCGAGCCACAGGAAATCCGGGATCGTCGACATGTCCATGCCTGCGCTGCCGTGGAACCCGGTGCGCGTGAAGCCGGGGCACAGCGCCATGACCGTGACCCCTTCCCGCCGAGCCATCTTGGCCGTCGCCTGGCTGAAGTTGATCACCCACGCTTTCGTGGCGGAGTAGGTCGAGGTGGGGAAGAACCCGAGCAGCGAGGCCGTGTTGACCACTCCCCCGCGGCCGTTGTTCAGCATTGACGGCAGCGCGGCATGCGTCAGTCGCAGCACGGTCTCCATGTGCAGCCGCGACATCGCGATCTCGGCCTCGATCGGGGTGGCGAGGAATTCGGTCGGGTGACCGAATCCCGCGTTGTTGACGAGCAGGTCCACGCCGTCGCGGCAGCGCTGCTCGATTCCCGCGAGGTCGGCCTCGGCCGTGAGGTCGGCGGTGAGGAGTTCGATGTCGGGCAGCGACTCGGCGCTCTGACGGAGGCGATCGCCATCACGGTCGACGAGGATGAGCCGATAGCCCGCGGAGGAGAGTCGCTTTGCTAGGGCCGCACCGATTCCCGAAGCGGCGCCGGTGACGAGCGCGGTGGGCCGAGGTGGGTCAATGCTCATGCGCCGAGTGTAGGGGGAAGGTTGGTCGCTGACGGCGATCGCGGTCCAGGCCCGACCGCGGTCAGTTCGCGGCCCTGCAACCGGCAGCGACCGCAGACTCGGCGCGATCTCGGCCAATTCGCGGGGGCGGTAGCGGGCGTCGGACCGCCGCGGCCCGGCCCCGCTCAGTCCGCTGCACGGTAGCGGGCGGCGACCGCCGCCGCGCGGTCGCGCAAAGCCGCCCGCAGCGACGGCGGAGCCAGTGCCTCGGCGTCGGCCTCCAGCTGCCACAAGGCCCACTCGGCATGGCGCGCATCCTGATAGGTCAGTTCGAGACGCGGCCACCCGTCGGGTCCGGGTTCCTCGGCCCGCACCGCGAGCGCGGTGTCCAGCAGCTCCTCGCGCCGCGCCGGATCGACCCGCACCAGCGCGGTCAGATGGGCACTGCCGGAAAGGAACTGCGCCGACCGCTCCCGCCAGATCCGGTCCAGGTCCACCCGGTCCGGCCGCTCGGCAGGGTCCGGCAGCGCCTCGGCCTCCAGGACACGCGAAAGCCGGTAGGTCCGGTCCGCACCCGACCTCGTCGCCAACAGATAGCCCCGGTCCCGGACCGTGACCAGCCCGATCGGGTCGACCGTGCGCCACCGAGGCTCCTGATCCGTTGCTGCATAGCGGATCCGCAGCTTCCGGCCCGCGAGGACCGCCCGCCGGACCTCGACCATCGCAGCGCCCGGAACGTCCTCGGTCACCTGACGCCGCGACAGCAGATCGGTCTCGGGCTCCACCAGGAACCGCTGCGCCGCATCGCTCACCGTCGCCTGATGGCTCTCAGGCAGCGCGTCGACGACCTTCCGCATCGCCGACGCCAGCGCCGTCCCGAGCCCGAACACCTGCTCGCCGCGCTGCGACCCGGCCGTCAAGAGCGCCAGCGCCTCCTCGTGGTTCAACCCGGTCAGCTCGGTCCGGAACCCCGGCAGCAGCACGAACCCGCCGTTGCGGCCGCGCTCGGCGTAGACCGGAACGCCGGCCGCCGAGAGCGCCTCGATGTCGCGGAGCACGGTCCGGGTGGAGACCTCCAGCTCGCTGGCCAGCGTCTCGGCGGTCAACCTGCCGCGCTGGCGCAGGAGGAGCACCAGCGAGACCAGCCTGTCCGCGCGCATTCCGAAAATCTATCAAAAATCATGACCGATGATGTCGTGATTTCTTGGCAGGCTCATGAGCAGGAAGTGTCCCGACGAAACGAATGGAACAGCTGTGACGATGGAACGTACCGCGATCAACCCGGTGACCTGGTCGGTCGAGATGGGCTTCAACCAGGGCGAACTCGTCTCCGGCCACACCCGGACCCTCTACTGCTCCGGCCAGACCGCGATGACCGGGGACGGCAAGCCCGAGCACGAGGGCGACATGGCCGCCCAGCTCGCCCTGAGCCTCGCCAACCTGGAGGCCGTCCTCGCCGAAGCGGGAATGTCGCTGTCGAACCTGGTGCGGCTCAACGTCTTCACCACCGACGTCGACCTCCTCTTCCAACACTACGGCGTCCTAGCCGCCAAACTCGGCGCCGCCCGAGTCGCCCCGGCCACCACGATGCTCGGCGTCACCCGCCTGGCGATCCCGGGCCAGCTGATCGAGCTGGAGGGCACCGCGGTCGGCTAGCGGGATACGAACGGCGGCAGGCCGGTCCCGCTCGACGAGCGGGGCCCGCTTGGGTGCGCCACTCCCCTAACCTGGTCGCATGCCCCTCCTCAAACCGGCGATCGAGTCGCTTCTCGACGATGCGAAGACGAGCATCGACGACCGACTCCGGTCCTTGAAGCGGGTCCCGTTCCGCCTGCGCCTCAAGCGGCTGGAGCGCGCCCCGCGCACACCGTGGCGGCCGAGGCAGATTCCGACCCGGATTCTGCCGATCGCGCTGGTGCTCATCGCGGTCGCCGCTTGGATCTACTACCGCGTTCAGGCAGGCCAGATCGAGGCGGCGCGGATCCCCGGCGATGCGCAGGCCGAACTCGAAGTCACTAAGATGCGCCTGGACGCCATCCGCAGCACCCTGACGGTGGCAGCGGGCCTGGGTGGCGCTGCGGCACTGGTCCTCGGCTTCCGCAAGCAGCAGCACGAGGAGTTTCACACCACCCAGCAGCGCATCATGGACCTCAGAGTCCATGCGGTCGAGCAGCTCACCTCGGAGAACGCGACGGTCCGCAAGAACGGACTCCTGACGCTCGAACGGCTCGGCGAGCAGCACGAGGAGCTGCGGAGTTCGGTCCTGGACGAGATCTGCACCTATCTGCGCCAACCCTTCGATCCCGACGACCATCCCGGCTCCACAGACCCCGAGCGCGAGGTCCGGCGGAAGGCACAGGAGATCCTCCAACGAAAACTCAAACGGACCCTCGGCCCCCGCGAGTACTGGAGCCATGATCGCCTGGACCTGAGCGGCGCCCACCTCGAACGTGTCGATTTCGGTGACTGCCATCTGGTCGCCGCTAACTTCTTCAGCGCCGTGTTCGCGGGAGATGCCTCATTCATCGAGAGCTCGTTCAACGGGTACACCACATTCCTTGCAACGAAGTTCGAAGGCTCAGCCGAGTTCAACCATTCGACCTTCTTGTCAGGCGCCGACTTCAAGTTCGCCGAGTTCGGGGACATCGCGTTCTTCTCCCGGGCAGGCTTCGGCTCGGCGGCGGAGTTCCAACATGCGATATTCCGCAGTCCAGTGGACTTCGAACAGACCAGCTTCCTAAGCGAATTCAACGCCCACGGCACCCGGTTCAATGCCGACACGGGGTTCGAGCACGCCCTGTTCCGGGAGAGGGCGGCTTTCCATGAGGTCGTCTTCTCCGGCACGGCCGCCTTCGAGTTCACGAAGTTCCGCGGCGACGCGCGCTTTGACGCCACAGTTTTCGAGCGCAGAGCGACCATCCTCTCCTCCACCTTCGAGAAGGACGCCCACTTCCAAGGCACCGACTTCCGGGGCCCGACCACCTTCTGGGGATCGACCTTCAACGGCGACGCGAACTTCGAGGGCACGGCCCTCCACGAACCCGACATCTTCGACCTGGTCTCCTTCTGGCGGCCCCTCAACCCCTCGCAACTCCCGACCGGCTGGAATCTCGAAAAACTCCCCTCACCGAGCCGCTACCGCTACCTGGTCCGCGAACCCGAACCGGCCGCCGGCCCGGTCCCAGCGGCCGACCAACCGGAACCGGTCGCTACTCGCGAGCGAGGATGATCTGTTCCAGGGGTACTTTGCCTTCGATACGGTCCTGGAGACGGGCGGCCCCATAGGCGATTTCCCGGAAGTGCTCGGCTGTTCCCCAATAACCGAGTATCTCTGTTTCGGCTGCCAGGACCGCAGCGGAGAAACGAATGTCCCGGAGTACATCTAGCCGGGCGGAGTCCACTCGCCCCAGGACCGCCGAAGCCCGGTCAACCAGCCGCAAAGTCGCGTCGGCAACCCACTGCTCGGCCACCCCCTCTTCAATTTGGCCAAGTGCGGCATGCCTGACGAAAACAAGATGGTCCCAAAGCTTGCTCAGCGCCGCCGAGCCACGATAGCCCACGAGTTCCGCTTGAGCACAGATTGCTTTAGCAAAGATTCGGTTGAGATCGGTCGAATGCCCGACTTCAATGAGCGCCCCCGGCTCAATTGTCCGATGCCCTGAGATAACGACACGCAGCGCACGCGAAAGGGCGATTCCGAAGTAGCGCGGCTGCATATCCTGGCTTCCAGTGTCATCCGGATACGGATCTTCAAGGCTCAGGCCTAGTTCGGCATTGTGGAAGCGCTTGAACGTCCTCACAAGCGGGTCCAAAATCGAGTTCATCATGGATACTTCGAACGACGGACCTGAGAAGAACTGACTGCTGAAGGCGGACCGAAGCAGATCCACCAGACCGAGATCCCGGTGGGCGGAAGCGGCATCGTAGAAGTCGAAACCAAGACTCTTCGTGGCCACGGAGATCTCCGCATGGATCAGGCCGAGTAGCTTGTCAGTATCGAGCGAAGCGGAACCCTCGCGATCGCGCTTGAGCACCTTCGCTACTCTGATGGCGTCTGCGAGAAGCAGGTTCGCAACCACGCGTTTCGTAGCAACATCTTCCGTGAGGTACAGCTGGATCCCCAACTCATCGACGGGGTACATGGGTGGCGAACCGACGAAGCAGGCCTTTACTTCAACACCATCAGATGGCCCCAGAGTCCAGACTGGGCCGATTCGCGAGTCTCTCGTCATCGATTTAGCATCACGGTATACAAGCGCCCTCACCTCCTCCGGAGTAACGAGCCGATATGTGGCGGTGTTCTTAACCGTCGCTGCGCTGTTGAACCATTCGACGAATCCTATGGCTTCGTGTCCCCACATCCCCTTGGCCGGAAGGATACCGACGGGGTTGGTGAACCCGTCCGGCTGCAGATTGCCGAAGTCCTTGCAGAACAACCAATAAAGATCCGCTGGAATCGGATCCGGGCAGACGAGGGTGCCATTGTCAAGCGACACGAATTTGGTCAGATGTTCGGCCACCAGCGCCAACGCAACCTGGTATCGGAGTTGCGGGTCGGCGTCGTCCTCAAACGCCGCTGCCTTGAGGTCCTCGACCCGCTGCCGGAGGTCGCGGTGGATCTGACCCTGGTTCGCGATGCACGCGAACGCAAGCGAGAGTGAGGCCCCGGTATTGCGTTCGAGGCAGACCTCGACGATGCGGTCGGCGTCGGAGTCGGCGATGTAGAGGAGCGTCGTCTCGCGCCACCAGGGGTTGTCGACTTCCCGAATCAGAGTCTTCACGAGGTTGTTGTTGCGGATGTGCACGGAAGCAAGGTATTCGCCGATGGTGTGGTGCGCGAACCCGAAGCGGTCCTTCTCGCGCTCGGCGAGGAGGCCGCTCGACTCGATGATGCTGTCCATCAGGATCCCGGCGGTGACGTCGACGTCGAGGCCGCTCAGCAGGCCGTCGAAGACCTCGACGACCTGAGATCTGGAGAAGTCGCGGGTCTCCGCGGTCATCATCTCGTAGGCGAGGGCCGCGAGGATCCGCTGCCTGATCGCGCCGTTCGGCTTCACTTCGAGCTTCTTCGACTCCTGTCGGCGCCAGAGCATCACGTCGCAGACCTGGCCGTACAGGTCTGCACGGCCTGCCGGAAGCGCCCGGCGCTCCCTGTGGACCAGGACCATCATGGTGAGAAGGAGCGGATTGACGGCGAGGTCCTGAAGCACTGGAGCCGTCGCGAGCTGGTCGAGAAGATCAGTCGCCTCTTCGGCGGCGCGCCGGTCGATCTCGGGCCCGGTCGACTGGGTCGCGAGGCGCTCGCTGGCCAGGCACCAGCCGTGGACGAACCGGCGGATCTCCTCGGTGGTGAAGGGCCGCACCTGAAGCGCGGTCGCTTGGGGGATGACCGCGGTCTGGTAGCCGTGGGGGCGGGAGGTGATCACGAAGTCGTTGCGCGGGTGCTTGGCGATCTGCTTCTCGATCCACTCGGAGACGAGCGTGCGGTCCTCCTTGCGGGCGACCTCGTCGAGGCCGTCAAACAGGATCAGGCAGTCGCCCTCGCGGAGCCGGACCTCCCACCAGCCGGACGGCTCTGAGATCGCGAGGCGGCCGACGTCCGTGCGAATCAGGTCGGCGAGAGTCTGGGAGGAATTGGCGGACAACGACTCCGCGTGGTCCCGGAGCGCGAGCAGGACCGGGATGCGTCGGCGCTGCTCCTTCCCGCTGGAGGCCGACCGGCGGGCGGTGTGGCGGAGCAGAGTGGACTTGCCGCTTCCGGGCGCGCCGATGACGGCGAAGACCGCGGGCCGTTCCTGGTCGAGGAGTTCGTGGATCGATCGGCGCTCGGTGGAGACGTCGCTGAAGGTCGGCAGCAGGCCGCCCGACTTCGGACCGGGAGACCCCGGGACCAGGCCGACGTCCACATAGACCGCGTCGAGTTCCGGGATGTGGCTCGGGGTGTGGGCGAGGTCCCGGGCGTTGATGCGGGCGTTCTGTTCGAGCACGTAGCGGCGATAGTGGCGGGCGTAACGGGAGACCTTGCGGCCCAAGGCGAGGTCGGCGACGTTGGCGAGTTGTTCGAGGCGGCGGCGGACGGTCTGCTGGGCGACCGAGAGCAGCATGGCGCCCAAGCCGATGACCGCCTCGTAGAGGACCAGGAGCAGGACCGCCAGCCAGGTCTCGGCCAGGTTCCGGTCGATCAGCAGCCAGGTGAGCGGGAGCCCCGACAGGCCGAGGATCGTGGTGATTGCCTTACCAGCGAGGGACATCCGCCGACTCCTACGGGCTCACGGAGATGGCATGGCAGGACTGCCAAGGGTTATGACGAGGGTAGCGGAGCGGGGCGACAAGAGGGGTTCTGGAGGTTCCGGGCGAAACGTCGGTGGCGGTCCCGGCGGGCCGCCGGGTGGCGGCCTGCCGGGCCTTTCGGGTTAAGGAGCGAGGTTGCTCATCTGCTCCTGGAAGTTCCAGACGTAGTCGTCGAAGTAGGGGCTGAAATTCAGTCCGTCGTCGCGGAACGTGCTGAGGGTGCCGTTGGCCAGGCCGAGACCAGGAAAGGTGGCGGAATAGTTCAGGAGCCAGGGGCCGCCGCTGGCGCCCTTGGTGAAGTTGCAGTTCATCGTGATGCGGTCGTCCCAGATGACGCCGGTGGCTCCGCTGCGGCCCCAGCAGTGCCACTGGAACTGGTTGTCGCCGTGGTTCTCCGGGTAGCCGATGACGTGGAGGTCGACCTCGTGGCCTTGCCCGGTGGCGAAGCCGTGGCCGCCGACCACCTGGTTGAGAGTCTGGCCGTTCGAGTTGGGGCGCACGAGGAGCATGCCGACATCGCGCTGGAAGTCGCGATCCTCGATCCACGAGGTCGGGACGGTCTGGGTGTGGTAGATCCCGGACCAGGTCCCGTACGGCTTGTAGCCGTTGTCGTATCCGGGGACGAAGGCGACATTGAAGTTCCATTGGATGTCGTAGAGGCAGTGCGCGGCGGTCAGGACGAGGCTCTGGTTGCCGCTCGCGATCGCGGACGCCGAGCAGCTGTGGGAACCGCCGAGGACGTCGAGGTAGAACATGCGGCCGGTCGCGTACGAGTGGTCGAGCATCGGGGCCGCCGGCGCCGAGTCGGGCGCGACCGGTTCGACCAGTCGCGGCTCGCCGAGGTCGAGGTCCTGGAGCAGGGCGGTGTCGAGGACGGGCTCGTCGATCTCAGGGGGCGTCGCGGCGGCCATGCGCTCGGGCGTCCAGAACGCGTCGAGGTCGTCTGCTTGGAGCAGAGGGGCATCGGTGGGGGACGCCAGCGAGTCCCGCGGGTCGGATTCGGTCTCTGATGCCGCACTCGCGCTGGACGGGACGGCGACGACCGACATCAAGAGTGCGAAGACGGCAGCGATCACTACTTGGATTGCGGAGCGGAAGCCCTTGTGCGCCATGAACATCCTCCGGTGATTCGGGTATTTCGGCGAACTGGCACAGCGTATCGATCGACTTACAAGATCACGGTCCCGAGTTCCGTTGTGTACTAGTTCGGGGGCCTCGGTGACGAGACCCCCGAACCATCGTTATCCGAGGCTGAACTTCCCGTTGACGCCCGAGCCCGGGCCGCTCGGAGAGGCCGCATTCACGAAGTTCCACTCGACGTAGTAGTTCGCGACCTCCCTGATCGGGATGGTGGCCGTGACTTCCTGGCAGGCGGTCACGGTCCCGCTCATCTGGACGTTGACGATCCCGCCCGAAGCGACCAGGGAGTCCGCAGCGCCGTTGACACCCTTCTTCGACACCGAGCAGGAAAGCTGCCCGATGTAGTTCCGCTCGGGCCACCAGCCGATGGCGAAGCGCCACGGAGTCGCGACGGCGGACATCTCAAGCCGGTAGTTGGTCGAGTCGCCGGCTATGCCGTTGAGCCTGACGCAGGCGTGGCCGGCGGCCATGTAGTTCGCATCCTCCGTCTCCTGTTCCCGGTCGCCGCTGGGCGGGTCGCAGACGGTCTTGCCGTCACTCGGCAGGCCGGGGACCGGCTTGATCGTGAACGAGGTCCCTGCGGCGGTGTTGCTGTCGGCGACGGCGAGTGCGGACCCGTTCGCGGACCAGTACTGGTGCTGTGCCGCATCGGCATTGATGATTGCGATCGCGTCGAGCGGTCCCGTCGCCGCAGGAGCGGCCACCCACTGCTGGTCGGCCCCGCTGGTGCATGCCTTGATGGCGAGGCCCGGCGTGGAACCCGTCGTGCGTTCGGCACAGTAGTCCCCGACGGGGCTCTCAAGGCGCTTCAACTGATCGTCGTAGATCCACTGCTGGTTCGCGTTCAGGTCGTCGCACGCCTCGCGCCGGAGTCCGCCCACGGCCGTGTCGCGGGAAGTGCATTCGCCCGAGTCGGTCACGATCTGAAACGTGGTCCAGCCCCCGGGGAGCGCTTCGGACGGCACCGGCGCAGACCGCTGGGGCAGAAATCGCTGCCAGTCCTTCGCGCTCTCGCCAGCACCGGGAGCCTCCAGCGAGATCGACTTGCCGTCCTTGGAAGCGGTCCAGTACCTCGCAGCGGCTCCTGATTCCTGAAAGATCAGGACTTCGTAGAGCTCTCGGCCCGGAGATCCCTGAGACGCCCATTGCTGCTCCGCTTTGCTTGAATCGCAGTGGGCGACATTGACCTGGCTGCCCGCTGTTTCAGCACACAACATGCCACCGAGGGTCAACTGCTTGGTCGCTGGGTCGTAGGTCCACCGGTTCCACGCGTTCTCCGCCCTGCACGAACCTGTCACGATACGGTCCTGGCCCTCGATTCGGGAAGGGCAGGTGGCGGCGGCATACCAGGGGCTGTAAAGGGTAAACGTGCTCCCATCGGTCGGAAGATCGTTCGGCTTCGCGGGCAGAAGGGTGAGCACGTTTCCCGGCAAGTTGATGTTCATGTACGCACCAGGCCAATAGCCCGGTCCGCTGCTACTGATGTAGTACTGGCCGCCAGCCGCTTTGATCCGAACCGTCCCGGGCGTCGGCCCGGGATCGGTAACTCACTTCCGGTCGCCTGCGCCAGAGGAGATTCCGCACCCTTCGAGGGATATGGCGCGTTTGGCCGCCGCCAGTTTGAGGCACATACTGCCCCGCTTGAGCTGCTGGGAGATCGGATCGTAAACCCATTCCTGTGCGGCGTCGACCATATCGCATTTCACCGATATGACATCCATAGTGCGGTCGCGCAGACATCCGCCCCCGATGTCGACGATTCTGAACCTGCTCCCGTCCGTGGGGAAGGCGTCCAGGCCAGGTGCCGCGGCCGCAGCCGGGGGTACGAACCCCAGGACCGCGACGGCCGCGGCGATCGTGATCAGGATGCTGACCAGGCGGGCCCTCCATGCGTTCACGCGGGCACGCTCCTTCGAATTGCCTGCGCAACCTAAAGTAGACGGCCAGGAGAAGGGCCGGGCGATCCTCCACCAAGAGATCGCCCGGCCCCGGGAGGAGGGACGGCGGCGGGTGTGGGCCATTTGTCGCGGGAGGCGATGGCCCTCCGCCGCCGTCCCTCTGGGAGCTCCGCGGCCGGTCCGGAAATTAATCTCCGGCCGCGGAGCGGTCAGGGGGTCAGGTGGTGTCGGGTTCGGCGATCAGGGCGCGGCACTGCTCCAGGAGCCAGGGGCACCACTCGTCGCCGGCCCAGGCGGCCGACCATTCGGGTACGTCCTCGGGGTCGTCGGTGAAGCGGCAGCACTCGCGGGCGCCGGCGCCGTCGTTGACGTCGAGGAGGTAGTCGATGATCTTGGGCGTGCGAGCTGGATGCGAACCGAGCGAGTAGAGCGTGAACGTCGCAGGGCCGCGCCGGAAGTCGCCCAGGTAGCCGTCGACGCCGGGCTTGCCGTCGGAGCGCAGGTTGTACGGGTCCTTGTCCGGACGGGTGCCGTCAGCCATCGCAGTGCCTGAAGAACTTCGCGGAGTCGAGCCGGTCGCGGTAGAAGATCCGGAACGCCTGCTCCTCCAGCCAGACCTTGGCGTGTGGCTTGAGGCCGTTCCAGAACCGGCCCCAAGTCGCTTTGAGGTCACCGGAGTTGAGGCCGGAGATGACCAGGACGACGTCGTTCTGCTGCACTCCGGTGATCACTTGGAACGAGTCGGGCGCGACTGCGCTTGAGGCGCGGACCGTGTAGGACCGGTAGTCGTCTTGAAAGGTCCCCCGATCGAGTGATGCCGCCGGATCGGGCTCTCCACTCGTAAGTCTTCTTGTTTGCATCGTAACTCCATTTCAGACTGTCAAATTTCTGACATCTCCCCGGCGTGTCGCGCACCTCCGGGCGAACATGGAGCGATCCGCCGAACCACTCCGCACATCGCGAGACGACTTTCGAACTCGCGACATCATGACTCTAGACGGTAAAACCGCAGGTCACAAGATGAGAATTGTTGCGGCCCAACGAGACTGTGGGAATTTTTGCGTGAGGATCTGACCGTGGAATCCCCGCGGTCGTTCTCCCCCGCAACGATTCTCACAGATGCAGAGTGGCCGTGGACTATGCGATAGTGAGAGTTCGCATCAAGAACCAATCCACCTTGGGGGCATGCATGGCGAAGACGGAATCCGGAATCTGGTTCATCCAGATGATGCTGAGAACCGGCCGCCAGGCAAAGGGAAAGACACAACGAGAGATCGCGGAAGAGGTGTTCATGGCAACGGATACCTACCGCGACTACGAGGCGGGCCGATCCAGCCCGCCCGCCAAGAACATGAAGGCGCTCGCCGAGGCGTGCGGCCACGACGAGGAGAAGGCCAAGTACATGGCGCGAGCCGCACTGGGCCGCAAGGAAGGGGAGGCCCTGGAGGCCGAGATGCGCTTCAACGGGCTGTATATCGCTCTGGCCGAGCGCTATTACGGCATCTTCTTCAAGTTCGATGCCCTGATGATCCCAGGGCTGCTTCAGCTCCAGGAGTACCACTACACCGTTGTCCGCCAGGCGGAGCCGTTCGGAACCGATGACTTCATGGACGGCGGTTGGGACTTCAAGGAGGAGCGCCAGCTCGCCGTCGAGGCTCGCACAGATCGGCCGGTGATGCAGTTCCTCATCGGGGAGACCGCGCTCCTCCAACTCCGGATGATCTCGGAGGAGCTCTACCAGGACCAGATGCGCCACCTCCGCAGGTGGGCAAGGAAGCCTGGGGTCTCCATTCGCATCCTTCGCGGTCCGGTCCCCGCGCACCTGAGCGGATTCAGCACCTACCTTCCGGGAAAGAGCAAGCTCGCCGGTCCCCAGATCGCGTACTCCGAGATCGCCGACTCCAGCTGGCTCATCGATGACGAAACCCGTATCACGGGTTACGATGAGATCCGCAAGATGCTTTGGAAAAAGGCGATCCGGATCGAGGTCTACAACGATGACGACTGGCGTTACCGTCTGGCGTAAGAGCACCCGCAGCGGCGGCGGCAACAACACGGACTGCGTTGAAGTTCGCCGGGCCTGGCGCAAGAGCACCCGCAGCGGTTCGGGGAACAACACCGACTGCGTCGAGGTCGCCTTCTGCGCCGACGACGCCGGCTTCCATCTGCGGGACTCGAAGCTGGACACCGATTCCCCGGTGTTCGACTTGGCTTCCGCCGACTTCACCGCGCTGGTGAAGGCCGCGGGCTAAGCACTACAGACCAGACAGCAGGAGGGGCGACCGCCGAGCGGTCGCCCCTCCTCCCGTCTGCTCTCGGTTCAGCCGTTCACACAGCCGCTGTTCACGGTCAGGATGACGTTGTCCTCAATCTGGTCGTTGTGCCCCATGGTCAGCACGACCTCGACACCGTCGGATCGAGTGGCCTCCATGTACGGAACGCCGTCCTCCTCGGTGATCGACTCGTTGACGTCGTATCCGAGCTCGGTCCAGATGTCGCGCATCTCGGGCGCGATCTCCTCGAACGTGCCGGTCTCGAACTTGTAGTGCTTCCAGAACTGAGTGAGCACGAACTCGTCATCGCATTCCCACGACTGGGGTGAACCGCTGAAATCCTGCGGAGGTTCTTCCAGTTCCGCCGCGATCTCGGCATAGGCGTCGTCGATGAGCCCATCCGCGTCGTCCCTGGTGTACTCGGGAAGCCAGTTGCTGAGGTGGACGCCTTGCTGCAAGCCGAGCAGGCAGGCGACCGCCACCCCCGAGCCGAGGAGAATGAGGTCGGCACGGGCCCGATGCTGCGGCTGCGGCGACTTCAGGAGTTCCGGGAACCGTCTCCGGATCGAGAAGTAGAACGCCAGTTCAACGACCAGCAGGATCTCGATTCCCAACGGCAGGTATGCGAACGGGATGATCGCCTGGAAGTGAGTGATGAGGACCGACAGGTAGCCGACGAAAATGGCCACCGAACCGCCTAGATACCAAGCCAGACGCGGTGGAGCGGACTTGACCGTGACGGCCGCGGCCACCTTGAACGTGCAGTCCAGAACGACCAGTGCGGTCATCGCGACCTGAGTGAATATCTGGCGCTCCGGCACGATACCGCCGAAGAAGTACAGGACCACGAGAAAGAAGACGGCCGTGAACGGGATGAGCGCGGCGTGCACGATCAGCACGACCCGAAGGAACATCACCTCGAACGACCCGGCTGGCTTTGCAGGCGGCACGAACGGCGGTGCGGCATACACGTCCAAATGAACCTCCAGGAGGGTCTGAATCCTTGAGCCGCAACGATACTGGGGACTCCGCTCAAGGTGGACGCAAAGTGAACACTAACACCGGTGCGTCATCCGGACAGGTCAGAGCGTTGTCTCCTCCCGCCGTCTCGGCGGCCGGTCGGGTTCCGCGAGCTCCTCCGCTACGCGATCTCGGCCAGGAGGGCCCTGTGGAGGGCCGGGTTGCAGGCCAGGATCGAGGTGGCGCTGGTGTCGTAGTCGACGCCGTCGATGTCGGTGACCAGCGCGCCGGCTTCGCGGGCGATGACCACGCCGGCGGCGACGTCCCACGGGTTGATGAAGGAGTGGTAGGCGGCGTCGACGCGGCCGGCGGCGGTCCAGCACATGTCGAGGGCGGCCGTGCCGAGCATGCGGACGCGCTGGATCTTGGGGACGAGGCGGCGGAACAGCTCCAGGCGCTGGGCGTTGCGGCGGTCGGACTCGGGGTTGACGCCGAAGTCGCCGAAGGCGACCACCGCGTCGGAGAGCTTGGCGGGGCCGCGGACGGCGAGCGGGTGCTTGTTGAGGGCGGCGCCGTGGCCGAGGGCGGCGGTGAAGCGCTCTTCGCTGACGGGGGCCTCGACGACGCCGACCACGGAGACGCCGTTCTGGGTGAGGGCGAGGGAGATGGCGTAGAGGGGCGAGCCGTGGGCGAAGTTGACGGTGCCGTCGATCGGGTCGAGGACCCACTCGTAGTGGGAGTCGGTGTTGCCGGTGCGGCCGCGCTCCTCCCCCAGCAGCGGGATGTCGGGGGTCTCGGCGGCGAGGAACTCGCGGACCGCGTCCTCGACGGCGTAGTCGAGGTCCGTGGCGTAGTCGCGGTCGCCCTTGCCGCTGATGGAGCGTTCGCGTCCGAGCCCGGTGCGGATGACCTCTGCGGCCGTCGCGACCGCTTGCTCGGCCGTGCCCAGGAAATCCAGCAGATCGCTCATTATTCGGTTCCTCTATTCGTCCGAACCCACCCGACGTGCCACATCCTAGACGTGCAAGACCAAGCGGCTCTTGGACTCCCAGTGCGATTTTCCCGGCAATCCACACGAATCGCAGGCCGGTGCGCGCGCAAAGCGGCGCGCACCGGCCCAAATCACTCAGGCGACTGACTCATTTCACGATTTATCCGATGGGCAGCCACACGCGCATCGAGGCGGGTCCGCGCGTGGCGCGGAGCCTGAACGGCTGGAGGGCGAGTTCGGCTGCTTTGCCGTCGTCGTCGGTGGTCGCGGTCCCGTAGGGCCAGCCTTCGGCGCGGTCGTGGACCTGGGCGGCGATGTAGACGCGGCCGTCGCGTTCGACCGGGGCGGCGGCGGTGTCGACGGTGAGTTCGTCGAGGTCGCCGCCGGGGAGGTCGACCGATTCGGCACACAGGACGACCGGGCCGCGTTCGACGGCGGCGCAGCCGCGGACGGCGTCGACGCGCGGGTCGGGGAAGGTCCAGCGCGGGGCGACCGGGAGGTCGAGGTGGAACTCCTCGCCGGGCGCGAAGTCGGCGATGCGGCCGACCGAGACCGCGCCGGGGTCGACGTCGTGGACGCTGCCGTCGGGGTGGACGAGCTTGGCGCCCTGGGCCCAGGCGGGGACGCGGAGGGTGATCTCGCGGTCGCCGCCCTCGTTGGCGTCGACGCGGACCGTGATGCGGCCGTCCTCGGGGTAGTTCGTCTCGACGGTGAGGGCGAGGCGGGCGCCGTCGACTTCGGTGTCGATGGTGCAGGGCGTGAACTGGTGGATCTGGATGCCGCTGTCGTTCGCGGTGGCGACGTAGACGGCGAACTGGGCGAAGGTGCGGGCGAGGTTGGTCGGGCAGCAGGAGACGTCGAACCACTGGGCGCGGTGGCCGCCGGCGCGGACGTGGTTGAGGGCGCGGTCGGTGGGCGGCTCGGGGTCGGCGGTGCGCTGGTGGAGCGGGTTGGCGTAGAAGAACGCCCTGCCGTCGGGGGCGACCGCGCCGGAGAGGACGTTCCAGGCGATGCGCTCGATCATGTCGCCGTGGCGGGCCTCGCCGGTGGCGAGGGTGAGGCGCCAGGCGGTCATGACCGCGCCGATGCCGGCGCAGGACTCGGCGTAGGCGCGGTCGGGGCCGAGGGCGAAGTCGCCGCCGAAGGCCTCGTCGGCGTACTGGGAGCCCATGCCGCCGGTGAGGTGGGTGCGGCGGGCGACGGTGCGGTTCCATTGGCGCTCGACCGCTTCGAGGAGTTCGGTGTCGCCGGTCTCGACGGCGACGTCGATGGCGCCCGAGGAGAGGTAGAGCGCGCGAACCGCGTGGCCGCGCAGGACGTCGGCGTCGCGGACGGCGACGTCGTCCTGGTAGTAGAAGCCGTTCTCGCGGAGGGTCTTCTGGCCGTGGCGCTCGATGAAGAGGCGGGCCTGTTCGAGGTAGCGGGGCTCGCCGGTGGCGCGGGAGAACTCGGCGAGGGCCACCTCGATCTCGGCGTGGCCGCAGATGCGCTCGATGCCGCCGGGGCCGAACGTGTCGCAGACGTGGTCGGCGACGCGGCGGGCGATGCGGACGAAGTCGTCCTCGCCGTGGTTGCGCAGCCGCGCGACGGCGGCCTGGATGAGGTGGCCGTAGCAGTAGAGCTCGTGGCCCCATTCGAGGTTGGTGTAGCGGGGTTCCTGGCCGGGGTTGCCGAAGGCGGTGGACAGGTAGCCGTCCTCGTGCTGGGCGGCGCCGATTCGGTTAGTCAGTTTGACGAACTGTTCTTCGAGCGCTTCGTCGCCGGTACGGCCGATCTCCCAGGCCATGGCCTCGGCGAGCTTGTAGATCTCCGAGTCGGAGAACTCGCGCCCGGCCCGCTCGAAGGGCCTGCCCGCCGGGTCGCCGGAGGCGACGCGGTCGAAGTTGGCGATCCAGCCGAGCTCTTCGAGCCAGTGCAGGCAGTGCCGGATGGTGGCTTCGGCATTGACCGCCTGCCGTTCGCTCCAGTGGCCGCCGGTGAGGCGGACTTCCTCCGTCCCCAGGGGTCGCAGGGCTCCGGTGGAGGGCATTACGGGTGTTCTCACAGTCATCCTTTGATAGCTCCTGACATGAATCCTCGGACATAGTGGCGTTGCAGCAGTGCGAAGAGCACGAGGCACGGCAGCGCCATGACGACCACGCCCGCCTGGGTCGCGCCGAAGTCGACGGCGCCCATGGACTGCTGGCGGAGGTTGGCGATGGCCACCGGCAGCACGGCCTTGTCGGCCGAGCTGACGAGAATGAGAGGGGCGATGAAGTCGTTCCAGGCGGCGAGGAACGAGAAGAGGCCGACGGTGATCAGGCCGGGCCAGACGGCGAAGAGCATGATGCGGGTGAGGACGCCGAAGGTGCCGGCGCCGTCGCACATCGCGGACTCCTCGATCTCCTTGGGGACGGCCTCGAAGCTGATGCGCATCATGAAGACCGCGAACGGCAGCTGGTAGAGGGTGAGCACCAGGGACAGGCCGATGAGGGAGTCGCGCAGACCGATGTCGCCGAGCATCGAGTAGAGCGGGATCAGCAGGGTCGAGTACGGGACCATGAGGATCGCGAGGGTGAGCAGGAACAGGGTGTCCTTGCCGCGGAAGGTGAACCGGGCGAAGGCGTAGCCGCCGGCGATCGAGAGCGCGAGGGTGAACGCGACGGTGAGGACTGAGACAAACGTGGAGTTCCACAGGTACTGGAGGAGCCCGGCGTCGTATTCGAGGAGGCTCGCGTAGTTGCCGAAGCCGTAGCCGTCCTGCTGGTTGGTGGCGCCGTGCGGGGCGACCGAGGCGTAGCCGGTCCAGATGAGCGGGAACAGGAAGAGGACGGCGAGGGACCCGGCCAGGACGTAGTAGGAGGTGCTCCAGAGCTTGGTGCTCATCACGCGTCCCTTCTGAGGGCCCGGAACTGGACGATGTTGAGGACCAGGAGCGCGGCGAGGACGACCACGGAGATCGCGGCCGCGGCGCCGAGGTCGAAGCGCTGGAAGGCTTCCCGGTAGATCAGCTGGACGACGGTGACGGTGGAGTTGTCGGGGCCGCCCTTGGTGAGGATGAAGAACTGGTCGAAGGCCAGGAGCGAGCCGGTGACCGAGAGGATGAGGACGAGGCCGAGCGCGGGCCGCAGGAGCGGGACCGTGACGTGCCAGAACGACTGCCAGCGGTTCGCGCCGTCGAGGCGGGCGGCCTCGTAGACGTCCGGGGGGATCGCCTGGAGGCCCACGAGCAGGATGATCATGAAGAACCCGGCGAACTTCCACACGATCAGCGCCACTGTGGACCAGAGGGCCGCGTTGGGGGTGCCGAGCCACGAGACCGGTTCGAGGCCGACCCATTCCAGGAGCGGGTCGAGGGGGCCGATCGCGGGGCTGTAGAAGCCGAAGAACAGCAGCGAGGCCGAGGCGAGCCCGAGGGTGGTCGGCAGGAAGTACGCGCTTCGGAAGAACCCTGAGCCCCTGCGGTTGTCGGCGACGATGACCGCCAGGAGCAGGGAGAGTCCGATGAGGATGACGACGACGATCCCGGTGTACTTGAGGGTGAACCCGACCGCGGGCCAGAACAGCGGGTTGTCCGCGATCCCCTCATAGTTCTGAGGGAGGTTGATCCCCCGGTCGCCGGCCAGCAGCGGCCAGTCGGACGCGGACATGCGTCCGACCAGCAGCAGCGGCGCGACGAAGAAGACCAGCACGAACACCGCCACGGGGGCGGCGTAGAGGGCGCCGGCCAGCTTGCGCGAATGTCGCATTGAGTTGTCGTTCCTAACTTCCCAGGGAGGCCGTCACGTCGTCGTTGAGCGCGCTCAGGTCCGCGTCCGGGTCGCCGTAGACGGCTTCGCGGACCAGCGGGAGCCAGGGGCCCTGCGGGTCGTTGAACGTCTGCCCGAAGTTGAGCGAGTAGGGGGTACGGCCGACCTGGACGAGGTCGTTCATCACGACCGCGTTCGGGTTCTCGGCGTAGTACTCGTTGTCGGCGAGGTCGGTGCGGGCCATGACGTCGCCGTTGGCGGCGAGGAGCTCGACCTGCTGCTCCTCTTCGAGGCTCCAGCGCAGGAAGTCCCACGCCTGGTTGGCGTGCTCGGAGTTGGCGCTGATGCCGATGGAGTCGCCGCCGACGAACGTGGACTCGCCGCCGTCGATGCCCGGGATGGGCGCGACGCCGACGTTCAGGTCCTCGGGCATGAGGCCGAGCATCGTCGAGGGCATCGGCATGACCCCGATGTTCCCTTCGGGGAAGTACGACACCCAGGTCGCGCCGGTCTCCTCGGCGTGGCCGGGCGCGACGACCTCGTCCTCCACGAGGCCGCGGTAGGTCGAGTAGACCTCAAGGGCCTCAGGGGAATCGAGGAGGGATTCCGTGCCGTCCTCATTCATGACCTCGGCTCCCGAGGCCCAGATCGTGGGCCACCAGGTGAAGACGAAGCAGCCGCCGCAATTGCCGCCGAAGAACGTGCCGTTGACGTCGCCACCGAGGGCGTCGACCGCGCGAGCGTGCTCGGCGAACTCGGCGAGGGTCGTCGGTGGGGCCTCGGGGTCGAGGCGCGCCTGCGTGTACAAATCCTTGTTGTAGAACAGGACCGAGAGGTCGAGGGTGTGCGGGACGAGGTACTTCGCGCCGTCCACGGTGCCGACGTCGATGTGCGACGGGGCGAGGGCGTCGGCGAAGTCGAGGGCCTCGATGCGGTCGGTGATATCGAGGTAGGCCCCGGCCGTGGTGAAGTTCGGGGCGAAGACCACGTCAAGGGCGAACAGGTCGGGCAGCTCCTGGTTGCCCGCGGCGGTGCCGACGCGGGTCTGGTAGTCGTCGGTGGGGATGACGGTGAGCTCGATCTGGTTCTCGTGGCCCGCGTTGTAGGCGTCCACAAGGGCCTGCGACTGGGCCTCGGTGGCGGCGCGGGTCCACATGGTCAACGTGGTGCCGTCGTCGACGCCTTCGAGGACGACCTCCTGGTCGCCGCCTCCGCCGCCGCCGTTGCAGGCGGCGGCGACCAGTGCCGTGGCGGCGGCGAGCACCACCGCCGCGCGGCGTTTCGGGAATCTCATGGCCTACTCCTCACTGAACAGGGGTCAAGGGGTTGGGTTGGGGCGCATCAGGTCCCCCGGGTCTGGACGACCTGCTGGATCGTCCCGTCGGCGTTGAAGTACAAGGGGTCGATGGCGACCGAGCGGCGGAAGTTGCCGCCGCCAGGGGCGTCGGCGGTGTGGTAGACCATCCACCACTGGCCGTTGAACTGCTCGATCGCGGGGTGGTTGGTGGTCGAGGTGACCTGGCCGAGGACGACGCCGCGGTGCGTCCAGGGGCCGGCCGGGTTCGAGGCGGTCGCGTAGCGGATGCACGCGTAGGAGGAGCTGGTGACGCAGCCCGAGCCGCCGTTGGAGGCGTAGGCCATGTAGTAGACGCCATTGCGTTTGAACATCCACGGCGCCTCCCAGAACTCGGTGAGGCCGGTCGGGGTGGTGACCGCGCTCGCGAGGGAGGTCATGTTCTGGTTGAGCCTCGCCATGCGCGGCTGCCAGTAGGAGCCCCAGTAGAGGTAGATCTGGCCGTCGTCGTCGATGAACACGGTCGGGTCGATGTTGAGCGCCGAGGAGTTCGGGGTCGAGTCGGAGATGAGCGGGCCGCCGATGGCGTCGACGTACGGGCCGAGCGGGTTGTCCGAGACCGCGACGCCGATGTTCATCCAGCCGTTGTCGGTGCTGCCGTCGACGGAGACGAACCAGTAGTAGCGGCCGTCCGGACCTCTGACCACTTCGGACGCCCAGGCGTTGGCGCCGGCCCACGCGAAGGTGGAGAGCGAGAGGCGCGCGCCGTGCGCGGTCCACGCGGACTGGTTGCTCGCCGGTGCGGTGGAAGAGAAAACGTGCCATTCGTTCATGACGAACGACTGCTGGCCGGCGGCGGCCTGGTCGCGGCCCGAGAAGATGTACATGGTGTTGCCGACGACGAGCGTGGCCGGGTCGGCGGTGTAGATGTTGCGCACGATCGGGTTGCCCGAGGGAGTGGTCGAGCCCGTGCCCCAGACCTTCCATTCGAGGACGCCGACGCTGGCGGCGCCGCTCTGGAGGACCGCGCGGACGGCCGTGGTGGTGACGGCGTTGAAGTTGGTGTGGTTGTAGGCGTTCGCGGCGACGCCGTAGGCGCTGGCGCCGGTCACGGCGGTCCAGGTCCCGTTGTTGAGGTACTCGATGCGCCAGCTGGCGGGGACGCGGACACCGCCGGGGCCGGAGTTGAACGAGTCGTCGAAGAAGTACATGTCCGATGAGGACACGGTGACGGCGCTGGGCCAGGTGAGCTGGACCCACTGCTGGCCGGTCTGGGGCCAGGTGCCCCAGCGGGGGTTGGCGGTGTCGTTGGAGCCGGGCGGCTCGATGCCGTCGTTGATCGCGGCGATGGACTCCCACGAGGAGGTGTAGGAGGCGGTCGGGGTCGCCGAGCGGGCGACGTTCACGGCCTGGGCCTGGGCCGGGGTCGCGATGAGGAAGAGGGTCCAGGCCAGGGCCGCGGCCGCGGCTATGGCGAGGAGGCGTCTGGTTGCGTTGCGCAGCATGGTGAATCTCCTAGTGCCGGTGGGAGTCAGCTGACGGGGTTGGTGGGGGTCGGTTCGGGCGTCTCGGTGAAGACCTTCCATTCGAGGACGCCGACTGAGGCGTCGCCGCTGGTGAGGACGGCGCGGACGGCGGTGGTGGTGACGGGGTCGAAGGCGACCTGGTTGTACTGGTCGGTCTCGGTGCCGTAGAGGCCGTGGGCGGTGACGTCGGTCCACTGGTCGCCGACGAGGTACTGGATCTTCCAGGCGGCCGGGGCGAGGACGCCGCCGCCGTCGTCGAAGAAGTACATGTCGGAGGCGTTGACGCGGACCGGTGTGTCCCAGTCGAGTCGGACCCACTGCTCGCCCTCTTCGGGCCAGGTGCCCCAGCGGGGGTTCACGGCGTCGTTGGAGCTGGGCGGTTCCAGCCCATCGTTGATAGCGGTGGTGTCCTCCCATGGCGAGGTGTAGGAGGCCGTGGGGGTGGCGAAGAGAGCGGCGTTGTTGCGGTCGTCCGGTTCGGCCACTTGGATTTCCACTGTGGAGGTGGTGGTGGCTTCGCCGTCGGTGGCGGTGAGCTGGAGCGTGTACGCGCCGGGCTCGGTGAAGGTGGCGACGGTGCTCGACGCGGTCGGGTCCTCGAAGACGACCGCGCCGGGCCCGTCAACGGCCGCCCACGACGCGGTCAGCGCGCCGTCGAGGGGGAGGCCGTCGTCTTTGACCGTGCCGGTGAGCAGGGCCTGCATGGGCCGGCGGTAGGAGAGGTCCTGCCTGGCAAGGGTGTAGGGGGCGACGTTCTCGGGCGGGTCGGCGTCGTGGCCGGTGTGCAGGACTTGGACTTCCTTGAGTCCGGTGGCGTGGCCGTCCTGGTGGTCGAGGAGGACGCGGACGCGGTCGGTGGTGACCTCGGGGAACTGGACCTGGTTGTAGTTGGCTCGCGGGATCGCGGGGGTCTTGGTCTGGTCCTCGACGGTGGTCCAGTCGGTGCCGTCGTGGTATTGGACCTGGTAGACGGCGGGTTCGGCGAGGCCGTCGACGGATCTGTCGCGGTAGAAGTAGAGGCGGAGTTCGTCTATGTCCACCTCGGAGCCGAGGTCCACTTCGTACCAGTCGGTGTCGGTGCCGGAGCCTTCGCTGGACCAGTAGGGGGCGTTGACGGTGGTGCCGTCAACCGCGCCGTCCACGGTGGAGCCTTCGGCGGTGAAGGAGGCGGTGGCGGGCTGGCCTTCGGCGAGGTTCTCGGCGTCGCCGGTGAGGTCGGCGCCGGCCTTGGCGAAGACGTCGACGACGCGCCCGTCGAGTTCCACGTCCTGGGGCTCGGAGAGATGCTTCATCTTGCGGCTCTTGAGGACGCAGCCGCCCTCGGAGAGCTGGACGCGGCCGGTATCGGGGTCCCAGACGGCCGGGACGAGGCTGTCGAGGGTGAAGGCGCGGGTGCCGTCGATGTAGACGGAGTAGCCCTCGGGGGCGCCGGGGTAGTGGTCGGTGCCGTCGCCGGGCTCGTCCCAGATGATCGTCAGGTCGCTGTCGCGGTAGCGGAGGTCGTTGACGGTGAAGTGGTCCCAACCGATGTCGATGGGGGCGAGTTCGATTCGATCGTCCGAGCGGGGTCGCAGGCCCGCGACGTCCTCCACATAGGTCCAGATGCTGGAGCCGAGCGTGGTGTGGTGGATCCAGGAGCGGTAGTCGATCTCCTCGCCGTCCCAGTCGGCCCAGAACTCGTTGGAGTCCGGCCAGGCGGTGTCGCCGCCGATGTAGGTGGACCAGGCGTTCCAGTACAGGAGCTTCTTGTAGTCGTCGGTGGTGATGGCGTCCTGGTCGTAGTCGCGCAGGGCCGACGAGAAGAGTCTGAACTGGACGGTGGAGTTGATCTGGGAGAAGTTGTTGGAGCCGGGGTTGCCCTGTTCGGCCGCTTCGGCCTTGTCGGCCTGGTTCGCGGTGTAGAAAGGGAACACGGGGTACTCGTCGGGGTCGGCGAACAGGCGCAGCGCGTCGGTGTAGGGCTCCTCGTTCGGGACGGCGCCGACCGCGAAGGGGTAGTAGTTGTTGATCTCCTTCCACGGCACGTGGTCGCCGGATTCGACGTGGACGTGCTCGAAGAGCTGGGTGTCGGGGTTCCACAGGACGTCGGTAATGGCGGCCTGGATGTTCTCGGCGATCGTGCGCATCTCGTCGGCCTTGGCGGTGTTCCCGGCGAGCTCGTAGGCCTCGGCGGCGGCGAGGGCGCCGGAGTACTGGTAGGCGGACTCGGCTCGGTCGAGATCGCCTTCGCGCCAGTGGAAGGAGACGGCGTCGGCGTCGTTGCCGGTCATGGCGCCCCAGTCGTACTCGATGAGCCAGTTGCCGTTCGAGTCGAAGGTCTCCAGCTGGCCCTTGACGTCGCCTTCGGCGTAGCGGGCGAGATTCTCGGCGACCTCGGTCGGTCCACCGTGGATCTGGTAGGAGCGCCAGGCGGCCTCGGCGATGTACTGCGCGTAGGAGTTCGACCAGTTCTCGGGGTCGCCGGGGTTGTCCATGAAGCGGCCGCCCTCGGAGGACTCGCCGGTGGAGACCCAGGGGCCGTAGGAGTACGCGGGGTCGCGCAGGTACTTGAGGTCGTCGATGAACATCGGGACGGTGAGGGCGATGGCGTTGTTGTAGCCGGTGACGCCCTCGATGGAGGTGGGGAACTGGAAGTCGTTGCCCGGGATGTCGGCGTCGAGGTAGTTGTAGCGCATCAGCCACCAGCGGTAGTAGATGAACTTCTTGTGGGCCTCGTCGGGAACGTCGAAGTAGGGGAGGTTGTCGGCCCACCACTTGTTGTAGGTCTGGACGTGGGTCGCGAAGGCAGCCGCGGGGGCGGCGTCGCGGTAGGCCTCGTACTCGGTGGCCGATTCGGGGATCTCATCGGCGATCATGCCGAGCTGGACCTTGAATGTCGCCGATTCGCCTTGGGCGAGTTCGAGTTCGCCGGTGAGGGCGCCGTCGGCGGGGGTGAGGCCGGTGCCGGAGAGGCGCGGGAAGACGGTGGTGAGGCGCTCTCGGCGGGAGTTCTGGACGTCGAGGACGCCGGTGAGCTCGTCGCCGTCAGCCGTCCAGGCGAAGTCGGATTCGACGCGGAGTGGGACGGTGGCGACGGTGCCGTGGTTGGTCACGGTGATGTTCGCGACCGCGGTGTTGTTGTGGGTGATGAACTTCTGGACCTCGGCGGTGAGGGTGCCGTTGTCGTGCACGGAGGTCCAGTGGCTGGGGGTCTGGCGGCGCGCGTCCGCGTCCTCGGTGAAGCCGCCCTCGCCGATGTCGACCGTGAAGCCGTCGGTGTTCGAGGCGCGGTCGAAGGTCGGGTCGTAGTAGGCGAACTGGCCGCCGAAGCCGATCACGTCGGGGTCGTGGACGCGCATGAGCAGGGCGCGGCCGCGGGTCATGAGCCACTGGTCGCCGGAGGGGTCGGCGCCTTCGCGGGCGAGGAGGCGGTCCATCCAGAAGTCGGTGCCGGCGCCGCCGTCGAGCTCCTCCTCGTACATCGCGGGCATCATGCCGTCGAGGTCGAAGGGGACGGGCTCGTCGGGGACGGCGTCGCCGCCGGTGAACTCGGGGTAGCCGATGGTCTGCTGGGCCTGGGCGGTCCCCGCGCCGATGACGAGGAGGCCGGCGGCGAGCGCGGTCGCGGCGGCGGTGGCGAGGAGTCGGGTGGACGGGGGGCGTTGCTGCATTGCGCGCCTCCGTGCGCTTGAGGTGTGCCGGGTCGGGGGGACCGGTGCCGAAAGCCTCCGAAAACCTTTTCGGAACGCCGTCGAGACGATGTTAGGGGTCCCGTCCAGGCCCTGTCAATGCATCGATCGAAGTGAATCGATGCATGGGTCGGGACCTGCGGCGCTGTGACCGAAAGCGGGTTTGGCGATGTTTCGGCCCGTCGGCTACAGTCGATCCGTTCCGGCCGGTCGCGGCCGGGACCCCGAAGGAGGACCAGGTGGCCCGACCCCCGGCACCGCGCGGCACCCGCGCCCCCACGCTCACCGACGTGGCGCGGCTGGCGGGCGTCTCGGTGGCCACCGCCTCCAAGGCCCTCAACGGCCGCAACCACGTCAGCGCCGCCACCCGCGAGCGGGTCCTGGAGGCGGCCGCGCAGCTGTCGTTCTCCCCCAACTCGCTCGCGCGCGGGCTCCTCGCCGGGCGGACCGGGACGGTCGGGCTCCTGACCTCGGACCTGGTGGGGCGCTTCAGCCTCCCGATCCTCATGGGCGCCGAGGACGCGTTCGGCGCCGGCGAGATGTCGGTGTTCCTGTGCGACGCCCGCGGCGACGCGATCCGCGAACGGCACCACGTGCAGGCGCTCTTGAGCCGCCGCGTGGACGGGCTGATCGTGGTGGGCTCCTCGACCGATCCGCGGCCGCCGCTGGCCGCGGCGGTGGACGTCCCGGTCGTGTACGCCTACGCGCCTTCGGAGAACCCCGACGACCTGTCGATCGTGCCCGACAACGTGGGCGCGGGGCGGATGGCCGTGGAGCACCTGATCGCCTGCGGGCGCACCAGGATCGCGCACATCTCCGGCGACCGCGGCTACTCGGCCGCGCGCGACCGCGTCACCGGCGCTTTGGCGGCGCTCGACGACGCCGGGATCGCCCTGGTCGGCCAGGTCGCTTACGGCACTTGGGAAGAGGGCTGGGGCCGCGCGGCGGCCTCGATGCTCCTGGACCGCGAGCCGGACGTGGACGCCGTCCTGTGCGGCTCCGACCAGGTCGCGCGGGGCGTGCTCGACACGCTGCGGGAGCGCGGGCGCCGCGTCCCCGAGGACGTGGCGGTCATGGGCTTCGACGACTGGAAGGTCATGACCACCGGTGCCCGCCCGCAACTGACCAGTGTGGACATGAACTTGGAGGAGCTGGGCCGCACCGCCGCTCGTGCTCTGTTCGAGGCGATCGACGCCGAGCACGGACGGGGCGTGCGCACCGTCCAGTGCCGGGTCGTCGTGCGGGGCTCCACCGCGCCGGAGGCGTAGGCTCCGGCGCGGCCGGCGCCTAGGGCAGGGCGGCGATCAGGTCGGCGCCGCCTTCCTTGAGCCACATGTCGAAGGACCGCAGGCCCGGCAGGAGCTGGCGCAGGTGGGCGATGTCGGCGTCCCAGGACGCGCCCTCGGCCATCAGCTCCCAGGTGGCGGCGACCTGCGGACCGAGGCCGGCGGCCTCCTCCTGCGGGATCTGCTCGTACGCGACCGTGGCGCCGGTGGCCGCGCTGATGGCCGCGGCGGCGGCCTGCGGCGTCGGTTCGTCCCCGGCGAGTTCCAGGGTCTGTCCGGCCAGGCGGTCGGGGTCGGCGAAGGCCAGCGCCGCGAAGGCGCCGATGTCGTCGACGGCGATGACCTGCATGCGGTGGTCGGGGCGGAAGAGGTGGCGGTGGAGTCCGTTGTTGATGCCGTCGATCGGGGAGTCGCGCAGGAGGTAGTTCTCCATGAACCGGACCGGCCGGAGGTGGGTCCAGGCCATGCCGCTGGCTTCGATGCGGTTCTCGATGCGGCGCTTGCCATCCGAGCCCATGAGCTGCTTGCCGGGGAGGGTGGCGATCGAGGTGAACACGAAGTGGGCGACGCCGGCTTGGACGGCGGCGTCGACGAGGGCGGCGCCGCGCGCGTATTCGAGGTCGGTGTCCCAGCCGTTGGGGCCGTAGGCGGCCGGGGGGACGCCGAAGACGCCGTGGGCGCCCTTCACTGCGGCCGCGAGGGAGTCGGGGTCTTCGAAGTCGCCGGTGGCGAGTTCGGCGCCTGCGGCGGCGAGCGCCTGAGCGGCGGGGGCGCCGGGGTCGCGGACCAGGGCGCGGACGGTCCAGCCGTGGTGCAGGAGGTGGCGGGCGGCGGCGCCGCCCTGCTTGCCGGTGGCGCCGGTGACGAGAATCGTGCCGTCGGTCATGAGGTCCTCTCAGAGTGGATCGGTGGTGCGCGGGCCGGTAGAATCGGGTGGAGCGACCCGCTTGATCAAGGTAGAGCTGAGGTCGCCGACCCGTCCAGCCGTCGAATCGGGGATTCGTAACGTGCAGCGCACCGACACCGCCGCTCCCGCCCTCACCGAGGCGTCCCGCGCCGACGCGCGCCGCAACCGCGCGAAGGTCCTGGCCGCGGCGCAGGCCGCGTTCGCGACGGCGGGCACCGGGGTGTCGCTGGGCGAGGTCGCGCGCCGGGCGGGGGTGGGCGCGGGGACCGTGTACCGGCACTTCCCGACCAAGGAGGTGCTGCTCGAAGCCGTGCTGTCGCAGCGGATCGAGCGGTTGAGCCGCCTGGCGGAGGGGTACGCGGCGTCGCCGGACCCGGGTGCGGCGTTCTTCGCGTTCGTGACCGAGGTGGTCGTCGCGACCCCGGGCAACAGGGACATGTGCGAGCTGCTGCAAGGCAAGGACGGCTGGCCGCGAGCGGGGCTCCTGGCCTCGGGGCGGCGGTTCTCGGAGGCGCTCGCTTCGCTGCTGGGCGCGGCCCAGCGGGCGGGGGCCGTGCGGCCCGAACTCGGCGTGGAGGACGTCACGGCGATCTTCACCGCGTGCGTGGCGATCCAGCAGATGCGCGAGGACCGCGGCGTGCTGGCGCCGATGAGCGCTTTGGTGATCGACGCGCTGCGCGACCCGAATCTCCGTTACGGAACCCCGCCTTCGGCCGAGAAACATAACGCGACTTGCGCCTCCTGTGGAGCTCCGATCGATCGGACCGGGCCCGGGCGTCCGGCGCGCTATTGCGGATCGGCCTGCCGGCAGAAGGCGTACCGTCAGCGCCGCGTCCTCGGTTCCGCGGGCTCGCCGCCGGGAGCGGTGGAGCAGGAGTAACTTATCGGTTCGTGAGCGAACAGATGACCTCCGAACGGCACGCGACCTGGCTCGAACTGTTCTTCGACCTCGTCGTCGTCGCGGCCGTCTCCCAGCTGACGCACCTGCTGGTCCACCCGAGCGGCGTGCACGTGGCGGCGTTCTTCGTGCTGTACACCGCGATCTGGCTGGTGTGGACCTCGTTCACGATCTACTCCAATGTGGCCTCGGAGGCGACGCACACCCGCACGATGCTGCTGGGCATGGTCGGCCTCGCGGCCATGGCCGCGGCGATCCCGGAGGCGACGGGCGCGCACTCGGCGGTCTTCGCGGCCGCGTACCTGTACACGAGCGGGGTGGCCTCCCAGGGGCTCAACCGGACCGGCCGGATCGTCAAGGGCTGGTCGGCGGCGCAGCGCAACGCGGGGCTGCTGCCGTTCATCGTCGCGTTCTGGGTCGACGACCCGCGCTGGAAGCTCGCTCTGTGGGCGCTGGGCGTGGCGATGACGCTGTGCTTCGCGATGGTCGTGGACAACAACGACCCCGAGCGGATGCGGCAGTTCCAGGAGCGCATGGACGAGCGCGCCGAGCGGCACGGGCGCCCGCTCCCGGTCTTCCAGGCGTGGGACCCGCACGCTTCGCACCTGGGCGAGCGGCTGGGCCTGTTCATCATCATCGTCCTCGGCGAAGCCGTCCTCCAACTGATCGGCGCGATCGGGGAGGTCGAGTGGGGCTGGAGCCAGGTGGGCATCGGCCTCGCCGGTTTCGGGCTCCTCATCGGACTGTGGTGGCTCAACTTCCGCTTCGGCTTCGACGAGGAGAACCAGACCCCGCCCCGGATCCTCCTGCCCGCCCACCTGGTCGTCGCCGTCTCGATCACCTTGATCGCCTTCGGCCTCGGCACCGCCGCCGAACACGCGACCGACCCGCTCCCGAACCTCCACCGCTGGCTCTTGTGCGCGGCCCTCGTCCTGTGCCTGGCCTTGTGCGCCCTCGCCAACCGCGCTTGGTGGGCCTTCGCGATCCTCGCCGCGCCGCTGGCACTGGCGGCCTTCGGCTCCGCCCTGTCGGCCGTGACGGTGGTCCTCGTCCTGGCAGCGGCGGTAGCAGGCTTCGTCGTCTACTTCAATCGGCGATCCACGGCCTAGAGGGCCCGACGTAGTCGTCGTCCTCCTCGTCGTCGGCCCAGCGCTCCAGCAGCCGCTCGGCTTGGTCGAGTGCACCGTCGAAATCGGCCAGGAACTCGGGGTCCTCGGCGAAGATCTGCCGGATGATCGGGTACTGGGAGGCCAGCTGCGCCTTGAACGGGACCTCGTCGATGAGGTGCTCCTCGCCGGCGAAGGCGCGGATGATGGCCTCGATCATGAGCGGTTGGATCGATGGTTCGGCGTTCTGGTAGCTCAGGCGCATCTCGTGGACGAAGACCCGGATCGCCTGGTGGGACGCGTCAGTGCGGAATCGGCGTTCGAGGCAGACGGCCATGAGGGCGGTGGAGAGCGCGAACAGCCGACCGTGAGCGTCCTCGTCGAGTTCGTCGTTGATCTGCTGTGCGGGTTCGAGCTGCCCGAACGCGACTCCGTGCAGGACGGTTCGGAATGCGGTGCGTTCGTTCATGGGGTCCTCCGAGGCGAGTCTCTTATCAAGCGGGTGATCCCGTCAACTGTCATCGCCGAAATGATTACGATGGTCGCCACGCCGTCGGGGGTAACGTGCGGCGTGTCGTTGGCGGGTCGCTCGCCGCGGGTGCTGAGGACGAGGTTCGTATTTGCTGTCTCTTTGGCCTGGGCGTGCAGGTCGGAGCCGTTGCGAATGACCTTGCGGCCCACTTGGCCCAGTTTCCGCACGCCCTCATCACCGGTGGTGTCCAGCGCTTCTGGAGCGGTCGTCGGCATGCCCAGATGGGCGCGGAGTCTGGCGATGTTGGGCGGCAGGCGCGTCGTGACGACTCGCAGCGACACGCTCGATTCGCCGTAGTCGCCCAGCAGCACTCGGCTCCCGTCCGGGTTCGTCCGGGGCGTCAGAGCGCCGCTGCCGGAGTAGTCGCCGGTCATGGCGCCCTTGATGATCAGGAGGGCGTCTTCGAGGTGGCCGACGGTGAGCCAGCGGGAGTTCTGGGCGGCGCCGAGGAGGTCGGCGACGGTGCCGAGTTGGCCGGTCTTGCGTTCGGCGCCGAGGTGGGCGAAGGCGGCGCGGAGGTCGTTGGCGATGTCGCGGCTGCCGAGGAGGTAGGACTCCAGGGCTTCGGCCTCGCTCTTGTCGGCGCCGATGTAGGCGGCCAGTTCGGAGAGCTGGGTCATGGCGGCTAGGCCTGCTTGGCAGCCACGGCGGCGTTGACGGCCTCTTCGAGTTGGAGGGCGGTGGCGTGGTTCTGGGACGCGGACTGTTCGAGGCGGTCCTTGACGCTCATGACGGCGTTGGCGACGCCTTCGGCGCCGAGGGCCGTCACGGCGCCGAGTAATTCCTCGGCTTGCTGCTTGGTGTTCTCGATGCGCGCGGACAGTTCGTCGGTGGCGTCCTTGTTGGCGGTGATGGCGGCGATGAGGTCGTCGAGCGAGGCCATTGGGTGCTCCATGGGACTGGTGCGGGACCGGATGGTCGGTACCGGTCGATTTCAGTTTGGCATATTTCGTTGGCGTGCATGGTCTTCAGACTGAAATGCCGTGATTGTTGAGGTTTCAGAAGTAGCGAGTGACTCCAGTTAGGAGAGTGGCGCACTTGGTTCGCCGCAAGTTTGGCGATTATTTTCATGCTGGGGACTATGCATGGAACTTGTTTTCATGGGACCTTGGACGGGTTCCCGTATCGTGCTCCTCCGAAGGCCAGGTCCCATCGTGCGAACGACCCCGTGGATCGCCGCCGCCGTGCTGGCGGCCGTGCTTGCGACTGTCCCGCCCGCGAGTGCTCAAGAGGGCGGTGAGAGCGCGGTGCCCATCGCCGAGGGTTCGGCGGTCATCGCTCCGGGCATCACGCTCGAATCCTTCGACCGGTGGGAGGACCAGGGATGGATCCGCGGCGACGCGGCCGTCGTGGACCTGGGCGCGGGTGCGAGGCCCGAGTACCTGTCCCCCGGGTCGGTCGCCGCGGCCGAGCCGGTGCGCGGGCAGTTGGAGGGCGTGGAGGACGCGGTCCTGGCGTTCAACGCGGACTTCTTCGACATCAACGACACCGGCGGGGCCGAGGGCGTGGCGATCGCCGACGGTGAGCTGGTCAAGTCGGCCGCTGCGGGATCGTCCAATGTGATCGGGTTCGACGCCGACGGGACCGCCTCTATCGAGTCGATCGGCTTCGATGGTACTGCCACCAGTGATGCGGGGACTCTGGATCTGTACGGGCTCAACACGACTGCTCTTCCGAGCGGACGTATCGGCGTGTACGACAACGCTTGGGGGACGGCCAGTCGTGCCCGGGTCGTGGATGGGGCTTCCGTAACCGAGGTGACCCTCGTTGATGGGGTTGTCACTGCGGTGACCGATGCACCGCAAGAAGGGGCTATCGCCGAGGGCTCGATCAGTCTTGTCGGGCGCGACGCCGGGGCGCAGGCGCTCAGCGCGTTGCAGGTCGGGGACTCGGTCGCCGTCGAGTACGGGGCCGTGGTCGACGGGGACTTGCCCGAGACCGCCGTTTCCGGTCGTCAGATCCTCATCACGGATGGGCAGGTCGTCGACCAGACCGACCAGGCCCGGCACCCGCGGACCGCTGTGGGCGTTTCCGAGGATGGCCGCACTCTGTACGTGCTCACCGTCGACGGCCGTCAGGCGGCGAGCGGCGGGTACACCCTCGAAGAGACCGCCGAGGAGCTCCTGGCGATGGGCGCGCACAGCGCCCTCAACCTCGACGGCGGCGGCTCCTCCACGCTCATCGCCCGCGCGCCGGGCACTGACGACCTGGTCACCGTCAATGCGCCCTCGGACGGGACCGAACGCGCGGTCGGCAACGGCCTCGCGTTCACCGTCCCGGCCGGCGACGGCAATCCGGCCGGGTTCGCGGTCGCGCCGCAGGCGCCCTTCAGCCCCGGCGCGATCGAAGGCGCTGACTTTGATCGGGTCTTTCCTGGTCTGACGCGGCCGCTTTCAGTGGACGCTTTTGATGAGGCGTATGGGCCCGCTGAGGGCGATCCTCGTTGGAAGACTTCGCCTTCGCGGCTGGGTTGGGTCTCCGATGATGGTGTTTTCCATGCGCGAAGTCGTTCTGGGACCGTGGAGGTGACGGCCAAGGACGGCGGCGCCAGGGGTTCGACCGAGTTGACCGTGCTCGGTTCGCTTGCGGCCCTGGAGCCCTCGCAGCGGCTCGTCTCGCTCTCTGAAGCAGGGGCGGCCGCCGGGTTCCAGCTGATCGGATCCGATGCGGCCGGGTTCACCGCGCCCATCGATCCGGGCGACGTCGATCTGACCTACGACGAGGACCTGTTCACCGTCGCCGCTGACGGCCTGGGCGGGTTCACGATCACCGCGAAGGCCGGCGGGTCGGGCACGATCGAGTTGAGCGCCGGCGGGATCACGACCGCGCTCGCGGTCACGGTCGGGCTCGAAGCGCAGACCGTCGCGGACTTCAGCAACGGTTCACAGTGGATCTTCTCGACCGCCCGTGCGACCGGCTCGATGGCGCCCGCCGCCGGACACGACGGCAGCGCGGGTCTGGCCCTGACCTACGACTTCACCCAGTCCACCGCCACCCGCGCCGCCTACGCCCGGCCCCCGGCCAACATCCCCGTCGCGGGGCAGCCGCAGCGCTTCAGCCTGTGGGTGAACGCCGAGGGCGACGGCGAATGGCCGTCGCTGCAACTCAAGGACGCCAACGGCACCGACCTGGTCCTGCGCGGGGACTACCTCACCGAGCCGGGCTGGACGCAGGTCGAGTTCGACGTGCCCGACGGCGTGAACTACCCGGTGTCGGTGTACCGCTTCTACGTCGCCGAGACCCGGCCCGCCGCGCTCTACCAGGGTGCGGTCACCATCTCCGACCTCGTCGCGTACACCGCGCCCGACGTCGAGATCCCCGCGGATGAGGCGGCGCCGGACGCGATGGTCGCCGGGGACCTCGACGGGGCCGACTGGACGTTCGCGGTCATGTCCGACGCGCAGTTCGTGGCCGAGAACCCCGACAGCGCGATCGTCGCCTCGGCCCGGCGCACACTGCGCGAGATCAAGGACTCTGACGCCGAACTGCTGATCATCAACGGGGACTTGGTGGACGAGTGCGAGAGCGACGACCTCGCGCTCGCCGAACAGATCCTGGACGAGGAGCTCGGCGACGAGCTCGACTGGGTGTACGTGCCGGGCAACCACGAGGCGATGGGCTGCTCGGTGGCCGACTGGTCGGCGGTGTTCGGTCCCGCGCACCAGGTCTTCGACCGCGGGAGCACCCGGTTCATCACGCTCGACACCTCGGGCCTGACCATCGGCAAGGGCGGCTGGGAGCAGATCCTCATGCTGCGCAACGCGTTGGACGAGGCCGCCGCCGATCCCGACATCGACTCGGTCGCCGTCGTCGCGCACGTGCCGCCCAACGACAAGAGCCCGCAGGCCGCCAGCCAGCTGAGCGACCGGCTCGAAGCGGAGGTGGTCGAGGAGTGGCTCACCGGTTTCGAGACCGGCAGCGGCAAGGAGGCCGTCTACATCGGCGCGCACGCGGGCTACTTCGACGCCTCCCGGGTCGACGGCGTCTCCTACTGGGTCAACGGCAACTCCGGGAAGGCCCCTTCGACGACTCCCGAGGACGGCGGCTTCATCGGCTGGACCGAGTTCGGCCTCGGCGCCACCGGCGAGGAATGGCTCACCGCCCAGGTCCGGCCCCAGCTCGACGCCCTCGCGGTGACCGCTCCGGACCTCGCACCCGGTGGCACAGTCGCCGTGGAAGCCGAACTGACCCAAGGGAGTTCGACCATCCCGGTCGTCTACCCGATGGGCGTCGACTGGTCCGGCACGAACGTCTACATCGGATCGCGCCCGCCGAGTCTCCTCGACTGGCTGCGCTTCGACGCCTGGTTCGACCCCGCCACCCGCGAACTGCTCGCATGGCGAAAGGGCACGGTCACCCTGACCGCCACCGTCAACGGCGTCGCCGCCACCGACACGGTCGTCATCACGCGCTAGAGCAGCTCGGGGACGTGGCAGTCGGCCAGGTGGTCGTCGACCATGCCGACGGCCTGCATCATGGCATAGGCGGTGGTGGGGCCGACGAAGCGGAATCCTTTCTTCTTGAGGGCCTTGGACAGGGCGGTCGACTCGGGGGTGACGGCGGCGATGTCGGCGAGGCGCTTGGGGCGCTCGCGGGGTTCGGGGGCGAAGGACCAGACGAGGTCGGTGAGGCCGCCGTCGAGTTCGGCGGCGGCCTTCGCGTTGGCGATGGTCGCGGCGATCTTGAGGCGGTTGCGGACGATGCCGGCGTCGCCCAGGAGGCGTTCGGCGTCGTCGTCGGTGTACTCGGCGACCTTGGCGATGCGGAAGTCGTCGAAGGCCGCGCGGAAGCCCTCGCGCTTGCGCAGGATCACCAACCAGGACAGGCCGGACTGGAAGGCCTCCAGGCTGACGCGTTCGAACAACGCGTCGTCGCCGCGGACCGGGCGGCCCCACTCCAGGTCGTGGTAGTCGCGGTAGATCTCGGGGTCGGCGCCCCAAGGGCACCGCGCCAGGCCGTCCTCGGCCGACGTCACCGCATCGCTCATCGCTCTCCTCCTTGGCCGACGCGAGCCTACGCGCCGGGACCGACATCACCGGTCTCCGCCACACTCCGCCTTTTCACGACGTGAGAAATCGCCGGCTATTGCAAGATAGTTGCAATAGAGTTGACCGAGTCCGACCGCCCCGAAGGAGCCCCCTGATGACCAGCACGCCCACCGGCCACCCCCTCCCCGACCTCGTCATGGCCTGGGGCCGCGGCCGCGCCCACTCGCGCGTCACCGCCCAGCCCCAGCCGATCGACGGCGGCTTCGAAGTCGCCGTCGGCCCGCCCAGCGCCGAGGTCCGGCAGGTTCTCCACACCTACACCCCCGACGTCCTCGCCGCGACCGCGCAGCGGCTCGACACCCCCGGGCACCAGCTCATGATCGCCGGGCCCTCCGAGCTGCTGCGCGCCTCGGTGCCCTCGACGTGGACGATGGACGAGGGCGGCCACCTCATGGCCACGGTGTTCGAACCCGCCCCCTACGGCGTCCCCGCCGAGTACCGGCTCGTCGTCGAGACCGACGGGCCGCTGACGGTGGCCCGGATCTTCCACGCCAACGGCGACCTCGCCGCCTCCGCCCGCCTGGGCCGCGACGGCGGGTTCGGCGTGTTCGACAAGGTCGTCACCGCCCCCGCGCACCAGCGCCGCGGCCTCGGCTCGACCGCGATGCGCGCGCTCTCGGGGACCGCGCACGCCCTCGGCATGCGCTTCGGCCTCCTCGTCGCCAGCGACGAGGGCCGCGCCCTGTACGAGCACCTCGGCTGGTCCTTCGTCTCCGACTTCCCCGGGGCGCGCAGCAAACGAGGCTAAATCGGTTGCCGGGCACCGGGGCCGCTGCGAGAGTGGGCCCATGACCACCCGATCCGAGGACTGGCGCGAGGCCAACCGAATGATGTGGGACGAGCGCGTCCCCATCCACGCCGCCAGCCGCTTCTACGACCAGGACGGCTTCCGGAACGGCGGCGGCGACGTCAACGCGTTCGAGGCCGAAGAGGTCGGCGACGTGACCGGCAAGCGCCTCGTCCACCTCCAGTGCCACATGGGCCAGGACACCCTCTCATGGGCGAGGCGCGGCGCCGCCGAGGTCGTGGGCCTGGACTTCTCCGAACCGGCGGTCGAGGTCGCGCGCGGCCTCGCCGCCGACACCGGGCTCGCCGAGCGCGCCTCGTTCGTCGCCGCCGACGTCTACGACGCCCGCACCGCGCTCGGCGGGCGCACGTTCGACATCGTGTACACCGGGATCGGCGCCCTGTGCTGGCTCCCCGACATCGAGGCCTGGGCCGAAGTCGCCGCCTCGCTGGTCGCGCCGGGCGGATTCCTGTACCTCGCCGAGTTCCACCCGATCGCGAACGTCCTCGACTGGGACACCGGCACCCGCTTCGAACGCAGCTACCTCGACCGCGAGGCCGCGGTCTACGACAAGGCGGGCACCTACACCGACGGCGAGCTCGAAACTCAGAGCAATCTGAGCTTCGAGTGGAACCACTCGATCGGCGCGGTCGTGTCGGCGCTGGCGGCGAACGGGCTGCGGATCGAGTTCCTGCACGAGCGGGACTGGACGCTGTTCCGGCACTGCGGGTCCCTTGAACAGGCAGAAGGCCGGTTCCGGCAGCCGCAGGGGATGCCGCGGGCGCCGATGATGTACTCGCTGAAGGCGAGCCGGATGTGACCGCTGTTGCGCGCTAGTTCCCATCCATCTCTGATCCTCCTTGCAGCGGTGCGGGGAGGTTTCGCCCGAAGAATGGCGGAACCACGAGGTGAGAAGGAGTGGATCAGTGAGCGCCAAGCAAGACGTCACGCCGATGTACGAAGGCCGGCCGTACGCCAAGCCCGACGAGGAACTGGTCGACCAGGGCCTTCAGTTCGACATCGGGACCCTGCTGAGCCGCCGCGGCGTGCTCTTCGCCGGAGCCGGGGCCGCGGCCCTGGGGCTGGCGGCGTGCACGAACACGAGCGACAGCAGCAGCACCGGCTCGGGGACGACGACCTCCGCCGAGGACCTGACCGAGATCCCCCAGGAGACGGCCGGGCCGTACCCCGGTGACGGGTCGAACGGCCCGGACGTGCTGGAGGAGAGCGGCGTGGTCCGCAGCGACATCCGCTCCAGCTTCGGCGACAGCACCACCACCGCCGAGGGCGTCCAGATGGACATCGAGCTGACCGTCTACGACATGGCGAACGACAACGCCCGCTTCGAGGGCGTGGCCATCTACCTGTGGCACTGCAACCGCGAGGGCGAGTACTCGATGTACTCCGAAGCCATCGCGAACGAGAACTACCTGCGCGGCGTGCAGATCGCCGACGCCGACGGGGTCGTGAAGTTCACGAGCATCTTCCCGGCCTGCTACTCCGGCCGCTGGCCGCACATCCACTTCGAGGTCTACCCCGACGAGGCCTCGATCACCGACAGCGCCAACGCGATCGCGACCTCGCAGATCGCGCTCCCGCAGGACGTGTGCGACACGGTGTACGCCGAGGAGGGCTACGAGCAGTCGGTCGAGAACCTCGCGCAGGTCTCGCTGGAGACCGACGGGATCTTCAGCGACGACGGCGGCGAGTCGCAGCTGGCCACGGTCACCGGCGACGTCTCCAGCGGGTACGCGATCTCGCTGGCGGTCGGCGTCGACACCACGACCGAGGCGACCGCGGGCGGCGTCTCCGGCGGCGGCGAGATGCCCGAGGGCGGCGGCGAGGGCGGCGCCCCTGGCGGGACGCCTCCGGGTGACGCCGAGTCCTCGTCCACCGAAGGCTAGGAGCAGGGGAAAGGCCCGCGACCGCAGTGCGGTCGCGGGCCTTTCGCGCGTTCAGATGAGGACGACGAGGCCGGATTCGCCGAAGAGCGTGGCGGCGAGGGCGCCGCGGTTGCCGGCCTTCATCGGGAGCTTCGCGCCGACGGCCGCGATGTGCGGTTCGACGCGCTCGGGGTGGGGGTGGACGGCTTCGAGGCCCACGAGCGGGACGACCGGCAGGTCGGCGGCGGGGTGCGGGCTGGTCCCCCAGTCGATGAGGAAGGGGACGGGGCCGCGGTGGCGGCCTTCGCGGTCGAGGGTGAGGCGCCAGGTGAGGGTGTCGCCGGCGGGGGTCTGGCGGGACATCTCCCACGGCTCGCCCGGGTCGTACCCGGCCTCGCGGGAGGCGGCGACGGCGGCGTCGGCGTCCTCGACCCGGACGGCCCAGGTGACGAGCCGGGCCTCGGTGAGGGTGTCGATGCCGAAGGGTCTCCACTTGTCGGGGGCGTCCTGGTCCGGGTCGGGGCCGATGATCTCGAGGTAGGCGCCCTCGCCGATGCCGAGCAGGTAGTTGCGGGTGCCCAGGCCCTGGTGGACGCCGCCGGGGACGGGTTGCGTCCCGGTCAGGCGGGCGACCTCCTTCACGGTGGCGGCCAGGTCGGGCGTGGCGAGGACGAGGTGGTCGAGTGAGGACATGGGCCGGATTCTAGTGGCGAAGCACCACAGGCGCATCAGCCGTCCTGAATCCGAACCTTTCTCAGGCTCTGCGCGGGTCGACCAGGGCCTCCAGGACCTCGTCGCCGGGGCCGCCCATGAACCGTTCGAGCGCCTCCTCGGCCTCGGCACGGCCGGGCTCGTAGCCGACGCGACAGCCGTCGGGGGTGAAGGCCGCGTCGGGCGCGGGCGGTTCGGTGTCGCGGCGCATGACGTCGCCGATGCCGTTCTCCAGCAGCCCGAACGCGTGCTCGGCCGCGGACGCGGCCATGGAGGCGACCTCGAAGACCGGACGGCCCTCCAGGATCAGGTGGACGTTGGCCTCGACGAGGATGTGCTGGGTGTGCAGCAGCTGCGAGGAGACCAGGCGCGAGGTGAGCTTGGGGTGGCCCTCGTCCATGAGCGTCTGGGCCAGCAGCGCGCCCGAGCGGCGGCGGTAGTCCATGGCGCTGACCATGAGCGCGGGCGTGGCGGAGATGAGGCGCTGGACCTGGAGGAACAGCGGCCTGTCGCTCAGGCCCGTCTGCGGGGCGCGGTGCTCCAGCAGCTCCAGGTAGCGGTCGCGCAGGGCCGCGTGCGGGGTCTTGCCGCGGGCGCGCTCGCGCACGACCCGGGCCGGGTCCTCGATGTGGTGCTTCATGCCCCCGATGACGAGGTCTTCCTTGCTCGGGAAGTAGTTGAACACGGTCGCCTTGGAGACCTCCGCCGCGGCGGCGATCTCGGCGACGGACACGTTCTCGTACCCGCGCTCCTCGAACAGTTGGAGGGCGGTCGACTTCAGGCGCCCCCACATGGCGTTCTTCTTGCGCTCGCGCAGGCCGCTGCGTTGTTCCACCGCTCCACCCTAGCAGACGAACCTGGACCCGGCCAAAAATTGTTCCCGGAAAAAAGTTGTACCCGGTCAAATTTCAGTGCTACGCTCGGCCGCATGACAGGAAACCCACCCGCCGGCACGCCCCGCAAGACGGCGCCACAGGAAGGCGAGGAGGCCGTACCGGAGGCGTCAGTCCTCCGCCTCCTCGCCGACTACCTGCGCCCCCACCGCAAACCGCTGCTCCTGGCGACCTTCTTCCAACTCGTCCAGACCATCGCGTCCCTCTACGTCCCCACCCTCAACGCCGACCTGATCAACCACGGCGTCGCCGCCGGGGACACCGCCTACGTCCTCCGCCACGGCGCCTTCATGCTCGCCGTCACCGTCGTCCAGCTCGCGGCCGCCGCCCTCGGCGTCTACTTCGGCGCCCGCGCCGCCATGGGCCTGGGCCGCGACCTCCGCGCCGAACTCTTCACCCAGGTCCAGCGCTTCTCCGCCGCCGAGATGGACCACTTCGGCGCGCCCTCGCTCATCACGCGGACCACCAACGACGTCACCCAGGTCGTCACCATGCTCGTCATGGGCCTCACCCTGTTCATGGTCGCCCCGATCACCGCGATCGGCGGCCTGTCGCTGGCCCTGACCCTCGACGTCCCCATGACCGGCGTGCTCCTGGCCGCCATCCCCGTCATGGCCGTGATCATCTACTTCATCGTCACCTCGATGATCCCCGCCGGCCGCGCCATGCAGCGCTCGATCGACGGCATCAACCAGGTCATGCGCGAGCACATCACCGGCATCCGCGTCATCCGCGCGTTCGTCCGCGACGACCACGAGCAGCAGCGCTTCAACGAGGCCAACGCCCGCCTCACCGACGCATCGCTGCGAGTCGGCCGCGTCCAGGCGTTCTTCGGCGCCACCGCGATGATCAGCGCCAACCTCACCTCGATCGCGATCGTGTGGATCGGCGCCGCCCGCATCGCCGACGGCACCATGCAGATCGGCGACCTCATCGCCTTCCTCACCTACGCCGGGCTCATCCTCGGCTCGGTCATGATGTCGATGGGCGTGTTCATGATGGCCCCGCGCGCGAAGGTCGCCGCCGGACGCATCCGCGAGGTCCTCGACACCGAGCCGACCATCGCCGACCGCGCCGACGCCGTCCACGAGCTGCCCGGCCGCGGCGAACTCGACGTCGAGGGCGTCGTCTTCCGCTACGACGGCGCCGAAGAGGCCGTCCTGCACGGCGTCGACCTCATCGCCCGGCCCGGCCAGACCACCGCCGTCATCGGCTCCACCGGAGCCGGCAAGACCACGCTCCTCAACCTGATCCCCCGCCTGTTCGACGTCGGCGACGGCGCGATCCGCGTCGACGGCGTCGACGTGCGGGACATGGACCGGGCCCTCATCGCCCGCACCATCGGCCTGGTCCCCCAGCGCGCCTACCTGTTCTCGGGCACCATCGCCTCGAACCTGCGCTACGGGAACCCCGACGCCGACGACGAGACCCTGTGGCGCGCATTGACGACCGCGCAGGCCGCGGACTTCGTCCAGGCCATGCCCGACGGGCTCGACACCGTCATCGGCCAGGGCGGCACCACCGTCTCCGGCGGCCAGCGCCAGCGCCTGGCCATCGCCCGCACGATCGTGGCGAACCCGCGGATCTACCTGTTCGACGACTCGTTCTCCGCACTGGACACGGCGACCGACGCGGCCCTGCGGGCCGCGCTCGCCACGGACATCGCCGACGCAGCGCAGGTGATCGTGGCCCAGCGGGTCTCGACCATCCGCGACGCCGACCGGATCGTCGTCCTCGACGCCGGGCGCGTCGTGGGCACCGGCACGCACGAGGAGCTGCTGGAGGCCAACCCGGTGTACGCCGAGATCGTCAACTCCCAACTCACCCTTCAGGAGGCGCTGTGACCATGCGTGGACCCGGCATGGGCTCGGGACCGGTCCTGAAGAAGGCCGACGACTTCCGCGGCACCACCCGCCGCATCATCTCCCTCATGCGCCGCGACCGGCTGCGCCTCGCGTCCGTGATCGGCTTCGGCCTGCTGATGGTCGCCGGGATGCTCGCCGTCCCCACGGTCCTGGGCCGCGCGACCGACCACGTCATCTCGGGGGCGGCCGCGGGCGACCTCGACTTCACGGGCCTGGCGCGCATCCTGGGGCTGGCGGTGGCGATCTCGGTGGTGACCTTCGGGATCACGGTCTCCAACGGCCGCACCATCGCGAAGCTCGCCCAGCACATGGCGTTCAACCTGCGCGAGGAGGCCGACCGGAAGGTCGCGGCGCTCCCGCTGTCCTACTTCGACTCGCGGCCGCGGGGCGAGGTGCTGTCGCGGGTCACCAACGACATCGACAACCTGACGCAGACCGTCGGGCAGGTGACCCAGCGGATCGTGCAGGGCCTGCTGTTCCTGATCGGCGTGCCGATCATGATGCTGACGATCTCGCCGCTGCTGACGCTCATCGTGGTGCTGACGCTGCCGCTGACGGTCCTGGCGGCGCGGCTCATCGGCAAGCGGAGCCAGCCGCGGTTCGCGCGGCAGTGGGCGACCACCGGGAAGCTCAACGGGCACGTCGAGGAGATGATCACCGGGCACCAGCTGGTGACGCTGTTCGGGCGCCGGGCCGAGGGCGCGGCGGTGTTCAAGCGGCACAACGAGGACCTGTACGAGAACACGGTCCGGGCGCAGTGGGTCTCGGCGCTGCTGGGTCCGGCGATGGCGTTCCTGGGGCTGGTGACCTATGTGCTCGTGGCCGTGGTCGGCGGGCTCCAGGTGGCCGCGGGGGCGCTGTCCTTCGGGCAGATCCAGGCGTTCATCCAGTACACGGGCCAGTTCTCGAACCCGTTGAACATGCTGGCGGCGATGTTCGGCCAGGTGCAGTCGGCGGTGGCCTCGGGCGAGCGGGTGTTCGAGCTGCTCGACGCCGAGGAGCAGTCGCCGGAGTCGGCCGCGGCCGAGACGGAGCTGGCGTCGGTCGAGGGCCGGGTGGCGTTCGAGGACGTGTCGTTCCGGTACTTGGAGGACGAGCCGCTCATCGAGCACCTGTGGCTGGAGGCCGAGCCGGGCCAGACGGTCGCGATCGTTGGGCCGACGGGCGCGGGGAAGACGACGCTGGTGAACCTGCTGATGCGGTTCTACGACCTGGACGCGGGCCGGATCACCGTCGACGGCGTGGACGTGTCCACGGTGGAGCGTGAGCGGCTGCGGCGGCGGATCGGCATGGTCTTGCAGGACACGTGGCTGTTCGAGGGCACCATCGCGGAGAACATCGCCTACGGGCGGCCGGATGCGACGCGCGAGGAGGTCTGCGCGGCGGCGCAGGCGGCGCACGCGGACCACTTCATCCGGACGCTGCCGGACGGCTACGACACGGTCGTGGACTCCGATGAGGGCGGGTTGAGCGCGGGCGAGCGTCAGCTGGTGACGATCGCGCGGGCGTTCTTGATCGACCCGTCGATCCTCATCCTCGACGAGGCGACCAGTTCGGTGGACACCCGCACCGAGATGCTCGTCCAGCAGGGGATGGTGGCGCTGCGGCAGGGGCGCACGAGTTTCGTGATCGCCCACCGGCTCTCGACGATCCGCGACGCCGACGTGATCGTGGTGATGGAGCACGGGACCGTGGTCGAGCAGGGCCCGCACGAGAAGCTGCTGGCTTCGGGCGGCGCGTATGCGCGGCTGTACGAGGCCCAGTTCGCGCAGCCCGCGATCGAGGAGGAAGCGGCGACGGCGGTGCCGGCGCGCGCAGGACGTACCCGTTGATCGGAGCGAGGAACTAGGAAACCAGGCCCCGAGAAACACGGCGGCGCCCGGAGCCGAAAGGCTCCGG
>NZ_QFRW01000329.1 GCF_003265355.1 Glycomyces dulcitolivorans | reverse complement strand
TCCGCGAACGCCGACGGCCGCCCCGCGTTATTTGCGGGGCGGCCGTCGTTTTTTGTGGGTTTCCTTTATTGGTAAGGCATGTAGAACGGCTCCCACTGGTGGCCGTCGAGGTCGAGGAAGGTGCGGCCGTACATGCCGACTTCGGCTTCCTGGGCGCGGCGTTCGTTTCTGGAGGTCTCTTCGGTGCCGCCGGCTTTGAGGGCGGCGTCGGTGAGGTCGTCGACGGCTTCGCGGTGGGGGAGGGCGAGGGCGTAGGCGGCGGCGGAGAAGTTGGCGGTGTCGGCGATGGGGCGCTCGGCGAAGGTCGTGTAGAACTCGCGGGCGAGGAGCATCAGGCAGATGTTGTCGTCCACGACCACGCAAGCGGCGTTCTCGTCGGTGAAGTCGGGGTTCACGGTCCAGCCGAGGGCCAGGTAGAAGTCCTTGGACTTCTGGAGGTCGGCCACGGGCAGGTTCAGGAAGATCATCTTGCTCGCCATCGGGCTCACGCTTCTTTCCGGTCTCAGAGGGCCTTCCGAGTAAGGACGAGAGACGTTCCCCGGATTCATCGTTTCCGCGAGGTGCCGTTCACCGACCGCTCACGGACCGTTCGCAGGCGGCTCGGCGCGGGTTCAGCGCATGATGGCGCCTTCCCGGCGACACGCCTGACAACGGTGCTTCTCCCGAGCCTCCGAAGGCCCTATGTTCCCAGGTGACACACGTCACCGTGTCGAAACGAGTCGGACATGCCCGGCCCTTCAAGGAGGAAGGCTCGATGACCACAACCCCCGAAGACAACGGCCCACCGACCGAGGTCACCGACGCGGAGATCGCCGCGATGCACGACGACCCCCGCTTCGTCGAGCTCAAGCGCACCCTGTTCCGCTTCACCGTCCCGGTCCTGCTGGCCGCGCTGGCCTGGTACCTCGTCTACGTGCTCCTGTCGGCGTACGCCCGCGACTTCATGGGCATCGTCCTGTTCGGCAACATCAACCTCGGGCTCATCCTCGGCCTCAGCCAGTTCGTCGTGACGTTCTACGTCACCTGGGCCTACAACCGGTTCACGGCGCGCAAGTTCGACCGGCAGTCCGCGGAACTCCGCGAGGACATCATGAGCGGGGGCGGCAAATGAACACGCTTGCGCAGGAGATGAGCGACTCCAACCGCATCCTGACGATCTCCCTGTTCATGGTGATGGTCATGGTCACCATCTTCATCACCATCCAAGGTGGACGAAAGACCAGCACCGCCACCGACTTCCACTCCGGCGGGCGCGGCTTCTCCGCCTGGCAGAACGGGTTCGCCGTCGCCGGCGACTACGTCTCCGCCGCCTCGTTCCTCGGCATCGCCGGCACCATCGCCCTCTACGGCTACGACGGGTTCCTCTACTCGATCGGCTTTCTCGTCGCCTGGCTCGTCGCCCTGCTCCTGGTGGCCGAGTCGCTGCGGAACTCCGGCCGGTTCACCGTCGCCGACGCGCTTTCGTACCGCATGAAGCAGCGTCCCGTCAGGACTGCGGCTTCCATTGCGACCCTGAGCATCTCGATCTTCTATCTCCTCGCCCAGATGGTCGGCACGGGTGCACTTGTCACGCTGCTGCTGGGGATCAAAGAGGGCGAGACCTTCCTCGGCATGGACGCCGGGGCCGCGAAGGTCGTCGGCATCGTCGTCACCGGCCTGCTCATGGTCGCGTACGTCGCCTTCGGCGGCATGAAGGGCACGACCTGGGTCCAGATCTTCCAGGCCTGCGTCAAGATCGGCCTCGCGTTCGTCCTGGCCATCCTCGTGCTCGTCCACTACAACTTCAACCTCTCGGCCCTGCTCGGCGACGCCGCCAACGTCTCCGGCCAAGGCGCGGCCTTCCTCGAACCGGGGCTGCGCTACGGCACGGAAGTCGCGGGCGATTCGCTGCAGACGCTGTGGAACAAGCTCGACCTCATCAGCCTCGGGCTCGCGCTCGTGCTGGGCACGGCCGGCCTCCCGCACGTCCTCATCCGCTTCTACACGACCCCCGACGGCAAGACCGCCCGCAAGTCCGTCAACTGGGCCATCGGCCTGATCGGCATGTTCTACCTGCTCACCCTCGTGCTCGGCTTCGGCGCCGCCGCGATGGTCGGCAAGGACGCCATCATCGCCGAGAACCCGGCCGGCAACTCCGCCGCGCCGCAGCTGTCCCAGGTCATCGGCGAGAACATCGCCGGGTCCACGGGCGGCGCGATCATGCTCGCGCTCATCGCCTCGGCGGCGTTCGCGGCGATCCTGTCGGTGGTCGCGGGCCTCATCATCGCCTGCTCGTCCTCGCTCGCCCACGACCTCTACAACGGGGTCTTCAAGCACGGCAAGGCCAGCGGCAAGCAGGAGGTCGTCTTCGCGAAGTTCGCGGCGGTCGGCGTCGGCGCCGTCGCCGTCGTCATCGCGGTCTTCGCCCAGGACCTCAACGTCGCGTTCCTGGTCGCGCTCGCCTTCGCGGTCGCCGCCTCGGCGAACCTCCCGACCCTGCTGTTCAGCCTCTTCTGGAAGCGGTTCAACACGGCCGGCGCCGTCGCGGGCATCTACGGCGGCCTCATCTCGTCCATCGGTCTGGTGATCTTCTCGCCGACCTTCTCGAGTACACCTACTTCGCTGCTCGGCGAAGGGGTCGACATCGCATGGTTCCCGCTGTCGAACCCCGGCCTGGTGTCCATCCCGCTGGGTCTCATCTGCGCCGTGGTCGGCACGTTGATGAGCTCCGAATCGAACCCTGACCGGTTCGCGTCCATGCAAGTCCGGGCGTTCACCGGTGCGGGTGCGGAGCGGGCCTCGGTCCACTAGGCGGCCCCCAGGCGGGGAGGGCCGGGGCGGCCCTCCCCGCCGCTTAGGGCTCGATCCCAGGGTCGAGCCCTAACGCCCGTCCGCTGGACGGGCCCCGATGTGCGCCACGTTACAGTTGCAAGGTGATCGCGCGATCCCCTCATCGCCAGCGTCGGCGGACCGGCAGCGCGGCGACCCTCGCCGCGCTGCGACTGTCGCGCCAGATCGGCGAAGCCCTCGCCGACGGGCTCGCCGGAAAGGGCCCCCAGGTGGCCGCCCGCCGCCTCGCCCGGCTCCTCGCCGCCGACGCCGTCGCGCTGGCCGACTGCGAGAAGATCCTCGCAACCGCCGGGAGCCTCGATCCCGATGCGGCCCAAGCACTCCTGGTGGAGACCCTGGACGTCCTCGAACCGGTCACCGCGCCGCCGCTGCGCGCCGCCCCGCTCGTCGTCTCCGGCGACCTCGCCGGGTGCCTGCTCATATCGGGGGACGTCAGCGACGCCGACCTCGCCGAGGCCGCCGACCTCGTCGCCCGCGCCCTCGACCACGCCGACCTCGTTCGGGCCCGCGAGCGCATCGCCGAAGCCGACCTGCGCACCCTCCGCGCCCAGATCTCCCCGCACTTCATGCACAACGCCCTGGCCGCCATCAGCGCCCACACCCGCACCGACCCCGAGCGCGCCCGCGAGCTCCTGACCGACTTCTCCGACTACCTCCGCTACTCGTTCGCGGGGACCGGCGACTTCGCGACCGTGGCCGACGAGCTCCACGCCGTCCAGACCTACCTGGAGCTCCAGCGCGCCCGCTTCGACGACCGACTCGACATCACCGTGCGCATCGCCCCGGAGGTCCTGCCCGTGCCCATCCCGTTCCTGGTCGTCCAGCCCATCGTCGAGAACGCCGTCCGCCACGGCTTCGAATCGCGCCCCGGCACCGGCCACATCGCCGTGCGCGGGTTCTCCGAGGGGCCCCTGTGCGTCATCGAGGTCGAGGACGACGGCGCCGGCATGGACCCCGAGGTCGCCAAGGCGATCCTGACCGGCAGCCGCGCCGGATCGGGCCGCATCGGCCTCGCGAACGTGGACAAACGCCTCCGGGCCGTCTACGGTCCCGAGTACGGCCTGTGGCTCGACACCGCCCCCGGCGCGGGCACCAAGGCCACCGTGCGCATCCCCCGCTACGCCAGAGGAGTCCACGCATGAGCCCGCACCCGTCGCCCCACCCAGCCGGCTCACTGCGCTCGCCTCTCCCCAAACCGGAGTGAACTCTGATGAGTAATTCGGGCTTGCGTGTTCTTGTCGTCGAGGACGAGTCCTCCACCCGCGCCGAGCTCGCGGGCCAGCTCGCCGAGCAGCCGAGCGTCGGCGACGTGCAGTGCGCCGCGGGCGGCGACGAGGCCGTGCGCCTGCTCGGCGAGGGCACCTTCGACGCCGCGTTCCTCGACATCGCCATGCCCGGCCTGACCGGGATCGACGTGGCCCGCATCCTCCGGCGGCTCTCGCACCCGCCGGCGATCGTGTTCGTCACCGCCTACGACAACCACGCGGTCGAGGCCTTCGGCCTCGGCGCGGTCGACTACCTGCTCAAGCCGTTCCGGCCCGAGCGCCTCGCCGAGGCCGTCGCCCGCATCGGCCGCCGCTCCGGCCCGCCCCCGGCGGGCGACAAGGCCGACGACCTCGCGGTCGTCCAGGTCGAACTCGCCGGGCGGACCGTGTTCGTCCGCCGCGACGACATCGCCTACGCAGAGGCCCACGGGGACTACGTTCGACTCCACTCCGGCCAGCATTCGCACCTGCTACGGCAGTCGCTCACCTATCTCGAAGAGGTCTGGGACGCAGCCGGATTCGTGCGCGCGCACCGCTCGTTCCTCGTCAACCTCGCCTCGATCACGGAACTGCGGGTGACCTCGACGGCTGGACTGGTCGCCGTCACCGGCGCGGGAGAGGTGCCCGTAAGCCGCCGCCATTCGCGTCTCCTCCGCGAACGCCTCCTCCAAGCCGTGCGCGGAGACTCATGACCCCACACCCGTCGCCCCACCCAACCGGCTCGCTTCGCTCGCCTTTCCCCGAACCGGAGTAAACGCTGTGATTCAGAGGGTCCGAGTAACAAGCCCCCAGACCCGCCTCGCGCAACGGCGCGGGGCGGATGCCATGGGGCGCTTGAGCCATCTCTCCGGCCGGCCCCCGATGCCCTTGACCGCGATCGACCTCGAAGCCGCCGAGCGCGCCCTGCGCCGCCAGCGCCGTCTCGCCGTCCGCACCGCCCTCTCGCTGCTGATCGCCTTGGCCGCCTTGCTGACCGCCGCTGCGGTCATCCCCGGGCGCCTCGGCTGGGCGGTCCTGTTCTTCGCGCCCTACCCGGTGCTGCTCGCGCTCGCGGCCCTCCACGTGCGCCGCGCCGAGCAGGTCGAGGACGACCACGACCGGGACGGGCCCTGATGCTCGGTCTGGCCTCGATCATGCTGGTGCTCGTCTCCAGCGTCGTCATCGGCGTGTGGGGCGTGCGCGCCGCGCGGTCCACTCCGGACTTCCTGGTGGCCTCCCGCTCGATCGTGCCGGGCTGGAACGCCCTCGCCATCGCGGGGGAGTACGTCTCGGCCGCTTCGGTTCTGGGCCTCGCGGGCCTGCTCGTCAAGAACGGCGTGGGCGCGATGTGGTACGCGGTGGGCTTCACCGCCGGGTACGTGCTCGTCGCGGCCCTCGTCGCGGGCCCGATGCGCCGCAGCGGCGCGTACACGGTCCCGGACTTCGCCGAGTACCGGCTCGGGTCGCCGCGCATCCGCCGCATGTGCGGGCTCGTGGTCCTGGTGATCATGCTGCTGTACCTGCTGCCGCAGTTCAAGGCCGCCGGGGTCGTGCTCGAACTCGTCTCGGGCATCCCGTACTGGATCGGCGTCATCGGCGCCGGGCTGGTGGTCTCCTCGACGATCGCCGTCGGCGGGATGCGTTCGGCCACATACGTGCAGGCGTTCCACTACCTCGTGAAGCTCGCGTTCATCGCAGGTCCTGCGATCGTGCTCATCGTGCTCGCCGGGTCCGAGCGCCGCGAGGCAGCCCTCGCGACCACCGGCCCCGACCCGGACTGGGCCCGCCCGCTCCTCGACCTCGACGGCTCGGGTCATTCCGTGCTCGCGACCGTGTCGGTCCTGACGGCGACCACGTTGGGCGCCATGGGCCTCCCGCACGTCGTGATGCGCTTCCACACGGTCGCCGGCGCCCGCGCGGCCCGCCGCGTCGCCGTCTCGGTGATCGTCCTGCTGAGCCTGTTCTACCTGTTCCCGGTCGTGTACGGGCTCCTCGGCCGCATCGCCGTGCCCGACCCGGAGGAGACCGACGTGGTCCCGGTGCTCGTCCCGCAGGCCATCGCGCCCGGCACGGTCGGCGCGGTCCTGACCGCGCTCGTCGCCGCGGGCGCGTTCGCGGCGTTCCTGTCGACCTCCTCAGGGCTGCTGCTCGCGCTCGCCGGGGGCCTGTCGCACGACCTGTTCGGCGGCTCGCTCTCCAAGCTGCGCATGGGGGTTCTCGCCGGCACCGCCCTCGCGGTGGTGCTCTCGCTCCCGGCCGCCGACGTCGACATCAACGTCCTGGTCGGCTGGGCCTTCGCGGTCGCCGCCTCGACGTTCTGCCCGCTGCTGACCCTCGGCATCTGGTGGCGCGGCCTCACCGCCACCGGTGCGACGGCCGGGCTCCTCGTCGGCGCCGCCTCCTCGACCGGCGCGGCGCTCGCCTCGGTGATCCTCGACCTGCCGCCGGGCACCTGGTCGATCCTCCTCGCCCAACCTGCATTGTGGACGGTCCCGCTGGCGTTCGCCGTCATGGCCGCCGCCTCGCGGCCGAGCGCGGTCCCCGACTGGGCCGGGGAGGCCGTCCTGCGCCTGCACGTGCCCGGCCGCAACCAGGTTTCCGGGGAGAGTGCCGTTATATACGGCGGAGATGAATCCGGGCGTTTGCCTGCTCGCGGTCCCGCGTCAGCGGGACTGCGCCAGGCCGGGCGCTGATGAAGGCCGGTACTGGAATTTCGTGGCGAGAACGGGGTGTGTGGGCAGTCACGGCCGTGAGGGCGTTTCGTTTCCACGGGAGTGGTCGTTGTACAGGTGTGCTGCTTCGTTACCGGTTCCGGCTGTACCCGACCATGCCGCAGCGGGTTTCGCTTGCGCGGGCGTTCGGCTCTGCGCGGGTGGTGTTCAACGACGCGGTAGCGGCGCGGAAGCACGCCCACGCCGAGGGGCTGCCGTATCCGACGATGGCGGTCTTGTCGAAGCAGCTGATCACCGAGGCGAAACGCACCCCTGGCCGTTCGTGGCTGGGTGAGGTCTCGGCAGTGGTGCTCCAACAGGCATTGTCGGATTGCGACCGCGCCTGGAAGAACTTCTTCGCCTCGGTCAAAGGGGAGCGGGCCGGGACCCGGGTGGGCCCGCCCCGGTTCAAGCGCCGCAACGGTACCCAGTCGATCCGCTTCACCCGCAATGCCCGCTTCGCGGTGCTTGGCAACGGGCGGCTGCGCTTGCCGAAGATCGGCGAAGTCAAGGTCGCGTGGTCGCGGGCACTGCCCTCGGAGCCGAGCTCGGTGGCGGTTATCAAGTGCCCGACCGGGAAGTACTACGCGAGTTTTGTCGTCGCGGTGGACGAGGGCGCGGATTTCCTCGAACCGCTCGGTGATCCGGAGGCGGAGACCGGGATCGATCTGGGTCTCAAGGACTTCGCGGTCCTGCGCGGGGGCAGGGTGATCGAGAGCCCGCGGTTCTTCCGGCGGCTGGAGCGCAGACTCGGGAAGGCGCAGCGGGTCCTGGCCCGTAAGGCGCAGGGCTCGGTGAACCGGGCCAAGGCCCGTCTCCGTGTCGCGAAGATTCACGAGAAGATCAGGGACACTCGTTCGGACTGGGTCGACAAGCAGGTCAAGGCAATCGTCCGTGAGAACCAAGCGGTGTACGTCGAAGACCTGAATGTCAAGGGGCTCAGCCGGGGCCGGGCGGCGAAGTCGGTGCACGATGCCGCGTTCGGCATGTTCCTGGCCCGGCTCGAATCGAAAGCGGCCCGGTCGGGCCGGACGTTCGTCAAGATCGACCGGTTCTTCCCCTCGACCCGGTTGTGCTCGGTGTGCGGGGTCCTGGCCGGGCCCTCGGGCCTGGAGGGCTTGAAAGTGCGCTCGTGGGCGTGCGGGTGCGGCGCGGTCCATGACCGCGATGTGAACGCTGAAGTGAATACCCGCCGTGAAGGTAGCCGTATCGTGGCCGGGGGGCACCCGGACACGCGAAACGCCTCTGGAGGAGACGTCAGACCAGGGACACCTGGCAGACTCCGCAATCCCCGCGAGGGGAAGAATGAGGAACCCGCCCGTGGCGGCGCCGTGTCAACGGTGCCCAAGCCGGGAGTCTCCGTCCTTTAGGACGGAGAGGATGTCAATCGACCGGCGACACCGGCCCGATCCGCTCCCGCAGCGCCGCAGGCTGATCCGGCACGGCCGCGGCGCGCTCGCGCTGCTCCAGCCGGTCCAGCCGCTCGGCGGCGAGGATCGCCCGGTTCAGGCTCATGCGCACGTTCGGCGCGTCCCCGACGGTGTCCTTGAGGAACCAGATGCCGACGTTGATCAGCCCGATCGCGCACACGTAGACGAGTTCGTCCTGGATGACCCCGAGGTACAGCAGCGGCCCGATGACGACCACCGGCACGCAGTACATCCACGCCATCGGCTCCCACGACGCCAGGCGCCCCAGCGGCGCGTCGGTCCGCGACACCGTCGACAGGCCCCTGTCCTTGGCGCGTTCGATCGCGTCGCGGCCGAAGAACGACAGCCCCGAGATGAACAGCGCCGCCGACACGACCCCGATCGGGCAGGCCAGCATCCACCAGTCCCGCTGCACCAGCGTCGGCACCAGCACGAGCACCGCGGGCCAGATCGCCGCCGTCCGCATCGCGACGGCGGCCGCGACGGTCCGCACCTGGCGCATCCCGTGCCGCGGGATTCCGGAGAACGGGGTCATCTCCGCGAGCAGGTACAGGTAGAACCGGTAGCTCGGCAGCGCGTACGTGAACGCGGCGATGCGCACCGGCAGGTTCCCCCACGGATCGGGGATCGGGTAGTCGGCGGCCCGGATGTCGTCGAAGAACACCAGGCCCTCGCCCTTGCGGTCGAACACCTGGTTCGCGAGGTCGAACCACTTGGCGGCCCAGTCGATGCCGAGGTCCCTTGCCCACCAGGTGAGGACGATCGCCATCGTCGCCCACCACAGCACCGCGCACCCGATCGCCCACCACATCAGGTACCTCGCCTGGCGCAGGTGCGCCGAGCCTCCGGTCTCCTTGACCTGCTTGCGGCGCACGGCCGCGATCCGGCGCTGGCGGGCGACGGTGGCCGCGCCAGGCAGGATCTGGCGCGGGAGCCGCAGCCGCCCGTCGGGCCGGTCGGCCTCTCCGGCGGCGAGGACCTCGACCTCGCGCAGGAGCAGCTTCTCGATCTGCGCGTACCGGGGCTCGTCGGCGACGACGCCGGTGACGAGCAGCCGCCGGTCCGGGTCGGTGTCCACGAGGTCTTCGAGGATGCGGGCCAGACCCGCTGAGGCCGTGTAGAACTGGTCCGGGACGAGATGCTCGGACCGGCGCGGGATGCCCGCGATCGCGATGAGCAGCATGCCGAGCGAGTACAGGTCGGACTCATCGCCTCCGGCGCCGGTCTCCTTGACCTCGGGGGCGACGAAGTCGGCCTCGCCGCGCTCGGCCCCCGAGAGGGCCCGCAGGTGCAGGTAGTTCACGCCGAGGTCGATGAGCCGGAACCTGACGCCGCGCTCGTCGTCCTCGACGATGATGTTCGACGGCGTCAGGTCGTGGTGGTGCCGTTGTGCCCCTTCGAGTTCGACCATGGCCCGCAGCAGCGGCCCCCCGAGCCGCCGCAACTGCTCCAGGTCGACGCGCCTTTTGATCTCCCGCTTCGGTTCGCGCCGCCTCTCCTGGAGCTCGCGCAGGACCTGCGCGAGCGTGTCCCCCTTGACGAAGTCCATGAGGATCCAGCTGTCGTGGCTGGCCCACGCCCGCACCAGCGGCGAGTCTGCCGAACCGGACCGCCCGAACTCCTCGCGGTACCCGCGGGTCGCCTCGGCGATCGCCGGAATCCGCTCGTACGGGTAGATCAGGCACTTGAGCGCGAACTTCGCCGCGCTGCCGTGCGCCTCCTTCGCGTTGCCCTTGAAGATGATCGAGGTGGTCCCGTGCCGGTGGAATTCTAGTGTTCGGAAGTCCAGCCCGGCCCACTCCTCGCGGGCCCGCTCGCTCCCCCCGCGCAGTGCCGGGTCGTACAGCGCCACAATGGCACTGCGTACGTCCGGGTCGATTGCCAGCGCGGTGCACAGCGCGTCGCCGCGCTTCCCCGCCACGACCGCGGCGCCGGGCTCCTCGCCCTGGTACCGCACCCGGTCCGAGCAGTGCATCGTCACCAGCGTGAGCAGCAGGAACCCGAGATACCCGGCGGCCGGGCCGGTCTGCCCCGACGGCCACCACTTCCACAGTGCCTCGATGACCTCGACCCGGGTCCGCTGGAGCCGGTACAGATACGTGCGCTCGTCGAGCGGGAGGTCCAGGAGCACCGCCCGCCAGTCCTCCGCCGTCCAGTCGTCAAGGGCCGCAGTACTGCCGTCGTAGCCAAGCTGCGACACCGCCCGCGACAAGTCCTCAAGAGACGATGCGGCCATCGGCGTCCTTCCTCACGGTGATCAGGCGCGGCAGCGAAGAGAAGCGCCCGTCGCGCAGCTCCTGGACCGGGATTCCGAGGTACGCCGCGTGCATGATCGCGTGCGCCTCGCGCGCCGCCGTCAGGACCGGCGCCGGCGCGATCGCGTGCCGGGTCATCCGCGCCATCCACGGCAGCGGCGGCAGGTCCAGGACGTACGCCGGGGACGCCTCCGGCTCGGTCATCCACCGCTGCAACCGGGCCCGGTGCGACCGGTACGCCTTCACCGACTTCAGGTACGCCCGCCCGAGCCCATTGCGCAGCCGCTCCATCGCCGCGGCCGAGGCCACGAACCCCGGCGACGTGCGCGTCGGCGGCGGCTGCAACGGCTTGGTGCTCAACGACAGCACGTGCGTGCACCCGTCCTCCAGCGCCATCAGCGACGGGTGCGCGGTGAGCACCCCGCCGTCCACGGCCGGGCGCCCCCGGAACTCGCCGGTCCCCGGCACCGCCAGCGGCAGCCAGCAGCTCGCCCGCATCGCCTCCTTCAGGTCCTCCGCCGACTTGAACTCCGAGACCCACTCCGGCTCAAGGGTGTCCGTGCGCGACACCGCGATGTGCAGCTCGGCCGCGCCCTCCACGATCCGCGCGTAGTCGAGCGGCTTGCGCAGCGCCAGGACCTCCTCGAACACGTACCGCAGGTCGAGCACCGGCCCCGGCAGCACGAACCGCCGGAAGTCCAGGAACCGCTTGGTCGGCAGGTCGTCGAAGTAGATCGTCAGCGGGTACCAGGACGAGCCGCTCAGGTAGTACGCGGCGTTGATCGCGCCCGACGAGCACGAGTACACCGCGTCGAAGACCTGGTTGAGCCCCAAGTCGTCCAGGGCCGTGAGCATCGCCGCCGACACGATCCCGCGCATCCCGCCGCCCTCGACCGCGAGGCCGAGCCGCATGCCGTCGCCGTGGGCGCCCGGGCCGGTCCCGGCCTTCGCCCGGGCCCGGACGAGTTCGAGCACGGGATGGTCGTCGTTCCAGTAGCGGTCGCCGTCGAGAGCGTCGTTCAAGGCATGACTCCGGGGGTGGGAGCAGGCGTTACGGGGATCCGGACCCCTCGATGGTATCGGCCCGCCGCCTCCCGCGCGGGCCGCGAAAACCCGTTCGACAGCCCCGCCCGGGTCCGGTAGCCTGGCCGCCATGTACGGATCTCCTGGGCTGAACGCGTGCGCCGCGTTCGGTCCGAGCTGCTTCAGTCGGCTGCGCGCGGCGGCCTAGGCCCCCGCACGCGCACGCTCTCCCCGGCAACCGCCGGTCCTCGATGGTGCCATCTGACGCACCTGCTGCGCCGCTGCGCGGTCTAGGCGAATCAACTCGTCCTGATTCGACCGTTCCGCATGGAGGATTCCCATGTCCCGCAGCCAGTTCCCGCGCGCCCGCGAGTCCCGTCCCGTCTCCGACCGCAAGCGCCTGTCCCAGAACTTCCTCGCCGACCCCCACCTCGCGCGCCGCCTGGTAGCCGACGTCGGCCCCGACGACCTCGTCGTCGAAGTCGGCCCCGGCGGCGGCATGATCACCGGCCCGCTCCTGGACCGCGCCCGCCGCGTCCTCGCCTACGAGAAGGACCGCCACTTCGCCGAACGCCTGCGCTCCCGCTACGGCCACCACGAGCACCTCTGCCTCCACGCCGGCGACTTCCGCGACGCCCGCCCGCCGCGCGAACCGTTCCGCGTGGTCGCCAACGTGCCCTTCGCGATCACCACCGACATCGTCCGCTGGTGCCTCGACGCCCGCACCCTCACCACCGCCGACCTCGTCGTCCAGCTCGAATTCGCCCGCAAGCACACCGGCGACTACGGCCGCTGGTCCAAACTCGCCGTCGACGCCTGGCCCGAACACGAACTCTCCCTTGGTATCCGCATCGACCGCCGCCAATTCCGGCCCGTCCCCAGAGTCGACGCCGCCGTCCTCCACCTGCGCCGCCGCCCCGAACCGCTCCTGCCCCGGCACGCCCTCGACGACTACCGCGACATGGTCGCCCTCGGCTTCACCGGCGTCGGCGGCTCCCTCGCCTCCTCACTGCGCCAAGCCGTCTCCGCCAGAGCCGCCGCCCGCGCCTGCGCCGAGGCCGGCATCGCCAAGGACGCACCCGTCGGCCTCGTCCCGCCCGACCGCTGGATCTCCCTGTACAAGGCCCTCACCCGATAGAGCAAGGGGGTGCCGGTCCGGTTGTCTGAGCCGATTAAGGTTGAGATGCCCGGCCCGGTCCCCCCTCTCTTGGAGCCATTCATGAGCGAAGCCATCTGGATCGAGCTGATCAAGGTGCTCCCCGCGTTCCTCTGGATCGGTTTCGGCTTCATCGCGCTGGCCGTCGCCAAGCGCATCTTCACCCAGCAGGCCCCCCGCATGAGCAAGATCGAGACCCCTTGGGTCACGGTCGAACTCGCCCAGCAGGCCATCGAAGCCGCCTCCAACCGGGCCCCGGAGCCCCCGTTCCCGACGCAGCCGATCCAGCCGCCCCGCACCGACTGGCTCGTGAACGACCCGCCCCCGCCGCCGAGCTTCCCCGGAGGCACGGGCTTCCCGGGAGGCACCGGCCCGTACGGGGGCGGACCCCACGGCTCCCCGGCCGACTTCCGCTCCGCACCCGGTGCCGCAGCCGGTGCGCCTCCCGAGACCGACACCGGCGCCCCGCCCCCGAGCCCGCCGCAGTCCGACCCCGAGGACGCCGACGAGACCGGCGACGAGCCGATCCACACCGAGCCCGCCCGGCTCCGCCCGCCCAACACCCCGCCCGCCGACGAACCCGGCGACAGCGCGCTCACCGACGGCACCAAGCCGACCGACGCCCGGCCCCAGTCGCCCCTCACCGCGCCCCGGCCGCCCGAGACCAACGTGCCCCCGGCCTACCCGTACCTCGCCCCGCCCCCGTACTACCAAGTGCCCCGCCAGAACGGCTACCCCGGCGCCGCGGCCCCGCTGCCTCCCTACCCCCAGTACCCCGCCCAATCCGATCGCGGTCTCCGAGCCGCGACCCGCATCGCCCTCTCCACCGATCTCCTGCGAGGCGGCGCGATCCTCTGGGTCGACGACCACCCCGAGAACAATGCGGCGCTGGCGGCGCTCTTCCAGCAGGTCGGCATCCAGGTCGACACGGTCGTCACGACCGAGGCCGCGATGCAGGCGATGCGCTCGGCCGCCTACGACCTGGTCATCAGCGACGCAAGCCGCGCCAACGAGCCGGCGGGACTCCGCGCCGGCCTCGAACTGCTGGAGCGCATGAGGAAGACCGGAATCCCCGCGCCGGTCGTCCTCTATACCGTGCCCGCGGCCTCCCTCCCCGTCACGCACCCCGGACTCGCGGGCATCGCCGACAACCCGGAGGAACTGGTCAACTTCGTCGTCGACTTCGTCGGCCACCGGCCCCGGCACGACACCGGCTGGGTGGACCGGATCAAGAAGGCCAACTCCTGAGCGGACGCGAAGCGGCGGGCGGGGCCATTGTGTGGTCCCGCCCGCCGGTCTTTCCTTATATCGAGCTCTGTCAGCTCCGCTTGTACTGCTCCCACCAGGTGAACGAGCCCTTGTAGGAGCTGGGGGTGTTGTCGGCCGCGTGGCTCGCGAGGCCGTTCTTGCCGTAGAAGTAGTCGTGGACCTGCGCGCGGGCGACGTCGACCATGTCGGTGTCGCCCACCGCGTTCGCGTGGATGTGGTAGCTGAACCCCTGCTCGGGGGTGCGCAGCCAGGCCGCGAAGCCGACGTCGCGCAGCGCCTTGACGGTCTGCCACCGCTGGGTGGCGGTCATGCCGCTGACGCTGATGTCGACCACGCCGCCGCCGTCGTGCGTCCCGGCGGAGCTGGGGTTGCCGGTCGTGTAGGAGCCCTGCGTGAGGGCGAGGCTCCAGGAGACCTTCCCGTCGGCGGCGGCCAGCATGTTCTTGGTGCGGGTGTTGACCCGCCTGCCTCCGTAGGAGTCCGAGGCGGACCCGATGTCGATCTTGCGGGTCACGGTGAACACGCCGGTGTCGCTGCCGAGCTTCGTCAGTGAAGTCGGCCCGGGGATGCCGTTGGCGTCGAGCCCGGTGTACCCGAGGGCCTTCTGCCACGCCGAGTAGGCCGTGATCGTGGAGGTCCCGTAGTGGCCGTCCACTGCGGACGTCGCCAGGTGGTTCTTCGCGTCGAGCGCCTGCTCGACGGCCTTCACCGAGGCCGCCGCGTTGAGCGTGGTGCCGGTGCCGGACTTCTGCGGGTCGACCATCGCGGCCACGAGCACGAGCTCCATGTCGACCGACACCGCCGCGCTCGCCGAGGTGAGCGCGAAGACGGACGGGACGGCGGCGGCCGTGACGGCGCCGCCGACCATGAGGGCGCGGGAGAGCACCCAGCGGCGGGAGCGGGGGGTACGTGGTTCTTGGTGGGTCATGAGGCGATGCGTCCCTTCGGAATACCTAACGCGACGGTGCTTTTGGAAAGACGGTGCCGATGGCCGCCGCGGACGGAGCGGGGATCGTTCAGGGGTTGAGGCGGGTTTGGTGATTCAGACCATAGCGGAGTTTTTCTTCGTTGAGAAGCGTCACAGTGAAATAAAACTCCACGTGATCGCTTCCGAACGCTCGCTCCGTGTCATATGGACGGTCCTACCTCGGCCAACGCCCTGGGACGCAAAGAGAACCCTAGGAAGCCAGCGCCGTGACGTCCTTGATGAACCGCTCGGGGTCGCTCAGGTGGGGGAACCGGTCCCCGGTCCCGTACACGGCGCACTCGGCGCCCGGGATCCGCGCTTCGAGCCACGCGGCGTAGCCCGGCCGCGGCGCCGACCCGAACACGGACAGGTAGCGGCACTTGACCTTCCGCGGCCCCGCGGTGATCTCGGCGAGCGCCGCCTCGGCGTCCTCGTCCCCGCCGGGCGCGTCGAGGGCCCGCTCGACGGCCACCACGCCGTGCGCGACGTACCGGGCCGCGAACAGCGACGCGACGACCGCGGCCCGCCCGTGCCCGACGACCACCGGCGCCCGCGTCCCCATCTTCGCGACGAACTGCGCGAGCGTCTCCGCCCGGTCGCCGATCGTCCCGTCCTCGGGCAGGTCGAGCACGGCCACCGCGAGGTCCTCGGCGAGGCGCGCCGCGACCGGCCACCACGCCGACCGGTCGTCGCCGCTCTCGGTCAGCAGCAGCACGGGCCGGCCGTCGACTCCCCAGCGCTCCCCGGTCCACTCGGGTTCCGGTTGGCGCAGAACTTCTTCGGAGTACAGCGTCGGCAAGGGGATGCTCCAGTCGAGGGGAGAGAGCGGCGTCGGTCCGCGGTCAGCGTAGTACATGCGACTCCGGGCGATTCGGACAAGAAAGTGAAACGTAACCGGTCAGGGGTTAATCGATTGCCGGTTGTCGGACCCTCCCTTTACGCTCGGCAAGTGAGGTTCCTCCGCGCCCCCGAATACCCGCTCGCCGATCCGCTGCGCCCGGACGGCTCCCTCGGCGACCCCCAAGGTCCCCCGGGGACGCCCTGGCGCCTGCTCGCCTGGCTCGCGTCCCGCAACAAGGGCCTCGCGATCGCGGCGCTCGTCACCTCCGGCCTCGCCCTCGGCTCGCTCCCGGTCCTGCCGTACTTCCTCACCGGCGCGGTCGACAACGGCCTGCGCGAGCGGGACTGGGGCGCGCTCGCGTTCTGGTCCTCCGCGATGGTCCTTGCGGGCTTCGCGACCGCGGCGATGATCGTCATCTCGCACCGCCTCACCGTGTACTGGCGCATGGACGCCTCGTACCGGACGCTCCAGCTCGCCACCCGCAAGGTCAACCGCCTCGGGGACGAGCTGCGGCAGAAGCTCACCACCGGCGAGGTCGTCTCGGTCGGCGCCACGGACATCAACCGGATCTCCTGGGCCGTCGACTCGCTCTCGCCCACCGCGGGCTGCCTCATCGGCCTCATCGCGGTCGGCGTCCTCCTGTTCAACACCTCGGTCGCCCTGGGCCTCACCATCTTCATCGGCGTCTTCGCCGTCGGCCTCGTCACCGGCCCGGTCCTGAACAAGCTCCAGGACCGCCAGGAGGCCTACCGCGAGCGCGTCGGCGACATCACCGGCCGCGCCTCCGACATCGTTTCGGGCCTGCGGGTCCTGCGCGGCATCGGCGGCGAGGCCCGCTTCACCGCCTCGTACCGCAAGGACTCCGAGGCCCTGCGCGAGGCCGGGTACAAGGTCGCCGCCCCGCAGGCGTGGCTCAACGCCCTCGGCGAGGGCACGCCCGCGATCCTCCTGGGCGTCGTCATCTGGATCGCCGCCCGCCAGGTCGCCGCCGGGGACCTCACGCCCGGCCAGATGGTCGCCGCGTTCGGCTACACCAGCGCCCTGCTGCTGCCCGTCCACTGGCTCATCGGCTGCACCTACCGGATCATCGAGGGCCGCGTCGCCGCCGGGAAGGTCTGCGAGCTGCTGAACACGCCTGAGCGCGAGGCCCCCGCCGAGACCGTCCCCGGCCCCGCCGCCGGCGCCGGGCTCCACGACCCCGAGTCCGGGCTCACCGTCGAGGGCGGCGAGCTGCTCGCCGTCGCCTCCGCCGACTCCGACCAGGTCGCCCGCGCCTTCGACCGCCTCGGCGGGTACGCCGCGTCCGAGGCCCGCTTCGGCGACGTCCCCGTCGCCGGGCTCGATCGCGACGAGCTGCGCCGCCGCGTCCTCGTCGCCGAGCACGACGCGTACCTGTTCGCCGGGACCCTCGCGGCCGCGATCGGCGCCCGCGACGGCGGGACCCGCGTCGAGACCGCGATCGAGGCCGCCTCCGCCTCGGACGTCGTCGAGTCCCTGCCGAACGGCCTCGACACCGAGCTCGACAACCAGGCCCGCACTCTCTCGGGCGGCCAGCGGCAGCGCCTGCGCCTGGCGCGCGCCATCGCCGCCGCCCCCGAGGCGCTCCTGCTCCACGAGCCGACCTCCGCGGTCGACTCGCACACCGAGGCCCGCATCGTCGACCGCCTCGCCGAGACTCGCTCCGGGCTCGCCACCGCGGTCGCCACCACCTCGCCGCTGTGGCTCGGCCGCGCCGACCGCGTCGCGTTCGTCCAGGGCGGCAAGGTCATCGCCACCGGCAGCCACCACGACCTGGCCGCCGAGCACCCCGAATACCGCGCCCTCGTCTCCCGGGAGGAAGCATGAGCACCACCACGTCCGGGCAGCTGCCCGTCGCCGACACCCCGGCGGTGCGCCGCGCCTTCGTGCGCCTGCTCCTGACCGAGAAGCGCCGCGCCGCCACCGCCGTGAGCCTCCACCTGGTCGCCGCGGTCGCCGCCGCGGTCGCGCCGCTGCTGCTCGGCGAGATGCTCGACCGGCTCACCGCCGGCTCCGGCGCCTCGGCCATCGACTTCCTCGCCCTCGGCCTCATCGGCTCGATCGTCGCCGTCGTGGCCTTCACCTGGGCCGGGACGTTCGTTTCGCACCGCCTCGGCGAGCGCCTCTCGGCCCGCATGAGGGTCGAGTTCGTCGACCGCGCCCTGCGCCTGCCGATGCCCGTCGTCGAGCAGGCCGGCTCCGGCGACCTCATGACCCGCTCCTCCGCCGACGTCCCCGAGGCCGGGCTCCTCTTCCGCGACGGCCTCCCGCAGATCACCGTCTCGATCCTCAAGGTGATCGTGTTCTTCGCCGCGATGCTCTGGGCCAGCCCGCTGCTGGGCCTGTGCATGCTTGTCGTCGTCCCCTCGCTGTACATCGGCACCCGCTGGTACCTCAAGCGCGCCCGCTCCGGCTACCTCAACGAGCGCCAGGCCGAGTCCGCGATCGGCGACACCATCGGCGCCTCCGCCGACGGCGCCCGCACCACCGAGGCCTACCGCCTGCGCGGCGCCCGCGACACGGCCGGGGACGACACGGTCGCCCGTCACTGGAAGGCCGCCCGCTACACCCTGTTCCTGCGCAGCGTGTTCTTCCCGTTCCTCGACGGCGCGTACGCCCTCCCGACCGCCACGGTGCTCCTGGTCGGCGGCGCGCTCTACTTCGACGGCTCGGTCACCCTCGGCACCGTCGCCTCCTGCGCCGTCCTCACCCGCCAGATCATGTTCCCCATCGACCACCTGCTCATGTGGGTCGAGAAGGTCCAGCGCGGCTTCGCGGCCATGTCCCGCATCGAAGGCGTCGCCCAAGCCGAGGACACCGAGCAGAACGCGACGACCGACCGCCCCGTGGACGGCACGGTCGACCTCACCGACGTCCGCTACGCCTACCCCTCGGGCACCCGCGACGTGCTCCACGGCGTGACCCTCTCGGTCCCCGCCGGCCAGCGCCTCGCCGTCGTCGGCCCCTCCGGCGCCGGGAAGTCCACGCTCGCGCGGCTCATCTCCGGCTCCGACACGCCCCGCCAGGGCCGCGCGGCCATCGGCGGCGTCGACGTCGCCGCGCTCCCGCTCGACGAGCGCCGCCGCCGCGTCACCCTCGTCACCCAGGAGCACCACGTCTTCACGGCCTCCTTGCGCGACAACCTGATCCTCGCCAAGGCCGAAGCCTCCGACCAGGAGCTGAACGACGCGCTCGCCGCCGTCGGCGCCGACTGGGCCTTCGACCTGCCCGAAGGACTCGACACCGCCCTGGGCGGCAAGGCCCGCGAGCTCGACGCCGCCTCCGCGCAGCAGATCGCGCTCGCGCGCATCATCCTCGCCGACCCCGACGTGGTGATCCTCGACGAGGCCACCGCGATGCTCGACCCGCGCGCGGCCCGCGACACCGAGCGCGCGCTCGCGGCGGTCCTGGAGGGCCGCACCGTGATCGCGATCGCTCACCGGCTCCACACCGCGCACGACGCCGACCGGATCGCCGTCGTCGAGGACGGTCGCGTCGCCGAACTCGGCAGCCACGACGAGCTCATCGCGCTCGACGGCCACTACGCGGGACTGTGGCGGGCCTGGCACGGGGAGCAGGAGCACCGTCCCGAGGAGTTCGCCGGAGCTGGAAAACCCTTGTAGCCCAACAAAAAGAAATGGGCCCCGGACGAAAGTCCGGGGCCCGTACTGGTCCGAGAACACCACCACAAGTCGGAACACCCACCGACTCGTTCTTAGCAAGGAAACAGAAAGGAAACCAGGAAACCCGTTCCGAACCAGTACCGAGAGAGTATCACGTCACATTCGCCGTGGCTAGGGGGTCATATCCACCCTGCTCTATCCATGGCAAGCCGTTTTCACGACTCGTCGGTCACAGTCCCGCGGACCGCGCCCGTCCCCGCGGTATGACACACTCCCGCCCGCGCCGTGCCCGCCTCGGGCCGCCGCCGCGCACGGCCTAGACTCGACTGGTCTTCCCGCAGCTAGTAACCGTTAGGAAACACCTGTCGTGAGTACGATTTCACGCGAGGAAGTCGCGCACCTGGCGCGGCTCGCCCGCCTTGAGGTCACCGACGTCGAACTCGACGCCTTCGCCGGCCAGCTCGACGTCATCCTCCAGTCGATGAAGACGCTCGCCGAAGTGGACACGGACGGCGTCCAGCCGACCTCGCACGCGGTGCCGCTGGTGAACGTGTTCCGGGAAGACCAGCCCCAGCCGTCCCTGCCCCGCGACGCCGTCCTCGCCGGCGGCCCCGACACCGCCGAGGACCGCTTCCGCGTCCCGCGCATCCTGGACGAGGAGGCCTGAGCATGACCGGACACCGCGCCATCGACCAGACCGCCGCCCACATGGCGGACGCCATCCGCACCGGCCGCGCCACCTCCTACGCGATCACCGAGGCCCACCTCGACCGGATCGACGCGATCGACGGCGCCATCGGCGCCTTCCTCCACGTCGACCGCGAAGGGGCCCTCGCCACCGCCCGCGAGGTCGACGAGGCCATCGCCCGCGGCGAGGAGCTCGGCCCGCTCGCCGGCGTCCCGATCGCCATCAAGGACGTCGTCGTCACCAAGGGCCTCCCGACCACCGCGGCCTCCAAGATCCTCGAAGGCTGGATCCCGCCCTACGACGCGACCATCGTCGAGCGCATCAAGGCCGCGAAGATGCCGATCCTCGGCAAGACGAACATGGACGAGTTCGCCATGGGCTCCTCCACCGAGTACTCGGCCTTCCACAAGACCCGCAACCCGTGGGACACCGGGCGCATCCCCGGCGGCTCCGGCGGCGGCTCCGCCGCGGCGGTGGCCGCGAAGATGGCCCCGCTCGCCATCGGCACCGACACCGGCGGTTCGATCCGCCAGCCCGGCGCCGTCACCGGCACGTTCGGCGCCAAGCCCACCTACGGCGGCAACTCCCGCTACGGGCTCATCGCCTTCTCGTCCTCGCTCGACACGCCCGGCCCGGTGGCGCGCAACGCCCTCGACGCCGCGCTCCTCCACGAGGTCATCTCCGGCTACGACCCGCGCGACTCGACCTCCATCGACGCGCCCGTCCCGCCCGTCGTCGAGGCCGCCCGCCTCGGCGCGACCGGCGACCTCTCCGGCGTCAAGCTCGGCGTCGTCAAGGAGTTCAAGGAGGGCGCCGACGCCGCCGAACCCGGCGTCGTCGCCGCCTACGAGGCCGGCGTGGAGCAGCTCGTCAAGCTCGGGGCCGAGATCGTCGAGGTCTCCTGCCCGTCCTTCACGTACGCGCTGCCGACCTACTACCTCATCGCCCCGTCCGAGGCCTCCTCGAACCTGGCCCGCTACGACGGCGTCCGCTACGGCCTGCGCGCCGGCGACGACGGCAAGCACTCGCTCGAAGAGGTCATGAGCCTCACCCGCGAGGCCGGCTTCGGCCCGGAGGTCAAGCGCCGCATCATCCTCGGCACCTACGCGCTCAGCGCCGGGTACGTGGACGCGTTCTACGGCAAGGCCCAGAAGGTCCGCACGCTCATCAAGCAGGACTTCGAGAAGGCCTTCGCGCAGGTCGACGCGATCATCAGCCCGACCACGCCGTTCATCGCCTTCGAGTTCGGCGCCCGCACCGGCGACCCGTACCAGATGTACCTCGCCGACCTGTACACGATCCCGACGAACATGTACGGCGGCCCCGGCGTCTCCGTCCCCGTCGGCCTCTCCGAGGGCATGCCCGTCGGCCTCCAGGTCATGGGCCCCGTCCTGGGCGACGACATCACCTACCGCGTCGCGGCCGCGCTGGAGTCCACCCAGGACGTCCTCCTCGCCGACACCGCGCCCGAGATCGAGGGGAAGTAAGCACATGACGAAGTTGAACACCTTCGAGCAGGCCGTCGAGACCTACGAGCCCGTCCTCGGACTCGAGACCCACATCGAACTCGACACGCACACCAAGATGTTCTGCGGCTGCTCCACCGTCTTCGGCGCCGAGCCCAACACCCAGGTCTGCCCCGTCTGCCTGGCCCTCCCCGGCGCCCTCCCGGTCGCCAACCGGGCCGCGATCGAGGCCACCATCAAGATCGGCCTGGCGCTCAACTGCCGCATCGCCGAGTGGACCCGCTTCGCCCGGAAGAACTACTTCTACCCGGACATGCCGAAGAACTTCCAGACCAGCCAGTACGAGGAGCCGCTCTGCGAGGACGGCTACGTCGAGGTCGTCGTCGACGGGCAGGTCCACCGCGTCGAGATCGAGCGCGTCCACCTCGAAGAGGACACCGGCAAGACCCTCCACGTCGGCGGCTCCACCGGCCGCATCCACGGCGCCACCGAGTCCCTCGTGGACTACAACCGCGCCGGCATCCCGCTCGTGGAGATCGTCACCCGCCCCGTCCCCGGCACCGGCGCCCTCGCCCCCGAGGTCGCCCGCGCCTACACCGCCGAACTGCGCGACATCGTCCGCTCCCTCGGCGTCTCCGACGTCCGCATGGAACAGGGGTCCCTGCGCTGCGACGTCAACCTCTCGCTGAACAAGCCCGGCGAGGAGTGGGGCACCCGCACCGAGACCAAGAACGTCAACTCCCTGCGCTCGGTCGAACGCGCCGTCCGCTACGAGGTCCGCCGCCAGTCGGCCCTCCTCGACGCCGGCGAGCGGATCTTCCAGGAGACCCGCCACTTCCACGAGGCCACCGGCGAGACCAGCCCCGGCCGCTCCAAGGAAGAAGCCACCGACTACCGGTACTTCCCCGAGCCCGACCTCGCCGTCATGGAGCCGTCCCGCGAATGGGTCGAGGAGCTGCGCGCCACGCTCCCCGAACTCCCGCGCAAGCGCCGCGAGCGCCTCCAGGCCGCCTGGTCCCTGGGGGACAAGGACATGCAGTCGGTCGTCAACGCCGACGCCGTCGACCTCATCGAGGCCACCGTCGCCGCCGGGGCCAGCCCCGCCGGCGCCGTCAAGTGGTGGCTCGGCGAGCTGTCGCGCCGCGCCAACGAGTCCGGCGAGGAGCTCGCCGCGCTCGCCATCACCCCGGCGCAGGTCGCCGAACTCCAGGGCATGGTCGACGACGGCCGCCTCAACGACAAGCTCGCCCGCCAGGTCATCGACGGCGTCATCGCCGGCGAGGGCTCCCCGGCCGAGGTCGCCGCCAAGCGCGGCCTGGAGGTCGTCTCCGACACCGGCGCGCTCGAAGCCGCCGTCGACGAGGCCATCGCCGCCAACCCGGCAGTCGCAGACAAGATCCGCGGCGGCACCCACGCCGCCGCCGGCGTCCTCATCGGCGCCGTCATGAAGGCCACCAAAGGCCAGGCCGACGCCGGCACGGTCCGCCAGATCATCCTGGACAAACTGGGCTAGCACGACATCCGAGAAGGCCGGGCGACACGCCCGGCCTTTTCGCGTTCACTGTCCGTTCAGTCCCAGTGTGAGCCGCGAGTCTTTGGGAACCCCAGAGAGCGATGTTGTTCACAACGGATGAGTATCCTGGGCTGAGGTGCAATTCCGACCCGAGGAGGTGAGGGCCATGGGCGACGACCCCGGATCCAGTCGAGATACCGACGTGTTCTTCCCATTTTCCTTTCACCGTGCCTCGCGCCCTCTTATCGTGAAGCGGGCGGCCTGACCGACCTGCGCACGTCTCTTGACGCGCTGAGGGGCACGGCCCTTTCCTCGCGTTAGGAGGTGGCTGACGCATGGCAACCACCATTCAGCCCATTTCGCCCGCAGCAGTCGACGAACTCGCCGCACTCCGGCTCGAACTCGCGGACACCTCGACCGTCGGGCTCGCCGAAGAGCTCCCCCGGATGGACCTGGCCGAACAGGCGCTCAGGTTCCGCCTCCTCCCCAAGGACCGCGCGCTCGCGGTCTTCGAGGAGCTCGACCCCGTCCACCAGCAGGAGCTCATCGACGGGCTCAAGACCGACTTCGTGCGGGAGCTGCTGGAGTCGATGGAGGCCGACGACCGGGCCAAGCTCTTCGACGAGATGCCCGCCCGGGTCGTGACCCGCTTCCAGTCCCAGCTCAGCGCTGCCGACCGGCGCCAGACCGCCCAGCTCCTCGGCTACGAGCCCGAGTCCGCCGGGCGCATCATGACGCCCGACTACGTGTCGCTTCGCGCCTCGATGACCGCCGCCGCCGCGATCGAGCGCATCCGGCACCTGCGCGAGCGGCCCCGGAACATCGACGTGCTGCCGGTGACCGACGGGCACCGCAAGCTCCTCGGCACCGTCACGCTCGCCGACCTCGTCAGCGCCGACCCCGACGCTCATGTCGCCGACCTCATCGCCAGCGAGCACTACCAGGTCGTCACCGACACCGACCAGGAGGAGGCCGCGCGCCTCATCCAGGAGGCCAACCTCATCGCGCTCCCGGTCGTCGACCACGAGGACCGGCTCGTCGGCCTCATCACCTGGGACGACGCCATGGAGGTCCTCGAAGCCGAGGACACCGAGGACGCCGCCCGCAGCGCCGGCGTCGAGCCGCTGGAGCGGCCGTACCTGTCGGCGGGCGTGTTCATGCTGGCGCGCAAGCGCGCCGTGTGGCTGCTCGTCCTCGCCGTCTCGGCCTCGCTCACCGTGACCGTCCTCAACTACTACGAGACGTACCTCGCGAACGTCACGGTCCTCGCGGTGTTCATCTCGCTGCTGACCGGCACCGGCGGGAACTCCGGCTCGCAGGCGTCGGTGACGATCATCCGCGCCATGGCCGTCGGCGAGGTCCGCTTCTCCGACGCCTTCCGCATCACCTGGCGCGAGTCGCGGGTGGGCTTCCTGCTCGGCGTCATGCTCGCCGTCGTCGGCGGGCCCGTGGTCGGCTTCGTGTACGGCTGGGACATCGGGCTGATCATCGCCCTGACGCTCCTGGTCATCTGCACCTGGTCGACGTTCGTCGGCTCGCTGCTGCCGCTGCTGGCCAAGAAGGTCGGCATCGACCCGGCGCTCGTCTCGGCCCCGATGGTCTCGACCCTGTGCGACGCCACCGGTCTGCTCATCTACTTTTCGGTGGCGGCCCTGGTCCTCGGACCGGCCCTCACCGGTTGAGCCGCAGGCGAAAAGCCCCTGACGCCGTGCCGCGTCAGGGGCTTCTCCGTTCTCGGTGGGAGGCGCGGTGAACTCAGGAACCGTCCGCGCCTCCCTCGATCATTCAGCCGCGGACTCGGCAGCAAGTTCCTCGGCGAGGAAATCGGTCCGCTGCTGGATGATCGCCTTGAGCGACTCCGCCGACGAGGCGACGTCGGCGCCGCTCAGCTCTGCCGCGGCCTGCGCGGTGTCCACCGCTTCGAGCGCGGCGCCCGAAGCGAGCAGGGTGCCGTACAGGTCCTGGTAGGCGGCCATGTACTCGTCCTGGAAGGCCTCCGAGGCGAGGAACCGCTCCTTCAACTCGTTGCCGCCCATGCCACCTCCCATGCCGCCTCCGCCGTCGCCTTCTCCGCGGCCGCCTTCGGCCTCGTCGCCACCGGCCGGCATCTCCATGCCCTCCGGCAGTTCCACGCCCTCGGGCAGTTCGCCGCCGAAGCCGCCGCCCCCGCCGCCGATCGAGGCGGTCTCGTCGGGAGCGAGCTCAGCGGTCTGGAGTGTCAGGTCGACGTCCCAGGTCAGGATGCTGATGAGCCCGGTGTCGAAGTCGTACCAGAGGTAGAAGTTCTTCCCCGGCCCGGCCATGTCGTCGCCGTTGGTCACCAGGTTCTGGAACGCGGTGTAGGTCGCGAACGACTCCACGTCGACCCAGTCGCCCAGCTCCGCGTCGAAGGTCGCGTCGTCGGCCTCGCCCAGCCACTCCAGGAAGTCGATGATCGGCTGCGCGTCGTAGGAGCCCTTCATGCTCAGCTGCTTGAAGTCGTCCTCGTACTCCTCGGGGTCGGCCCCCTGGTATTCGAACGACCCCGTCGACAGCGCCTTGTACAGCACCCCGGTGTTCTCGCCGTAGGTGTCCTCGGCCCAGGTCACGTCCATGATGTCCACGACCCGGCGGGTGACCGCCTCGCCGCCGTTGACCGACACCGTCGAGTACGTCCAGTCGTACGAGGACTGGCCGCTCGCCTCCAGCAGCTCCAGCGTGACGGCCTCGTTCAGCGAGGTCCCCTCTTGAGTGCCGCCCATTGCCGAGTCCACTCGCAGGCTGATCTGCTGGTTGCCCTGGTACACCTGGCCGTCGACGTACTTCGAGAAGTCCACCAGCCACGGCAGGGTCTCGGGGTCCTCGAAGCTGATCGTCGAGCCGCCCATGCCCCCCATGCCGCCCTCGTCGCCGCCGGGCATCACCATGCCCTCCATGCCCTCCGGCAGCTCCACGCCTTCGGGAAGCTCCATGCCCTCGGGCATCCCGCCGCCTTCGCCGCCGCCCATGGCCCCGCCGCCGAGCGCCGACAGCGTCGAGTTGCCCTTCAAGCGGATGCCGACGTCGGAGATCGTGACGCCGTCGATGGTGATGTCGGCCTTGATCCACTCCTTCTCGCCGGAGTCCTCGAAGGTCTCGATCATGTCGTCGTAGTCGGCGTCGCTGTACGACAGGCTGATCTCGTGCGCCACGGAGGTGTCGAACAGGTCGACCGTCCCCTGGATGTCGTTGGTGACCACGAAGCCCTCGTTCGCGTCCGAGTACACCAGGGCCGTGGCCCGCACGGTCCCCACCGCGAGCGTGAGCACCGCGATCAGCCCGACCGACCCCGCGATGAGCTTCCAGTAGTGGCGCAGGCTCACCGGGATGCGGTGCCGGAGCTTCTTGCGGGCCATGGCTACAGGTCCGTCTGGTCGTAACCGGTCAGGACGGTCACCTGCTGGCCCGAGGTCACCTCGCGCAGCTCGCCGAGCAGCCCCGCGGCGTTCTTCGCCTTCTTCAGGCGCACCGTGTACGTGTACTCCAGCAGCGCCCCGCCTCGGATCGTCTCGATGCTGACCTGCTCGTACTCGTCGGTGTTGCGGATGAGCACGTCGTCGATGCGGTCGGCGTAGTCCTCGTCGGTCGGCACGTGCACCTTGACGACCTGGCGCTGCACGTTGTGCGCGAACCAGTTGAACCGGTACATCAGCAGCAGCACCAGGCACACCACGACCGTGGCGATGACCGCCAGCAGGTAGAACCTGGTGCCGCAGGCCATGCCCACGCCCATCACCAGGAAGATGTACCCGACGTCGCGCGTCTCCTTGAGCGCGTTGCGGAACCGGATGATCGACAGCGCGCCCACGAGCGCGAACGCCCGGGCCACGTTCGAGCCGACGATCAGCATGATCACCGCGATGATCATGCCCATGACGATGAGGGTCTGCACGTACGACTGGCTGTACGACACGTTCCGGTGCGTCCACCGGTAGACGATGCCGATCGCGCAGCTCAGGATGAACGACAGCGTCAGCGAGATGGCGATGTCCGCCACGCTGAACTCGGCCGAGAGGTCGTTGAAACCGGTAAGGAAGTCCATGGTCGCTTTCTTGGTTCGGGCTAGACGGAAGCGGCAGCTTCGTTCTTGGAATGGACCGAGTAGTCGTCCTCGGTGGGGACGTGGAACACCGAGCGCGGCGCGAGGCCGTGCGCTTCGATGCTCTGGCAGTACTTGGAGATCCGCACGACGGACATGCCCAGGCGCGCGGCCATGTCGGTGACCCAGTACGGGACCCGCTCGTTGGCCTTGACCTCGACGATCGCCTTGTGCGGCGGGATGATCAGGCGGTTCTCGACCTCGGCGCCCAGGTGGAAGTCCCGGTCGCGCCCCCGCACCCGGTGGTCGATGGTGACCCGCAGGCCCAGGTCGGCGTCCGAGCCGAGGTACGCCTCGCGGTTGTACGCGGTGATCGCGGTCGGGCGCAGGCCGTGCCCCTCGACCAGGCCGAGGACCTCTTCGAGGAACGGCCGCTGCTCGGGGAGGTGGTCGACGAGGACCGCTTCGTCGCACAGCCTGCGGGCCAGCAGGTACGGCACCTTGACGCGCCGCTTCTGCGTGACCCGGTTGACCCGCTGCTTGATCTCCAGGTAGACGGGGGTGTCGTCCTGGAGGTCGTGCCGCTCGCCGTAGGCGCGGACGCGGACCTTGCGGCGGAACCGCAGGCCCTCGATCTTCTCCCAGTAGTACCGCAGCGAGGCGGAGTCGTAGTACAGGCTCGCGACCGGGTAGCCGCCGCGCACGGTGAACGGGTCGGCCTCCATGCGGGCGGCCAGCTCCTCGCGGAGCCGCGGGACCTCGTCGTACGACAGCAGGTACTTGATCTCGAAGCGGTTGAACGAGTGCAGTGCGCTGGCGGTGCGGCGCAGGTGGCCCGCGTCGGGGCTCGGTTCGGTCATGGCGCTCCTTGTCGCTAGGGAACGCAATGAGTCAAACCGCCCGAACTGATTTTGAACTCTGGGTTAACTCAAGACCAGCTCAAGATCGACGGGAAATGAACGGCTTCTCAGTCCTGTTGCGGTGCAGTGGACTCCGTGCCGCCTTGCAGCTGGTCGCCCTCGACCTGCTCCTCCGTGGGGATCACGGTCCGGTCGAGGGTCACGTCCGTCTCGTCCCCGGCGCCGACCGAGATCGAGTCGTAGGCGGTGAGCGCCTTGGTGACCGGGTCGAAGTACAGGACGTCCATCTCCATCTTCATGGTCGAGGAGGACGTGAAGTGGCGCAGCCCGGCCGCGCCCGTGGAGCCCTCGACCATGAGCGTGGTGCCCTCGCCGAGGTCCTCGACCGACCGCTCGTGCATGTGCCCGGCCAGGACCAGCGGCACGACGCCCGCGAGCGGGTCGGCCATCGGCGGCTCGTGGACCATCGCGAGGTCGGCGCCGCCGGCCTCCTCGATCGCGCCCGCGAGGCGCTCCCCGGACTCGGTGAGCATCTGCGCCACGTACTCGCTGTCGGGCAGGCTGCCCTTGTCGGGCGTGAACGTGGGGTCGGCGACCCCGGCGAAGCGGAGCCCGGCGATCTCCTGGACCTCGCCGTCGAGGATCGTCACGTTGTCGTACGCAGACAGGGCGGCGACCGTGGTGGCGGAGTCGTGGTTGCCCTTGACGAACACGTACGGCGCGTCGATCTGCGCGACGCCCTGCGAGAAGATCTCGGCCTCCTGCTCGGAGCCCCAGTCGTTCATGTCGCCGGTGTCGGCGACCGCGTCGATGTCGAACTGGCCGACGACGGTCTCCATGAGGTGCCAGGCGTTCGGGTTCAGGTGCAGGTCGGAGACGTGGAGGACCCGGATCGAGTTGTCCTGGATGCCGACCTGCGGCATGTCCATCGCGAGCGTGTAGAACCCGGAGATGTTCGTGACGATCTGCTGGAGGTCGCCGACGTACTCCTCGTAGTTCTCCGCGATGTTCTCGGCGCTGCCGACCACGCTGGGCGCGTAGGTGAGCAGGCCCTCGTAGCGCGGCTGCGAGATCGACTCGGGCCGCAGCGTGCCCGCGGCGAAGCCGACGAGCGCGCCGGTGACGGCGAGCGAGGTGATCCCGGTGAGCAGCGCGCGGCGCATGTTCCGGAACGCGAGGGCGCCGACGAGGAGCCCGCACAGGGTCACGATCGCGAGCGCCTCGACCACGACGCGGATGACGGCGTCGGTGACGTCGGAGGCGAGGTTCTGCGCGGCGATCGTGAAACCGTCGGGGGTGTTCATGATGAGCTGCGCCTTGACCGGGTCGATCGAGTCGAGCGACAGGTTCAGGCCGATGGGGCCGTCGTGGCTGTCGAACACGATGTCGCCCAGGGGCGGGATGTTCACGACGGTCTCGCCGTTCACGTCGGGGTGCAGGGCCACGGTGGTGTCGAACGGCCCGATGTCGGCGCTGGTGCCGCCCACGAGCGCCAGGCCCGCGGCGGCGGCCCCGGTGCCGAGCAGCACGATCGCGGCGGCGACGCCGGCCTTCTGCGCCCTGGGGGACTGCCGGAAGCGCGACCAGCCCGCTCTCGCCTTGCGCCACAGGGATCTCGCCCTCCGCAGCTGCGGGCGGGCGGCGTCGCGGAGGCGGCGGGCGTAGCCGGACCGGTCGTTCATCTAGACCCTCCCTTGGGCGGCGTAGCTGGTGGAGAAGCGGATGATGCGGTCGTCGGCCTCGTTCGCGGTGCACCCGCGCTCTTCGACGCAGCGGCCGTCGCGGTTGGAGGTCGTCACCCACAGCATCCCGTCGGGGCCCATGGCGACCGATCGTAGTCGACCGAACTCGCCGACGACGGCCGCTTGCGGCTCGCCGGCGGCGCCGGACTGGTCGAAGGGGACGATCCACAGCCGCTGCCCGCGCAGGCACGCGGTGACGAGCGAGTCCTCCAGGAACACGGCTCCGGCGCAGGAGGCCTCGAACGGCTCCCACGAGACGACCGGGTCGCGGTAGGCCGGGTCGTTTCCGGGGCCCTCGTAGTAGGGCCAGCCGTAGTTGGCGCCGGGCTCGATCAGGTTGACCTCGTCGGCCACGTCCTGCCCGAACTCGGTGGCGTACAGGGCGCCGGTGCCGCTCCAGGCGAGGCCCTCGATGTTGCGGTGCCCGAGCGAGTAGACGGGGGAGTCGGCGTCGGGGTTGCCCTCGGCGGGCTCGCCGGCCGCGGTGATCCGGAGGATCTTGCCGCCCAAGGAGTCCGGGTCCTGCGCGGTGTCGCCGTTCCCGGCGTCGCCGGTCGCGGCGTACAGGAACCCGTCGGGGCCGAATTCGAGCGCGCCGCCGTTGTGGTTCTCCCCGGAGGGGATGCCGGTGAGGACGGGTTCGGGCGCCGCGTCGGTGGTCGGGTCGATGCGGGCGATGCGGTTGTCCTCGCCGGTCGTGTAGTAGAGGTATACCGAGTGGTCTTCGGCGTACCCGGGGGAGACGGCGATGCCGAGCAGGCCGCCTTCGCCGGCGTCGTCCACATCGACCTGGAGCAGCTCTTCGGGGGCGCCGGTGGTGCCGTCCTCGGCGACGGGGATCTGGAGGATGCGGCCGCTCCGCTCGCCGACGATCGCGGAGCCGTCGGGGAGGAAGTCGAGGCCCCAGGGCACTTCGAGCCCTTCGGCGACGACGTCCATGAACGTCGCCGGGCTCTCGGGTGCGCCCGAGGGGGTCGGCAGGTTCGGCGGCTGGCCGGACTCGGGCTCGGGCGGCTCGCCGAACGAGCACGAGGCGAGGGACAGTGCGGCGGCGGCCGCAGCCGCGGCCGGGAGCAACCTGCGCATGGGCCCAACCATATAGGGAAGGGATGACAGGCGAGTGATGCCGCTTTTCACCGGCCGGGGATCCCCGATCCGGCGGCGTTTACACCGGCTCGGCGCAAACGATTGCTTCGACTACGCTCGGGACCTGTGAAAGTCTGGATCGCGCACGAACAAGGCCGCGCCCTGCTGGGCGACCTCCCCGCGGACGTCGAGGTCGAGGTCTACGACGGTAAGTCGGGCTACCCCTCTGACCCCGCTTCGGTCGACTTCTGGGTCCCGCCGTTCCTCGCCCAGTCGAAGGTCACCACCCCGCTCAAGGACATGGCCTCCCTCAAGACGATCCAGCTCTTGAGCGCGGGCGCCGAAGTCTGGGTCCCGGTCGTCCCCTCGAACGTGACCCTGTGCGACGCGCGCGGCGTCCACACCGGCGTCACCGCGGAGTGGACCGTCGGCGCGGTCATCGCGTCCATGCGCGGCTTCGACCTCTTCGCCCGCCAGCAGTCCCGCCACGAGTGGCGCGTCGAGTGGACCACCACCGCGGTCGGCAAGCGCGCCTTGATCGTCGGCGCGGGCGACATCGGCGAGAAGGTCGCCGACGTGCTCACCGCGCTCGGCGTCGAGGTCGAGAAGGTCGCCCGCCGCGAACGCCCCGGCGTCCACCCCATCGCCGCGGTCGAGACCCTGCTGCCCGAGTTCGACATCGTGGTCCTGATCCTCCCGCTCACCGACGAGACCCGCGGCCTCGTCGACGCGAAGTTCCTGTCCCGCATGAAGGACGGCGCCCTCCTGGTCAACGCCGCCCGCGGCCCGATCGTCGACACCGACGCCCTCGTCGCCGAAGTCGCCTCCGGCCGCCTCCGCTGCGCGATCGACGTCGTCGACCCCGAACCCCTCCCGCCGGGCCACCCCCTGTGGGACCTCGAAGGCGCCCTCATCACCCCCCACGCGGGCGCCTCAGTAGACGGCACCCTCGACCGCGCCTATGCCCCCGTAGGCCCCCAGATCCGCAGGGCCGCAGCAGGAGAACCCCTGGAGAACGTCGTCGCCGACGGCTACTAGCGCTCCGATTTCGGGGCCCCACAGGGAACTCCAGCCACTGTAGAGTCTTGATCGCCGACCGTGGCGGTTCCGACCGCGGCGGCTCCCCTTCCCCGAGAGGACCCCCATGTCCCCTGCACCCGACCGCGTCCGCGCGGCGCTCGGTGCGGCGGCCGCGATACCCCTCGCAGTCGCCGCCTTCGCCGTCCCCGCCGCGGCGCAGACCTACGATCCCGTTCCCGTACCCGTCGCCACCTGGCGTTTCGAGGGCGACGGCCTTGATGACGCCACCGCCGGCGCGCATCTCGATGCTGCCGCCGGACTCGCGTTCACCGCGGACCGCATTGGCCGCTCCGAATCGGCGCTCCTCGCCGACGGCACCGCCTCCGGTTGCGCGGTGAGCGACGCGCCCGCCGTCAACACCCTCGACAGCTTCACCGTCGCGGCCTGGGTCCGACCGGACGCCTTCGGCGACGCCGACCAGACCGTGCTCTCCCAGCGCGGGCCGAACGGACCGGCGTTCACCTTCGGCTGGGATGCCGAGACGGCGTCCTGGCAGTTCTCGACCGCGAAGACCCGCGCCGCAGGAGCCGCCTGGAACACCGTCGCCGCGCCCGCCACGGCGGCGGGGGAATGGCACCACCTCGCGGCCGCGTACGACCTGCCCGCACAGCAGCTGCGGATCTACATCGACGGCCAGGTGGCCGCTTCAGCGTCGTTCACACTGCAGCCCTGGGACGCCGACGGCATCGTCACCGTAGGCTGCACCGACCCCGCAGCCGCCGCCCCGGCGGCCTTCACCGGCGCGATCGACGACCTCGTGGTCGCACCGAAGGTGTTCACCCCGGCTCGCATCGGCGAGCTCGCCGCCGGCGACCACCTGCCGGCGGCCGCGCAGGCCTGGTGGCCGCTGCGAAGCGACCTCCTCGACGCGAGCGGTCGCGCGGCCGCCCTCGACGGACCGGCCGCACCCGCCTGGTCCGCGGACCAGTTCAACCGCGCCGACAGCGCCGTCACCCTCGACGGCACCGAATGCCTCTCTGCCGACGCCGCTATCCGCACCGACGACTCCTTCACCGCCTCGGCCTGGGTCCGGCTCGATGCTGTCTCCTCAGACGGACCGACCGTCCTCAACCTCCGCGGCGGCGACGGACGCACGGTGCGCCTGAAGTACAACGCGAGCGCAGGCACCTGGCAGTTCGTGCTCAGCGACGGCACGGACAGGACCGTCCTCTCCGCGGACGCCGCGGTCGCCGAGTGGACGCACCTGGCGGCCGTGTACGACGCAGTCACCTCGACGGCGACCCTCGTCGTCAACGGCGTCGCCACCGAAGCCGCGGTCGACCACGAGGTCGCCCGCGCCTCGACCCTCACCGTCGGCTGCAATCGCGAAGCCGCCGACGGTCCGAAGCAGCCCTGGGAGGGAGCGATCTCGCAGGTCCGGCTCTGGCGCGGCATCGCGACGGCCGAGGAGATCACCGGTACCGCCGTCGAGACGGTCGCCTTCTGGGACTTCAGCGAGAACCTCGGCGGGACGGACGGAGTCGGTGATCGCGACATGGTCTTCAACGGTGCGCCCGTGTACAACATCAACCGCTGGGGTGCTTGTGAAATGTCCCTGGAGGTGGACCCGGACTCGCCGGTCTACGGCACGGCGCTCGCGCCGTTCCGCACCGATGAGTCGTTCAGCGCCACGGTGTGGGTCAGGCCCGACGACCTTTCGGCGCGCCGCACGATTCTGGCGCAGTCCGGGACGGCCGCTTCCGCATTCGAGCTGGCCTTTGAACCTGCGACCGGAACCTGGGTCCTCGAATCGCATGAGAGCGACGCCGCGGATGCAAGCGTCGTCCAAGCGGTCGCAAGCGCTCCCGCCGTCGCCGAGCGCTGGTATCACCTGGCCGTGGTGTACGACATCCGCGCGAACTCGGTTGCGCTCTATGTGGACGGCGTCCTCTCCGGCGCCTCGGCCGGTCCGTCGAGCCCGTGGCCTGCGGACGGGGCCTTCTCCGTAGGAGCGACCGGTGCCGGCGTGGACCCGTTCTCCGGCTTCATCGATCAGGTTCGCGCTGTCTCCGGTGTGCTCGACGCGGAGACGATCGCCGAGTATGCGTCCCAGACGACGCCCTTCCCGCCCAATCCCGGTGACGTCGGTTGCGGTGACGACGAACCGCCGGTAATCGAGGACTGAGCCCTCAGCCCCCGGCCTTCGGGTCGGGGGCTGTCTCGTCCTCGCGCAGCAGCTCCTGGCCGCCGATCTCCAGGACCTGGGGGAGGTTTTCGGGCTTGAGGGGGTCGAGTTTGATCTGGGACTGGTCGGCGAGTATCGCCTGGACGCCTTCGTTGCCGGTGGCGAAGCCGTCGATGTGGCGCCAGGGGATCTCGCGGGTGGTGAACATGCCGCGGACGGTGAGGCCGTCGGTGGTGACGTCGACGCCGGAGCGCCAGGCCCACATGGAGACGCCGAGGGGGATGAAGAGCAGGACGACTCCGAGGGGCACCGAGAGGGCGCTCCAGAGGGGCTGCTCGACGATGAGCGCCAACGCGAGCGGGGCGACCGTGAGCCAGGCGACGAAGGCCGCGCCGGTGAACGCCGCGGAGCGGCGGACCCGCAGGCGGCGGGTGGGGAGCGGGGAGTCTGCGGACGTCATGCGTCCAGATTGACACACCCGGGCCCGGGGGCCGCGGGGTGGCGGTCCGGTTTCTGTCCGATTGTCGCTTGACGTGCGCGTCGGACGTGGCACGATCAGCTCATCGGCAGCGGAACGAGCCTGGTGGGGGTGAGTGTGGCCGTCAAGATCACATTCCGTCCGACGACGCGACAGGTCATCGGCCGCGCCCTGTTCCTCGGCGGCGTCTCCGCCCTGGTCGCGCTGGTCCCCGCCGTCCTGTACATGCTCGCCGTCGGCCACTGGTACCACCTCACCCTCGGCGTCCTCGTGCTCGTCGCCGCCGCGGTGGCCCTCGCGGTCGCCTACGCCGGGGCCCGCAAGCACGGCGTCGTCCTCGACGAGCGCGGCATCCACCCGCTGGAGTCCCAAGGGCCCCAAGGGAGTCCGCGAAACGAGCGGTACGCGGCGTGGACCGAGGTCGCCGACATCCGCGCCGAGCGGCGCGCCGGGCGCACCGTGCCGGTCGTGTACCTGGTCGACCCGTCCCAGAAGCCGTGGCGGCTCCAGGCCCCGTACTCGGGCCGCGCGCTCTCGGCCGACGACGAGCTCGACGAGAAGATCTTCGTCATGCGGAGCCTCTGGGAGGGGTACCGCCGCGGTCTGTCGCCGCGCCGCGAAGGCGCCTGATGGTATTGACCGACGTCACTGGCGGCAAACGTACTCCATTTTCGAAACTTCCGAAACTTTTCAGTAGCTCTGAGGCGGAATACGATTGCCATTCGTGATCTGATCGTGACCTTTGCGGCGACTTACCTGCCTTGACGCTGTTTTGGTGTTGCCGTAGTCTCACCGCTATCACCGAAAGTTTTCGGAGTGTTTCCGGAAGTTCGCCAAAACTTTTTGGCATGAGGCGGGGTCGTGCAGGGCCCCGTCACACCCCCTTCATGTGCACTGCGCGACCACGGAAGGAGCGCTCACCGATGAGCACTCAGCAGCCCGCCCGCACCCCCGCGGGCAACCAGCGATCCGAATTCCAGTGGGACCCCACCCTCACCCGCCGCGGCCTCGTCCTCTCCGGCGGCGCCGCGATCACCGCCTCCGCCGCCGGATGCAGCTTCTTCTCCACCGACCCCGAAGGCGAAGGCGCCGGCGGCGACAAGGGCCCCGAGGCCCCCATGCTCGCCGAGCGCGTCGAGGCCGGCGACCTCCCGCCGGTCGAGGAGCGCCTCCCCAAGGAGCCCCTCGTCGTCAAGGCCACCGACGAAATGGGCGCCTACGGCGGCACCTGGAACACCGCCATCACCGGCCCCTCCGACGGCCCCTGGCTGTGGCGCACCGTCAACGACGGCCACCTCCTCGAACGCTCCCGCGACTGGAGCGAGATCCGCATGAACGTCGCCTCCGCGTTCGAGGCCAACGCCGACGCCTCGGAGTTCACCATCACCCTCCGCGAAGGCGTCAAGTGGTCCGACGGGACCCCGCTGACCACTTCGGACGTCGAGTTCGCCTACGCCGACGTCAACCTCAACACCGAGCTCACCACCGCCATGCCGACCGAGCTCACCAGCCTCGACGGCACCCCCGCCGAACTCGAAGTGGTCGACGACTTCACCTTCATCGTCCGCTTCTCCGGGCCCAAGCCGCTCTTCCGCGACGACATGGCCGCCGGCGTCGCCGGCCAGCGCTTCACCATGTACCCCCGCCACTACCTGGAGCAGTTCCACCCCACCTACAACCCGGCCGCGCAGGACGAGGCCGTCGCCGAGGGCTACGACGGCTGGGTCTCGCGCTTCACCGCCCTGGGCAACCTGTGGAACTTCCAGTGGGAGAACCCGGAGCTGCCGACCCTGCTGCCGTGGATCTGCAAGAAGCCGGTCTCCGACGCCGACTACGCCCTCTTCGAGCGCAACCCGTACTACTGGAAGGTCGACGAGGACGGCAGCCAGCTCCCGTACCTCGACGAGGTCCGCTACAACATCATCGCCGACGTCGAGACGATGTTCGCCCACGCCGTCAACGGCGACTACGAGTTCCACTCGCGCCACTTCAACGACAACGCCCACCGCGCCGACGCCGTCGACGGCGAGGAGGCCGGCGGCTACACCATCATCGACCTCGAAGGCACCTATTCGAGCGACATGAACATCGCCTTCAACCTCAACCACGCCGACGCGAAACTGCGGAAGGTCTTCCAGGACAAGCAGTTCCGCATCGCCATGTCGCACGCGATCGACCGCCAGGAGCTCATCGACGTCCTGTGGAACCGCGTCGGCGAGCCCACCCAGGCCGCCCCGCGCCCCGAGTCGGACTTCTACGACGAGGCGTTCGCCACCCAGTACACCGAGTTCGACCCCGACCTCGCCGCGTCCACTCTGGACGCCGCCGGGTACGCCCTCGGCTCCGACGGCGTGCGGACCTCGGCCGACGGCACCCGCCTGGAGTTCACCGCCTCCGTCGCCGACGACGCCCTCCTCGGCACCGTCTGGCTCGACGGCCTCGACATGATCAAGGACATGTGGGCCGCCGTCGGCGTCACCCTCCACGTCAACGGCCAGCCGCGCGAGAACTGGCAGGCCGGCATCGACGAGAACGCCTACGACCTCACTGTGTGGACCGGCGACGGCGGCTACATCGACGAGACCACCGCCGTCCAGTGGTACATGCCCGCCGGACCCAGCGGCGGCGCGCTCTTCGCCCGCCAGTGGTCGGCGCACTACACCCTCAACGGCGCCCAGGACGCCGAGATGCTCGAAGCCCCGCCCGCGCACGTCGTCCAGCAGCACGACCTGTACGACCAGTTCCTCGCCGAGGCCGACGAGGCGGCCCGCGCCGAGATCTTCACGCAGATCCTCGCCGTCGCCAAGGAGCAGTTCTACGCCATCGGCACCGTCCGCGGCCAGGGCTCGTGGGCCATCGCCTCCAAGCGCCTGCGCAACTTCGGCGGCCCCATGCCGGAGAACCCCTCCTACGGGACCCCCGGGCCCGCCGCCCCCGAGCAGTGGTGGCTGGAGTCGGAATAACCAGGGCCGCAACGGAATAGGGAGTCCACAGTGGTGCGATACCTGGGCCGCCGCACGCTCTACATGGCGGCCACGCTGCTCGCGATCTCGCTGATGGTGTTCGTCATCATCAGCCTGCCCCCGGGCGACTACGTGACCGCGCTCCAGGCCAAGTACAACGTCATGGGCCAGGGCCTCACCGAAGCCGACGTCGCGAACCTGCGCATGCGCTACGGCCTCGACGGGAACCTGCTCCAGCAGTACTGGCACTGGATCACCCAGATCGTCCTCCACGGCGACCTCGGGATGTCCTTCGAGCACTCGAAGCCGGTCGAGGAGGTCATCGCCCCGCGCCTGGGCTGGACCATCGCGGTCTCGCTCATCACGCTCCTGGTGACGTGGGCGCTGGCGTTCCCGATCGGCGTCTACTCGGCGGTCAAGCAGCACTCGGCCGGCGACTACGCCGTCACCACTGTGGGCTTCCTGGGCCTGGCCACCCCGAACTTCCTGATCGCGCTGGTGTTCATCTACTTCAGCGTCACCTGGTTCGGCTCCGTCCCCTCCGGGCTCTGCTCGCCGGAGTGGTGCGACGCCGCCTGGAACCTCGGCAAGCTCCTCGACCTGTTGGGGCACTTGTGGATTCCGATGATCGTCATCGGCACCGGCGGCGTGGCGGGGCTGGTGCGGATCATCCGCAACAACCTCCTCGACGAGCTGCGGCGCCCGTACGTCACGGCCGCGCGCGCCCGCGGCGTCCCCGAGGGCGCCCTGCTGCGCCGCTACCCGCTGCGCGTGGCGCTCAACCCGTTCGTGTCCACGATCGGCTGGGTCCTGCCGCTGCTCCTGGTCGGCGACATCGTCGTCGGCCAGATCCTGAGCCTGCCGACGCTCGGCCCGATCCTGCTGGGCTCGTTGAAATCCCAGGACATGTACCTGGCCGGGTCGGTGATCATGGTCCTCAGCGTCGTCACCGTCATCGGCACGCTCATCTCGGACCTGCTCCTCGGCTGGCTCGACCCCCGCATCCGACTCGGACACCAGAGGTGAGCCGCGCATGAGCCTGAAAACCGTGCCTCTGAACGACGGAGAAGGCCTCGAACCCACCGGCATGACGCCCAGTCCGAGCGAACTCCAGCGCACTCGCGCCTCCCAGCGGAAACTCGTCTGGTGGGCCTTCAAGAAGCACCGGCTCGCGCTCGTCTCGGCCTGGCTCCTCGCCGCGATGCTCATCGTGATCGCCCTGTGCGAGTTCGTGGCCCCGTTCGGCGACCGCCACCGCGACTCCGAGTACACCACGGCCCCGCCGCAGGTCCTCAAGCTCTGGGACACCGACGGCCCCGACGGGTTCCGCTTCGGCCTCCACGTCGACGGCTACACGTCCACACAGGACCCGCGCTCGCTGCGGATCACGTACGAGCCCAACCCCGAGGACCGCGTCGACGTCGGCCTCTTCGTCAAGGGCGAGGAGTACGAACTCTTCGGCCTCATCCCCATGGACCGGCACCTCATCGGCCCCAAGGACTCAGGCGACCCGATGTACCTGTTCGGGACCACCACCGACGGCCAGGACCTGCTCAGCCAGCTCGTGTACGCCACCCGCGTCTCGGCCTCGGTCGGCATCATCGGCGTCATGCTGGCGTTCCTGCTCGGCATCGTCCTCGGCGCCGTCTCCGGCTACTTCGGCGGCTGGATCGACAACGTCGTGCAGCGCATCATCGAGCTGATCATGGCCGTCCCGTCGATCCCGCTGTGGCTCGGCCTCGCCGCCGCGCTCCCGGCCCAGATGGGGCCCGTCGCCAGGTACTTCATCATCACGACGATCCTCGCGCTGGTGGCGTGGACCGGCCTCGCCAGAGAGGTGCGCGGGCGGTTCCTCGCCCTGCGCTCGGAGGAGTTCGTGACCTCGGCGCGCCTCGACGGCTCCAGCCACGCGCGGGTCATGTTCCGGCACATGCTGCCCTCGTTCTCCTCGCACATCATCGCGGCGCTGAGCCTGTCGATCCCGGGCATGATCCTCGCCGAGACCGCCCTGTCGTGGCTCGGCATGGGCCTGCGCCCGCCGGCCGTCTCCTGGGGCGTGCAGCTCCAGGACGCCAGCAAGTGGAGCGTCCTTTCAGGAGCGCCGTGGCTGCTCATCCCGGGTGCCTGCGTCGTCCTGGTGGTCCTCGCGTTCAACTTCGTCGGCGACGGCCTGCGCGATGCCGCCGACCCCTACAAGCACTAGGTGAGCAATGGAGCAACCTTCACGACCGCTGCTGGAGATCTCGGGGCTGCACACCGGCTTCGACACCTTCGACGGGAGGGTCCGCGCCGTCGACGGCGTCGACCTCGAAGTCCACGCCGGCAAGACCCTCTGCGTCGTCGGCGAATCGGGCTGCGGCAAGTCCGTGACCGCTCGCTCGATCCTGCGTCTGGTCGAGGACTCCGGCTCGATCGACGCCGGCACGATCACCTGGCACGGCGACGGCGCGCCGTTCGACATCCTCTCCCTCGACCCGCGCGACAAACGCCTCCAGAGGCTGCGCGGCGGCGACATCGGCATGATATTCCAGGAGCCCGCCGCGTCGCTCCTGCAGCTGCGCACCATCGGCGCGCAGCTCATCGAGACCCTCCGCATCCACACCGGACTCGACAAGCGAGCCGCCCGCGCCAGGGCCGTCGAGCTGCTCGACTCGGTCGGCATCCCCGACCCGCAGCGGCGCATCGACGCCTACCCGTTCCAGCTGTCGGGCGGCATGTGCCAGCGCGCCATGATCGCGATCGCCCTGTGCGCCAACCCGTCCCTGCTCATCGCCGACGAGCCGACCACGGCCCTGGACGTGACGACGCAGGCGCGCATCCTCGACCTCATCCGCTCGCTCCAGGCCGAGCACCGCATGGCGGTCATGTTCATCACCCACGACCTCGGCGTCGTCGCCGAACTCGCCGACGAGGTCGCGGTCATGTACCTCGGCCGCGTCGTCGAGCGCGCCCCCGTGGACGAGATCTTCGCCGATCCCAAGCACCCGTACACGAAGGCGCTCCTGGCCTCCGTCCCGGTCCTCGGCCGCGACCGGCGCCGCGACCTGCCGACCATCCCCGGCGCGGTCCCGAACCCGCTCCACCGGCCGAGCGGCTGCTCGTTCCACCCCCGCTGCGCCGAGGCCATCGCCGGGAAGTGCGACGTCGACGCACCGCCCGAAGTGAACTTCGGCGGCGGCCGGACCGCCGAATGCGTGCTCTACGAGACCGAAGGGGCGAAGGCATGATCGAACCGATCCTGGAGGTCCGCGACCTCCACGTCCGATTCCCGGTGCGCCGCAACCTGCTCGGGCGCACCACGGTCGAGAACCACGCCGTCTCCGGCGTCGACCTCGCCCTGGTGCCGGGGGAGACCCTGGCGCTGGTGGGGGAGTCCGGCTGCGGCAAGACCACGCTGGGCCGCACCATCGTCGGCGCCCAGAAGGCCACGAGCGGCGCCGTCATCTTCGACGGCAAGGTCCTCACCTCGATGCCCGAACGCGAGCGGGCCCCGTACCGGCGCCAGATCCGCATGGTCTTCCAGGATCCGTTCTCGTCGCTGAACCCGCGGTTCACGCTGCGCCAGATCATCGGCGACCCGCTCGTCGCGACCGGCGAGGCGCGCGGCTCGGAGCTGGAGGACCGCATCGCCGAGATGATGCGCCGCGTCGGGCTCAGCCCCGACTACATGGACCGCTACCCGCACGCGTTCTCCGGCGGCCAGCGCCAGCGCGTGAACATCGCCCGTGCCCTGATCGTCAACCCGCGCCTGGTGGTCGCCGACGAGCCGGTGTCCGCATTGGACGTCTCGGTGCGGGCGCAGATCCTCAACCTGCTCAGGGAGCTCCAGGCCGAGTTCGGGCTGACGTACCTGTTCATCTCGCACGACCTGTCGGTGGTCGAGAACCTCGCCGACCGGGTCGCCGTCATGTACTTCGGCCGCATCGTCGAACTCGCCGACACCGCTTCGCTCTACGACGCCCCGAGGCACCCGTACACCGAGGCGCTCATGTCCGCGGTCCCGATCCCCGACCCCGCCTTGAAGGGCCGCGGCGGCCGCATCCTCCTCCCCGACGAGCTCCCCGACCCCTCGAACCCGCCCCCGGGCTGCGCGTTCGCCCGCCGCTGCCGCTACGCCGAGGCGGGCCGCTGCGACACCGGCGAGATCCCGCTGGAGCACGGCACGCGCTGCGTCCGCCGCGAAGAGCTCGACCTCCAGGGCATCGTCGGCGCGCCATCCTGAACTCGCCGTCCAACACCGAAGGGCCGGAAGTGGTACACCCGAACAACGACATCATCCCCACCGTCGAGGGCCTCGCCTACGGCGGCGACTACAACCCCGAGCAGTGGCCGCGCGAGGTCTGGGACGAGGACGTCCGCCTCATGCGCGAGGCCGGCGTCAACATCGTCAGCGTCAACATCTTCGCCTGGGCCCGAATCAATCCGGGCCCCGGAGAGTGGGACTTCGAGCAGCTCGACGCGATCATGGACCTCCTCGCGGACGCCGGCATCAAGGCCGACCTCGCGACCTCCACCGCCTCCCCGCCGCCGTGGTTCTCCGAGGCGCACCCCGAGACGCTCCCGGTCAACGCCGAAGGCGTGCGCCTGAACTCCGGCGCCCGCGCCGAGTACTGCCCGCACGCCCCGGCCTTCCGGGACGCGGTCGTCGAGATGGCCTCGCGCCTCGCCGAGCGCTACACCGGCCACCCGGCGCTGGCCATGTGGCACGTCGGCAACGAGTACTACCGCTCCTGCTTCTGCGACTTCGCGGCGGACGCGTTCCGCGCCTGGCTCCTGGAGCGCCACGGCTCCCTGGCGGGTTTGAACGACGCCTGGGGGACCGTGTTCTGGTCCCAGACCTACACCGCCTGGTCCCAGGTCCTCCCGCCGCGCATCTGCGCCGAGACCCCGAACCCGGGCCTCGTCCTCGACTGGCAGCGCTTCAGCTCCGACGCGCTCCTCAAGCTCTTCCGCTCCGAGGCCGACGCGATCGCGAAGTACTCCTCGGACAAGCCGATCACCACGAACCTCATGGTCACCGGCGACTTCTCAGGCATCGACTACCACCGCTGGGGCGACCACGTCACCGGCCCGAACCGCCTCGTCGCCACCGACCACTACCTCATCCCCGAGCACGACACCGACATCGAGTGGCCCGCCCAGGTCGCCTTCGGCGCCGACGCCTCCCGCGGCCTCGCCGGCGGCTCCCCTTGGCTCCTCATGGAACAGGCCGCCAACTCCAGCGCCTGGCGCCGCGGCTACTTCGCCAAGAAGCCCGGCGACCAGCTCCGCCACTCCCTCTCCTACGTCGCGCGCGGTTCCGAGGGCGCGATGTACTTCCAATGGCGCGCTTCGCGATACGGCGCCGAGCGCTACCACTCGGCGATGCTGCCGCACGGCGGCGAGGACTCGAAGGTCTTCCGGGAAGTGAAGGAATTCGGCGCGCAACTGAAGCAGATCGCGGAGGTGAAGGGCTCGCGGGTAGTCGCGAGAGCAGCGGTGCTGCTGGACTTCGAATCGTCTTGGGCGGCAAAGACACCGGGCCAACCCAGTGCCGACATGGCAACGTACCCGGAACTGCGCCGCTGGCACGCTGCCCTGTGGCGCCGCGGAGTGACCACCGACATCGTCAACCCCGCGTGGGACCTGAGCGGCTACGAGTTCGTCTTCGCCCCGCACCTGTACCTCCTCGACTCCGACGCGCACCTCCGCGACTACGTCGAGCACGGCGGCACCCTGGTCATCGGCCCCTACTCCGGCATCGTCGACCGCAACGACCACGTCCGCCCGGGCCTCCCGGGCGCGATCCGCGACCTGATCGGCGTCCGCGTGGAGGAGTTCGTCCCGATCCCTGAAGGCGAGACGATCGCCCTCGACGACGGCACGGAAGGCCAGACCTGGTCGGAAGCGGCTCACGCGCTCGATGCCGACGTGGTCGCTTCGTTCACCGACTACCCGTCGACAGGAGCGATCTTCCACCGCCATGTCGGCCAAGGCGAAGTCTGGTACCTCGCAACCCGCCCGACCGACCTCAACCCCCTCCTCGACCGCCTCGGCATCAGCACCGACGTCCCAGAGGGCCTGGAACTCGTCCGCCGCCGCCACGAAGACGGCCGCAGTTACCTGTTCGCGATCAACCACACGGAAAAACCCCAGCAACTGCAAGCCACTGGCAAGGATCTACTGACCGGGAAGCCATGGACGGAGGCTTCAATCCTGGAACCCGGTCAAGGCGTAGTCATCCGAGAAAGATCTGAGGCGCACAAGCAATGACGATGAACCGGGCCGCGCGCCCGATAAGACAAACCGTGACGAACGTGGGCGTCCGGACGCGCGTCCCGGCAATGTAAATACTCGTCGCCAGCAGAGGCGGCAGCCCAGCGAACGCGCTCAAAAACAAGATAGGAAGCGTCAACGCCGGCCGCTCCAACAAAGCCGTCAACTTCGCCGCCGCGGCCCGCAACGGCTTGCCCAGCGCCCTGACCCGCTGCCGCAGAGGCGAATCCGGCCGGTCCCCGACCCGTCGCTTCCGATGCTCGGACACCGCGTACAGCCACCGCTTGACCCGATCAGACCTGAACACCCCGCGGGCGCCCAGAAAAATCGCGGTCTTCCCGATCGTCTGCCCCACCGCCGCAGTCAACCCCAGCCCGACCGGCCCGTACCCCGTCATCGCCGCCAGCGCGATCAGATACGGCTCAATAGGCGTCACCGGCACGAACGCCGACCACAACGCCGTCAAGAACGTCGAGACGTACGCCGCGATCAAGGCACCGAGTCCGATTCAGTCGAGGGGGTCGCAGCCGCACGCTACACCACGACCCTAACCCCCCACCGCAAACCCCAGCCCGCCAACAGCTCATACCACCGCAGCCACCAGCATGAACACAGCAGCAACGGCAAAGCACAGGATCGCTGCCTGGATCCTCCGGAACTTGGCGTATGCAAGCGTCGCCAACAACTCCAGTTCCGCGGCGGCGTTCTCCAATTGACTCTCAGGGCTGGACGACGCATGAAGGGCATTCTCGATGATCTGATCAGGTGGCCTGCGGGCGCCGGTCTTGATGCCGGAGCCTCCGGCGAGCCGCGGCCAAACTACCGCGCCGAGCATGCTGATCCCGATGAACATGAAGGCGGCCGCGATCCAGGCGACGGCGCTCAGCAATCCGAGTGGTCGGGTTAACGACGGCGCAGCCACGAGCACTGCCGTGATCGGGATGGCCCCGGCAGCAAGCAGCGCCGCTTTCGTGTCCGCATGGGTCACGTTGGTGCGGGCGTGATTGATCTGGCGGTGGATTTCAGCGAGTGCAGCGTCGAAAATCGCGGGCTGTGGGGCTCCCATTTCGGCCTCCGGTGTTTCCATTGCTGGCTAACAGCATCGCACACTTGCCGGTTGAGCTGGGTTTGCGAAGGTATTGCGCGGCATGGGCAAGATCGGCACGGTCCTTCGGGCGGTCGAGGTACCGCTTGTAGGCGATCACCTCGGGAAGCGTCAAGTACTTCAATCCGTCGATCTCATCGGCGGTCCTGAGCAGTTTTTCGGTGTCGCTGTCCGGCAGGAGCCAGGATTCGCAGACCTCGATGAGGCCGCCATAGAGGAGGGCGATCTTGTCGCCGTTGTAGGCACTGGTGCGCAGCGCCGTGTGATCGAAGACCAGCGAGTGCTCGAAGGCGATCTCCACGGCCCGCTCCCAAGTGTCGCTCTTGGGCCGCACCAGGAGATCCAGATCGGACAGCTGATGAGTGATGCCGCCCGCCCACAATCGGGCGCTCCCTGCGATGAGGAAGTCCTCCGGATCGAAATCGTGCGGCACATGCTGCCGTAGCAGCTCGATGAGCTTAAATCCGCTGAACCTGGTTGTTCGCGTTCGGGTCACCTGTAGGTCGTTCCTGTTCTGGGGCGGTCTCACGCGACTGCGAGGGTTCGACGCTGCGTTTCTCGTCCATGCGGATCTTCATGAGTTCGGTATGGTTCTGGTAGCGCGACGCCCTGTACAGCAGCCAGGCCTGCGTTGTCATTGCCACCGCTGAGATGACGGAGACTGCGGCGGAGAGGTAGAGGTCCAGGTTCGACATCATGTATCACGTGGCGCGTCCAGGTAAAAGCGCGTGATCGACGCGCTGGGCGATGACCTCGAACGGCGTGAGGTCGTGGATGGTGATGCGGCCTCGGCCGATGGTGACCGCACCGCTCTCCTTGAGAGGCTTCAGGATTGCTGAGACCGACTCCCTGGAGATCCCCGACAGAGAGGCCAGGTCCCGCTGGTTGAACCCGATCAGCTCAAGTCCGTCGGGGCGCTCCTCTCCGATGCCGGAGTGCACAATCTCCAGCACTGCCCGGGCGAGCTGCTGTTCGGCGTTGATGATCGACTTGACCCGGATGCCGAGGTCCTGCACACGTTCCCCCAATTGCCGCATCATCGCCGCAGCCAGCTGTGTGTTGCCGGTGACGAGCTTCAGGAAGGTGTCCCCGGGAATGAACAGCGCGGTTATTTCGGTGAGCGTGACCAGGTCGGCCGATCGCGGCTTCGACGTCAGCGCCGCGAGCTCGCCGATGAACCGCCCCGGCGAATGGATGCCGAGGATGCAGTCGGGGTCGCGCTGGACGGACTTGACGTAGCCGTCGATCAGGTAGAGGACGAAGTCCGTATGGTCGCCGAAGAGCACCAGCAGCGAGCCCTTCGGGTACGAGACCCGGTGCACCCCGGAGCCGAGAGTGTCGTACTCCGCTTCCGTGAGTAGCGGCTCCCGCACATGATCTGTTGACCACTTCATCTTCATGAGTGTAGAAGTACACACATCAAGATCGCCGCATTGAAACGCCGACGTGTCGGGAATCCGACTGGATTCTGGTTCGCTTGGGGCGGAAGGGAACCTGGTTAAGAGTTGGACTTCTCGGTCTCGGTGTTCTCCGCCGGAACCACCGGGTGCCTCAGGCCGGGGTGGTCCTTCGGGAGAGCCGCTTTGATGACCCAGCCGGAGACGATGAGGCAGAGGACGAGGAGGGGCCAGGAGAGGACCACCTGGGCGAGGCCGCCTCCGATGACGGCGAAGTCGTCGCTGTCGGAGTTCCAGAACGGGGTGAGGACGGCGACGCGGAGGGTGTACATGGCGACCCAGATCCAGGACGCGAGGGAGTAGGCGCGGAGGAGGGCGGGGTCGAGGCGCCATTGGGTGCGCTGGCCGAGGAGGCCGCCGACGATGAGGCCGAGGAGGGGGCGGCGGAAGGCGATGAAGCCGGCCCAGACGAGGGCGCTGGCGGCGTTGGAGATGATGCGGGGGAGGAGGATGTCCTGGGCGCGTCCTGTGTAGAGGACGATCAGGGCCGCGACGGCGACGCTGAGGAGGCCGAGGATCACCGCCCGTGGTTTCTGCTTCTGGGTGAGGCGCACCGCCGCGATCGCGGCCGCTGAGACGAGGGATGCCGTAGCAGCCCACGCGACCGAATTGCCGGTCAGAAGCCAGGTGAGGACGAACACCACAAGCGGGGCGGTGGCGTCGAAGGCGCCGCGCTTGCCGCCTAGTAGGCTGACGAGCGTGTCTTGCCGCACAGTATCGGTCAACTCCCGACCCTCACCTCTCGACTCGGTATCTCAGGCAAGGCTACCCTAACCGCAGTGGCCAGCCGGGCTTCAGGCCCGCAGCCCCACCTACGGACGGATTGGCACGGTACCGGATGCTCGGCACACATCGGATCAGCGAATCGCAACTCGTCGACTTGCTCCGACGTGCCAGAAAAACCGATTTCGGGCGCTGGAACAAGGGAGACCTGACGCGGGCCATGACCGACCTCGGCTGGCAGGTCCGGTCCGCCGAAGTCGACATCGGCATGTGGCGCGCCGAGACCGGCTACGAGACCGGGAACGCCATCGCCGACTCCGTCCCGCCCCAGACTCCCGTCAGCGGCCGCGCCGACTTCTACTCCATCGAGGTCATGGTCCTGCGGTCCGCCGAACGCGGCCGCCAGGGTGAGAACCACCGCACCCTCATCTTCCGGGAAGTCCTCCGGACCATGATGGCCGAGCTCGGCGCCCCCGAGGTTCGCGGCGGCGACGGCGGGCCCTGGATCCGCTGGTACCGGGATGGATTGATCTTCGAGCTTCATCTTCGCCGGTTCCACGGCGGTGTGCTCCTGCGGCTGCTCTCCCCGGATCTGTTCGAGCAGCTTGAAGCCCATGCCATCGGCAAGGGCGATATCTCGGGGTGGTCCGCCTATGCGCGGACCGGCTCCCGGCCTCCCGAGCCCGCGTGCCACGACATGGGGGAGTTCACCGAGCGGCTCAGCTCGCTCTTGCAGGACATGGCCGCCGACGTCCCGGTGGTGGACACCTCCGGGACCGTGCTCCTGCGCACCGGCGACTGGTCCGCCCGGTACGTCGCCGCGTTCGTCGACGACGGCCTGCGCGTCGAGGCCAGCGCCGCCGTGAGCGGCAACTGGCGCTCCGGCCTGTCGAACCTGCCGAGCATGGGCTTCCGCGCCCCCAGCGGCTCCCAGCCGAACTGGTCGCGGACCTTCAACTCCACCGACCGCACCGCCACCAACCAGGCCGCCCACATGATGGTGGACGCCCTGCGGGCCTTCGGCATCCAGGACCTCTTCGACATCGTCTACGACGGCTTCACCGCCGACGGCGAGCGCATGTACCTGCCGGTCCTCGGCATCGGCAACGGCGAGAACCCCTACTAGGAGACCGGCCGGCCTTCCTAGCCGCGCGGCTAGAATCGGGTCATGATCGTCGACCTCCGTTCCGACACCGTGACCCGCCCGACCCCGGGCATGCTCGAAGCCATGATGTGCGCCGACGTCGGCGACGACGTCTACGGCGAGGACCCCACCGTCAACGCCCTCGAAGCCGAAGCCGCCGCGCTGTTCGGCAAAGAGGCCGCCGTCTTCACCCCCACCGGCTCCATGGCCAACCAGATCGGCCTGCAGCTCCTCGTCCGCCCCGGCGAAGAGCTCCTGTGCGACGTCAAAGCGCACGTCGTCAACTTCGAGATGGGCGCCGCCGCCGCGCTCGGCGGGATCTCCACCCGCACCTGGGCCGGCGAGAACGGCCGTGTCGACGCCGCCCTCATCGAACCCCTGATCAACCGCCCCAACCCCTACGTCACCGTCACCCGCGCCATCGCCGTGGAGAACACCCACAACATCGGCGGCGGCACCGTCCAGCCGGTCGAGGAAATGCGGCGCCTGCGCGAACTCGCCGACGCCTACGGCCTCGGCCTCCACCTCGACGGCGCCCGCATCTGGAACGCCCACGCCGCCACCGGCGTCCCCTTCGCCGAGTACGGGCGCCTGTTCGACACCGTCTCGGTCTGCCTCTCCAAGGGCCTCGGCGCCCCCGTCGGCTCGCTGCTCATCACCGACGCCGAACGCGCCCAGCGCGCCCGCGTCATCCGCAAGCGCCTCGGGGGCGGCATGCGCCAGGCCGGGTTCCTCGCCGCGGCCGGGCGGTACGCGCTGGCGAACCACATCGACCGCCTCGGCGAAGACCACGCCCGCGCGCAGCACCTCGCCCGGTCGCTGGAGCCGTTCGGGATCTGCGACGCCGCGCAGGTGGAGACCAACATCGTGCTCGTGCGCGTCCCCGAGATCGCCAAGGTCGCCTCGGCCGCGGCCGACCAGGGCGTGAAGATCTCCGTGCTCGGGCCCGACTGGGGCCGGATGCTCACGCACCTGGACGTCGACGACGCCGGGATCGAGCACGCGGTGAAGGTCCTGGGCACGCTGCTCGGGAAGTGACCGAAGAGACGGTTGCCGATCGCCCGGCGGTTAGGTAGGTTAGGCATGCCTTTATTAGTCCTGCCTAACCTGCCGGAGGTCGGTGCGTGTACGCCTGCATCTGCCACGCGGTCCACGAGAACGAGGTCCGCGCCTGCATCAGCGCTGGCGCGCACACCGAAGAGGCCATCGGCGAGGCGTGCGACGCCGGCACCAGCTGCGGCACCTGCCATGAGCGCCTGGTCGACATGATCGAGAGCTACTTCACGGACTCGGTCCCGGCCGCGGCCTGATCCCTCTGCTTTATCGGGATTTTCCCGTCCCTTTAGGATGTCCTCCCTTAGGATAGGTTGTCCTATTTTAGGTATTCCTGGCTGGAAATCACCCTACTTATCGTCCTAGTCTGGGGTCACCGGTCGCTCGACCGGCGACAATGAGACCGGGAGGGCACACCATGCAGGGCGACAAGCAGGTCATCGAATTCCTCAACGAGCAGCTGACCGCGGAGCTGACCGCGATCAACCAGTACTTCCTGCACTACAAGCTCCAGGAGAACTGGGGCTACACCAAGCTGGCGAAGTACACGCGGGCCGAGTCGATGGACGAGATGCGCCACGCCGAGATCCTCACCGACCGCATCCTCTTCCTCGACGGCATGCCGAACTACCAGCGGCTCTCCCCGCTGCGCATCGGCACCAACATCAAAGAGGTCTTCGAGTGCGACCGCCTGATCGAGGTCGAGGCGATCGACCGGCTCAAGCGCGGCATCGCGCACATGGAGTCGGTCGGCGACTACATCTCGCGCGACCTGTTCGGGTCGATCCTCAAGGACGAGGAGCACCACATCGACTACCTGGACACGCAGCTTGAGATCCTGGAGAAGATCGGCGAGCCGCTGTACATCCAGTCGCTCATCGAGCAGCCCGAAGAGGCGTAGCGAACGCGCGCTTGGAGGGGGCCGGCTTTCGCCGGCCCCCTTTCTTCTTGCGGCAGAGCCCCTCACATCTCCGCCACAGTGGTAGGTCGTCGCCTTGACAGCGCCGACGCAAGGATCGTAACATATCAATACTTTGAATGAAAGTTTCCGAGAGTTTCGGAATTCACTCGGAGCGTCCAGTCGCGGCCGGCACCCCCGACTCCCGGCCGCGGCTTCCCCTCATGCCGCAAAGGAGCGTCCATGTCGAAGTCCTCCCCTCACGCCACCCGCCGCACCGTCCTCGCCGGCGCGGCCGTCGCCGGCGGCGCCGCCGTGCTGCCGTTCGGGTTCGCGAGCCCCGCGCACGCCGACGACCTGCTGCTCGCCACCGACTTCTCCACCGGCACCACCGAGGGCTGGTACGCCCGCGGCGCCGTCGCCCTCTCGGTGAACGCCGAAGGGAACCTCCTCGTCGAGGGCCGCACCGCCACCTGGAACGGCGCCGCCATCGACATCACCGCGCACATCGAGGTCGGCGTCCGCTACCAGCTGCGCGTCCTCATGCGCCTGCCCTCCGGCACCGACGCGGCCGACCTGCGGACCACCGTGCAGCGCGACGCCGCCGGGTCGACCGCCTACGAGTCGGTCAAGTGGAACACCGCCGTCACCCCCGACGCCTGGACCGAGTTCACCGGCACGTACTCGATCACCCAGGCCGCCGACCGGCTCCAGTTCTACGTCGAGTCCGCGTCCAGCCTGACCCCGGTCCTCGTCGACAACTTCACGCTCACCCGCATCCAGGAGCCCGAGATCCAAGACCTCCTCCCGCTCAAGGACTTCCTCGAATGCGACTTCCCGATCGGCTGCGCCGTCGAGCCGCCCGAGGTCGTCGGCAAGCCCGGTGAGCTCCTCGCGAAGCACTTCGCGCAGGTCACCACCGGCAACCAGATGAAGCCCGACGCGATCCAGCCCACCGAAGGGGTCTTCACCTTCGACCGGGCCGACCAGGTCGTGTCCTTCGCCGAGGCCCACGGCATGCGCATCTGGGGCCACACCCTGTTGTGGCACAACCAGACCCCCGCCTGGTGGTTCCTCGACGCCGACGGGAACCCGCTCCAGAGCACGAGCGCGCACCGGGCGCTCCTGCTCGCCCGCTTCGAAGCGCACGTCACCGCGATCGCCGCGCACTACGGCGACCGCGTCTGGGCCTGGGACGTCGTCAACGAGGTCGTCGACCCCGAGCAGGCCGACGGCCTGCGCCGCTCGCGCTGGTACGAGGTCTTCGGCGGCGGCTCCTACATCGGCGAGGTCTTCAAGATCGCCCGCCGCGTCCTGCCGCGCAAGGTGAAGCTCTTCCTCAACGACTACAACACCGAGTTCCCCGACAAGCGCGAGGCGACCTACAACCTGGTGCAGGACCTCAAGCGCAAGCGGATCCCGATCGACGGCGTCGGCCACCAGGCCCACGTCGACTACAAGCGGGACCCGCAGCTCCTCGGCGAGTCCATCGACGCGTTCAAGCGCCTGCGGGTGCTCCAGACCGTGACCGAGCTCGACGTCTCGGTCTCGGACTACATGGAGGAGTCCCTGCCTGCGACGCCGCCCGAGCGGCTGGCCGCGCAGGGCTGGTACTACAAGGAGCTGTTCGAGGTCCTGCGCGAGCGCGCGCACCTGCTGGAGTCGGTGACCATGTGGGGCCTGTACGACGCGGTCTCGTGGCTGCGGTCCTGGCCGGTCTCGCGCCCGCACGAGGCGCCGCTGTTCTTCGACGACCGCCTCCAGGCGAAGGCCGCCTACTGGGGCGTGGTCGACCCGACGCAGCTGCCGCCCGCATGAGCCGTCCGGGAGCGGGGCATACAGATCCGGGGCCCCGCTCCCGGACTCACTTTCGGAGTCGCTCGGACGGGTGAACGCGACGGGGGCGTTTCTGTCGGACCCCCTGCTTAAACTTGATACCAGGGGTCCCTTAGGGGGGATATTTCGGTTATTTCGGATTCGTTCCTTTGCGTCGCATCATGATGTGCGGGATGCCGTCCTCCAGGTACTCCTCGCCGTACTCGGCGAAGCCGAACTTCCGGTAGAACCCGGCCGCGTACGTCTGCGCCCCGAGGACCACGTCCACCTCCGGTCCCAGCGAGTCCATCGCCGCGCGCATGAGCCTGGCGCTCAAGCCGGTCCCGCGCTCCGACAGCGCCGCGCAGACGCGGCCGATCTTCCACTCGCCGTCGCCGCGCAGCACCCGCAGGCATGCCGCGGCGCCGTCAGCACCGTCAATCCAGAAGTGGACCGTCGCCGGGTCGAGGTCCGCGTCGTCGAGGTCGGGGTACGCGCACTCCTGCTCGACCACGAACACCGCCTGCCGCAGCCGCGCCAGGTTGTAGACGGTCCGCCCGTCCAAGTCCGCGAAGTGTCCGCTTCTGATTTCCCGCAGATCAACCACTACGCGTACTCCTCCGCGATCTCGCGCGCCCGGTCCCGGGCCGCCTCGATCGCGTCCGTCACCGCCGACCGCGCCCGGTGGTTCTCCAGCTGCCGCACCGCGCTGATCGTCGTCCCCGCCGGGGACTCGACCGCCTCGCGCAGCGCCACCGGCGAGTCGCCGCTCTCGCGCAGCATCCGGGCCGCACCCAGGGCCGTCTGCGTCACCAGCTCCTTGCTGACGTCCCGCGGCAGTCCCATGAGGACGCCGGCCTCGGTCATCGCCTCGGCCAGGTAGTAGAAGTACGCCGGGCCCGAGCCCGAGATCGCGGTGACCGCGTCCTGGTGCTTCTCGTCGACCACGAGCGTGCGCCCGAGCGGCTTGAACAGCTCCTCGACCGCCGCCAGGCACCGCGCGTCCGCGTGCGTGCCGGGGGAAAGCACCGTCATCGCCTCGTCGACCAGCGCCGGAGTGTTCGGCATCGCCCGCACCACCGGCGTCGTGTCAGGCAGCCGCTTCTCGAAGAACGCCACCGGAAGTCCCGCGCAGATGCTCACCACGGGAGCGTCGGATCGGAACGCGCCCGACAGCTCGTCGAGCAGCGCGGCCGCGTCCTGCGGCTTCACCGCCACCACGACGACGTCGGCCTCCGCGACCGCGACCGCGTTCGGCTCCACCCGGACCCCGTACTGCTCGCGCAGCGCCGCCGCGCGCTCCGCGCTGCGGGCCGTGGCGACCACCGAGTCCGCCGGCCAACCCGCGCGCAGCAGGCCCGACACGATGGCCTGCCCCATCTTCCCGGCGCCCAGTACTGCGACTCTCCGCATCACGTCTCCTCAAGCAATCGGCTGCCCTCCGATTGTGCCTCGCCGGCGGGCAACGCGAAAAGTAGATGTATTGCGCGTTTCGTCCCCTCGGGAACACCCAAGCTGCCACGATAATCGGACTCAGGCACTCAACGGGCGATTGGGGCGTTATGGACGTTCTCGACTTGGCGCGGATCCAGTTCGGCGTCACGACCGTCTACCACTTCCTCTTCGTGCCCGTCACCATCGGCCTCTCGCTCATCGTGGCGATCCTCCAGACCATGTGGCGCTCCACCGGCAAGACCGCGTACCTGCGCGCCACCAAGTTCTGGGGCAAGCTCTTCCTCATCAACATCGCCATGGGCGTGGTCACCGGCATCGTCCAGGAGTTCCAGTTCGGCATGAACTGGTCGGCGTACTCGCGCTTCGTCGGCGACGTCTTCGGGGCGCCGCTCGCGTTCGAGGCGCTCGTCGCGTTCTTCCTCGAATCGACGTTCATCGGCGTGTGGATCTTCGGCTGGGACCGCCTCAAGCCCGGCCTGCACCTCGCCTGCATCTGGCTGGTCGCCTTCGGCACCATGGCCTCCGCGTACTTCATCCTCGCCGCCAACGCGTTCATGCAGAACCCGGTCGGCTACCAGCTCAACGAGACCGCCGGACGCGCCGAGCTCACCGACTTCGGCGCCGTCCTCACCAACCCGGTCGCGCTCGCCGCGTTCCCGCACACGATCTTCGCCGCCTGGCTCACCGCCGGCGTCGTCGTCATCGCCGTCTCCGGCTACCACTTCATGCACCGCAACGACCTCGACGTGCACCGCCCCGCGATGCGCTTGGGCGTCCTCACCACCCTCATCGGCGGGCTCGGCCTGACCCTGTCCGGGGACTCCCTCGGCAAGGTCATGACCGCGACGCAGCCGATGAAGATGGCCGCCGCCGAAGCGCTCTACCAGACCACCTACAGCGCACCGTTCTCCGTGCTCACCATCGGCTCCCTGGACGGGCGCCACGGCACGCCGATCATCGAGATCCCCGGGCTCCTGTCGTTCCTCGCCACCGGCTCCTTCAGCGGCCGCGTCGAAGGCATCAACGACCTCAACGCCCAGTACAACGACCTCTTCGGACCCGGCGACTACGTCCCGTACATCCCGCTCACCTACTGGTCCTTCCGGTTCATGATCGGCTTCGGGCTCCTCGCCATGGCCATGGCCGTCATCGTCTGGTGGTTCACCCGCCGCGGCCGCCTGCCCGAGCACCGCCTGTTCTGGCCCATCGCGATGTGGATGGCCCTGACCCCGTTCCTCGCCAACAGCTCCGGGTGGATCTTCACCGAGATGGGACGCCAGCCGTGGGTCGTCTTCGGCCTATACCAGACCAGCGAGGCCGTCTCCCCGCGCGTCGGCGCCGCCACCGTCGCGATCTCGCTCATCGGCTTCACCCTCGTGTACCTGATCCTCGCCGTCGTCGCCTTGAAGCTGTTCTTCAAGTTCGCGAAGGCCGGCCCGCCCCCCGAGGAGGACGCGCTCGCCGCGTCGAGCCCGTCCGACGACCCCGACAAGCCGATGGCCTTCGCCTACTAGCCGAGGACGCCCAATGGAACTGACGACGATCTGGTTCATCGCCATAGCCGTGCTCTTCACCGGCTACTTCATCCTCGAAGGCTTCGACTTCGGCGTCGGGATGCTCCTGCCCGTCCTCGGGCGCGAGGACCGCGAGCGCCGCGCCGTGATCAACACGATCGGCCCGGTCTGGGACGGCAACGAGGTCTGGGTCCTCACCGCCGGCGGCGCCATGTTCGCGGCCTTCCCGCACTGGTACGCCAGCCTCTTCTCCGGGTTCTACCTGCTGTTCTTCCTGATCCTCCTCGGGCTCATCATCCGCGGCGTCGCGTTCGAGTACCGCGGCAAGGGCGACAGCGCAGCGTGGCGCCGCCGCTGGGACCTGTGCATCGTCATCGGCTCGGCCCTGCCCGCGTTCCTGTGGGGCGCGGTCGTCGCCAACATCGTGCGCGGCGTCCCGCTCGACGCGAACTTCGACTACACCGGTTCGATCTGGGGCCTGCTCAACGGCTACGCCCTTCTCGGCGGGCTCACCACGCTGCTCCTGTTCGCCACGCACGGCGCGTACTTCCTGCACCTGCGCACCACCGGCGACCTCTCCGCCCGCGCCCGCTCCCTCGGCCTCAGGCTCGGGATTGCGACCGCGGTGCCCGCGCTGGCGTTCCTGATCTGGACCCAGGCGGCCCACGGCAGCGGCGCTTCGCTCGTCTTGATCATCGCCGCCGTCCTCGCCCTCGTCGCCGCGCTCGCGCTCGACTTCAAGGACCGCAGCGGCTGGGCCTTCGCGGCCACCGCCCTGACGATCGGACTCGCGTCCGCTGCTTTGTTCTGCGCGCTGTGGCCCGACGTCCTGCCGTCCACGGGCGAGGCCGCCAACTCGCTCACCGTCGAGAACGCGTCCGCCACGCAGAAGACCCTCGGCATCATGACCTGGGCCGCGGTGGTCTTCCTGCCGATCATCCTGCTGTACCAGGGCTGGACCTACTGGGTCTTCCGCAAGCGGGTCGCGGTTGAGAGCATCCCGGACGAGAGGATCCCCGTCGCATGACGCAGCTCGCTCCCAAACCCACGACCGGCACCTTCGACCGGCGCCTGCTCCACCGCGCCCGCGGCGCGTCCGTCTACATCGGCGTGTGCGCCGGGCTCGGCCTGGCCCAGACCGCGTGCGTCATCGCCGGGGCCTGGCTCATCGCCTCGCTCATCGCGGGGGCCTTCGCCGGTGGTGAGGACCTCGCCTCCCTTGGGCCGCAACTGATCGCACTCGCCGGAGTCCTCGCCGCGCGGGCCCTGCTCGCCTCCGTGCAGGAGGCCGCCGCGAACCGCGCCTCGGCCGGCGTCAAGTCCGGGCTGCGGCGCCAGGCCCTCGAACGGCTCATGCGCCTGCCCTCGGGGACCCGCCACACCGGCGAGACCGCGCAGCTCCTCGTCCGCGGCGTCGACGCCCTGGACGCCTACTTCGCGCGCTACCTGCCGCAGCTCGTCCTCGCCGCCCTCGTTCCCGTCGGCGTCCTGGTCGTCATGCTCGTCGCCTACCCGCCCGCGGCGCTCGTCGTGGTGCTGACGCTGCCGCTGATCCCGCTGTTCGGCATCCTCGTCGGCCGCTACACGAAGGCCCGCGCCGAACGCCAGTGGGCGGCCACCTCCGCGCTCGCGCACCACTTCGCCGACCTCGTCGCCGGGCTGCCCACGCTCAAGGCGTTCGGGCGCGCCGCCAAGCAGACCGGGGCCATCCAGGTCACCACCGGCGAGTACCGGCGCCGCTCGATGTCGCTGCTGCGCGTCGCGTTCTGCTCCGCGCTCGTCCTCGAACTCGCCGCGTCCCTGTCGGTCGCGGTCGTCGCGGTCACCGTCGGCGTCCAGCTGGTCGAAGGCGGCCTCGCCGGGGCCGCCGGGCTCCAGACCGCGCTGCTGGTCCTCATCCTCGCCCCCGAGGCGTACCTGCCGCTGCGCAACGTCGGCGTCCACTACCACGCCAGCGCCGAAGGGCTCGCCGCCGCCGAGAAGGTCTTCGCGATCCTCGCCGAGCCCCTCGAAGCAGGCGCCGAACCGGCCGAGGAGCCGCAGCCCACGGGCGCGGCCGCGCTGCCGAGCGCCCCGCACATCGCGCCGCCGCTGCGCCGCGCGCCCACGATCATGTTCCGCCGCACAGTTTTTAGTTATCCCGGCCGCGACCCGCTGCCGGAGCTGAGCCTGACGGTGCCCGCCGCGCAGACCACGGTCCTGACCGCCCGCTCGGGCGCGGGCAAGTCGACGCTGCTCGCCTCGCTCCTGGGCTTCCGGCACCCGATCGGCGGCTCGATCGCCTTCGACGGCACCGACCTGACCCGCCTCGACCTGGAGGCGATCCGCCGCTCGATCTCGTGGCTGCCGCAGAAACCGGTCCTCATTGACGGCACGGTCGCCGAGAACGTGCGCCTCGCCGTCCCCTACGAGCCTTCCGACCCCGCCGTCGCCAAGGCGATCGCGGCCGCGCACGCGCCGGACGGGCGCCGCCGGGTCGCCGCGAACGGCGCCGGGCTCTCCGCCGGGGAGGCCGCCCGCGTCG